>DATKUX010000148.1:0-28920 GCA_035530395.1 Spirochaetia bacterium
GGTTATGATCAGCCCCGGCGGGACGGGCAACCCGATATTGGTCATTTCCGCCAGGTTGGCTCCCTTGCCCCCCAGCAACGCTTTCATGTCCGCGCGGCCCTCTTCGAAAAAGTAGACGTACTTACCCGACATGCCTTTCCCCCCTGTAATATATCTCTAGTATCCGGCTGGCGGTTTCTTCGACCGCTTTACTGGTTACATCGATAATGGTACAATTGGCCTTTTTCATAACTGCCTGGGCATATTCCAGTTCTTTGAAAATCCTGGACAGGGAAGCGTAGTCGGCGCTGTCCACGAGACCCAGAGCCCGTAACCGCTCGCTTCTGATCCCGTTCAGCTGATTGGGATCAATGGTCAGGCCGATCAGGCGGTGAGGCGGCAGGCGGAAAATCTCTTCCGGGGGCGAGACTTCGGGTACCAGGGGTACGTTGGCTGCCTTGACATGTTTATGGGCCAGGTACATACAAAGCGGAGTCTTGGAGGTGCGGGACACGCCGATGACCACGAGGTCGGCGTGCAGGATGCCCCTCGGATCCTTCCCGTCATCATAGCGGACGGCAAACTCGATGGCTTCCATCCGGCGAAAGTACTCGTCGTCGAGGCGACGCACCAGACCGGGTTCCAGCCGGGGCGGCCGGGCAAAAGCCCGGGCCATGGTTTCCACCATGGGAGTCAGGATATCCACCACGGGCAGGTTGCGAAGCGCAGCTTCCCGAAGCAAAGCCTCCCGCATCTCCGGCAGCACCAGGGTATAGGCGATCAGGCAGGTGCCGCTCAAAGCAGCTGCCTCCACAATCTCCGGTATTTCCTGAAGATCGCTGACGTAGGGTACGCGGCGGATCTCCACCATGCCGCCGTCAAACTGGCTGGCCGCCGCCCTGACAACCAACTCCGCCGTCTCGCCGATGGAATCGGAAACGATGGTCAAAACCGGTCTCACATTGGAAATGGAAATATCAAGACACCTCCTAACCTAACCTCTTCCTCCCAATTCAACGAAAAGCCTTGTAATGTTCGTTTTGCTCAACCGGCCGATAACCTCGTAGTCCGCATGTCCGTCTTCCCCACCGGCAGGCCGGACCACCGGCAGGGCATCCACGGCGTGGGTTATTATCTTTTGGGCCGCCTGCCACACCGATTCCTCCGGTTCGACCATGACCACGTTGGGCATCCTGGTCATGATTACACCGACGGGCAGCTTGTGCATGTCCTGGCCCCCCAGACCGACCTTCAGAAAATCCTTGCGCGATACGACTCCTTCCAGAATTCCCCCCTCCCGTACTACAAAGAGAGTCCCCACATCTTCAATAAAGATGGTTACCACGGCGTCGTACACGGAACAATTCTCCATAACCGCCACCGGTACCGACTTTATATCACCCACCCGGACGCGGTGCAGGTGCTCCATCTCCAGCCGGCCGCGCGGCTTGTTGCTCACGTAGTAGCCGACTCTGGGCCGGGCTTCCACCAGGCCGGCCATCGTCAGAATGGCCATATCCGGACGCAGGGTAGCCCGGGTAAGGTTCAGCCGCTCGGCAATATGCTCGCCGGTTATGGGCCCTTCCCGTTTGACGATATCCAGAATGATTTCCTGTCTCCGGTTCAATTCCATTCTGTCATCCCCCGCGCCAATCCCAATTATGGCGCCCTGGTAAACTCAGATTATATTTATATCTTCAAAGACCGTTTTCCTGCCGGTTCGGGCCTAACCGACCTTCTAGCCGGCCAGGCGGCTCAAATCGGCCACTGAAGCGGTCAGGGCGGCCACCTCCTGCAGAAGCGCCAGCCGGTTTTGCTTCAATTCCGGGTCATCCACCATAACCATGACCGCGTTGAAGAAATTGTCCACCGGACCAGCCAGACCGGCTATTGCCCCAAGGGCCCGTCCGTAGTCGGCCCCGGCCATATACCGCTCCACTTCCATGCGGGAAGCGAGGCACCGCCGGTAAAGATCCTCTTCGGCCGGATCCCGGAACAGGGATGGGTTGACCCGCCCGGCCGGGGCGTCCTTGGAAAGGTGGTGCGGCCTGGCATAAGCCGCCATCAGCGAGGTAAATTCCTGCCCGGCCCTGAAGTCCTGCAGCGCAGCCGCCCTGGCCCAGACGTCGGCTATGTCGTCACAACCGTAACTCAAAACAGCTTCCACCGTGTCGTAGGACAGGCCCCGTTCGAGGAAAAGACCGCGCACTCTCGACCGGAAGAACTCGAGGACCTCTGTTTGCGCGACCTGCTCCTCCAGCTTGAAGGAAAAACCGGCCAGGCCTTCAAAAGTCCAGGCCACCAGGCGGGAAAGGGACAGGTGGAAATCCCCGGCCAAAACGATGTGGCACACGCCCAGGGCCTGCCTGCGCAGGGCATAGGGGTCCTGGGAACCGCTGGGCAGGAGGTTCTGGGAGAAGATGGCGGCTACGTGATCCAGCTTGTCGGCCAGGGCCAGCGCGCATCCTGCCGGGCTGGCCGGCAGTTCGTCGCCGGCAAAGCGCGGCAGGTAGTGTTCGTAAATGGCCTGGGCCACCGCCGGGTGCTCCCCGCCCGCCGTCGCGTATTCCCGGCCCATGGTCCCCTGCAGTTCGGTGAACTCGTAGACCATGGCCGTGGTCAAGTCGGCCTTGGCCAGCGTTGCCGCACGCTCCAGGTGCTTTAAGTCCTGTCCGGTCAAGGACATGGCCCCGGCAATTTTGCCGGCCAGTTCCCCGATGCGCCTGGTCCGGTCGTAGAGGGTGCCGAGCCCTTCCAGGTAGACTATCTTACGCAGGTCCTCCACCCGGCTCTCCAGGGGCTGGCGCAGGTCCTCCCGGTAGAAGAAGGCGGCGTCGGCCAGGCGGGCCCGCAGCACCCGCTCGTTCCCCGTCCGTACCGTGTCCAGGTGGTCGGCCGAGCCGTTGCGCACGGTAATGAAAAGAGGCGCCAGCGAACCACCGGGCATCTCCACCGGGAAATACCGCTGGTGTTCCCGCATGGAGGTTATCAGCACCGCCCGGGGCAGGGAGAGATACTCCTCCTCGATCCGGCCGGCCAGGGCGGTGGGGTACTCCACCAGGTTGTTCACTTCCTCCAGCAGGTCCGGATCTTCCCGCACGCTGCCGCCGGCCGCCCCGGCCAGGGCGTGGATCTGCCGGAGGATGGTTTCCCGGCGCTCCTCTACGTCGGCGATGACGTAAATCTCCCGCAGTCGCTCGAAATATTGGGCAGCGTGGGCCAGTTCCACCGCCCGCCCCAAAACCCTGTGTCCGTACGTCCGGCGCCCCGCCCGGCAACCGGCCAGTTCGAAGTCCACGACCGCATCATCCAGGAGGGCGACCAGCCAGCGAATGGGACGGATGAAAGGGAACTCCAGGGAGCCCCAGCGCATCGGCTTGGGAAAGGACAGCGAGGTAATGAGGGCCGGGGCGACGTCACGCAGCACGTCCGTAAGCGGCCGCCCGGCCTTTTCCTGGATGGCAAAGACATAGTCCACCGTTCCCGACCCCGACCCACCCTTCGGGTGGGTGCCCGGCCGGACCACAAGGTCTTCGATCCTAACACCCTGGCTTTTGGCAAAGCCCGCCCCAGCCCGGGTCGGCCGCCCATCTTCGTCAAAGGCCGCTTTGGCCGCGGGCCCCTTGACCTCGCGTACCAGGGGCGGTTGCCGGTCAGGCAGGTCTTCGACCAGCAGGGCCAGACGGCGTGGTGTGGCCGCAGTTCTGACAGGCCCGCAGATCAGCCTCTCCTCCGCCAGGCGGGCCTGCGCCAGTTCCGAAAGACTAGCCATGGCCGCGCTGATGAAGCGGGCCGGCATTTCCTCGGTGCCTATCTCCAGTAAAAAGGTGGCCATCAGCTCACCCCCCGGTTCAAAAGCGGATAGCCCATCTCTGCGCGCTGGTTCACGTATTCTTGCGCGGCCAGCCGCGCCAGATTCCGCACCCGGCCGATGTAGCCGGTGCGCTCGCTGACGCTGATGGCCCCCCGGGCATCCAGGAGGTTGAAGGTGTGGGAGCACTTGAGCACGTAGTCGTAACCGGGCAGCACCAGGGAAGAGGACAGGATCCTCCTGGCTTCCTGCTCGTACATCTCGAAAAGTTTGAATAGCAGGCTGGTGTCGGCTTCCTCGAAGTTATAGCGGGAATGCTCCACCTCGCCGCGGTGATGCACGTCGCGGTACGAGACGCCGTCCGCCCAGGTTATGTCGTAGACGCTCTCCACCCCCTGGATGAACATGGCCAGCCGCTCCAGGCCATACGTAATCTCGGAGCTCACCGGGCGGCAGTCCTGCCCCCCGCACTGCTGGAAGTAGGTGAACTGGGTCACCTCCATACCGTCCAGCCAGACCTCCCAGCCCAGGCCCCAGGCCCCCAGGGTGGGGGACTCCCAGTTGTCCTCCACGAAGCGGATGTCGTGCTCCGCCTGGTCGATGCCGATAGTCTTCAGGCTGGCCAGGTATAGTTCCAGGACATCGTCCGGCGAGGGTTTCAAGATTACCTGATACTGGTAGTAGTGCTGCAGCCGGTTGGGGTTTTCCCCGTAGCGGCCGTCCGTGGGCCGCCGCGAGGGCTCCACGTAAGCCACCCGCCAGGGCTCCGGTCCCAGCGCCCGCAGGAAGGTGGCGGGATTCATGGTTCCCGCCCCTTTCTCCACATCGTAGGGCTGTTGCAACAGACAGCCCTGTCCGGCCCAAAAGGACTCCAGGGCCATGATGAGTTGTTGAAAATTCAAAGGCCTTTTGCTCCTCTCCCCAAAAAATAAAGCCCCCCGTCCGGCATCGCTGCCAGGGACGGGAGGTTTTCCCGCGGTTCCACCCTGCTTGACCGCATAGCGGCCCTCTCTAAAGGCAGGCTTTACTCACCAGGACATGCGCCGGGCTTTCCTCCTGCGGCTCGGAAACGCCTTTCACCGGCCCCGCCCTGCCGTAATCGCACCGTGCTACGGCTCTCTGTCAAGGCTCATCCGACTACTCTTTTCCTCATTGCCTTTGGTTTATCCACTTAACGAGTAATTTAACACATAAGGCGGCGGCCCGTCAAGAACCGTCTGTTTCCATGTTTCCATGTTTCCATGTTTCCATGTTTCCATCAGGATCGGCGCCGTGAAGTTTAGGCGGACCACGCCGGGGCGGCTCTGGGGCAGGGCTGGGGCCGGCCAGCCCTCCTCGGAGGAACCGGATGAATGCCTGGGTATTGGTCTCGCGCCTTCCGGATTTCAGATGTGGTGGAGGAGTTTGCCGCTTTATACAGAATACAAAAATATATGGCGATCGAAGGAAGAACCTTCTGACGCATTTGCCCAATCCTGCTATCTGACGGAGATAGCACCTTCCCTTGGTATAATGCCATCCTTTGGGGGTAGTGATACGTGGTTGATTATGACCTTAACCGTGTGGTGTTCCAGCGGCTGGCCGACCCGGAGACCGGTCAAATGGTCAAGCGTGCGCTGGCCCAGGGAGTGGTCCTCGACACCTGGATGAACGGGGAAAAGGAGGAGCAGTTCGGCGAGGAAGCCGAAGTCGCCCCGAAGAGGCATTGCGCACCAGAGCCATCTTTCCCGCCTACCAGATGCCTGAGCAGTATGTGAGTTGTGTTTTCCACGAACTCCTTTTCTCGATGGCTCTCTACGCGGCCCAAAAGAAAAAAGGGCACCGGAAAGTGAACCTGCCCGAAGTGGAGGACGCCATTAGCTGTCTCAGCCGCTTCATAGCCGGCGAACCGGAGATGCTGACCGCAGTGGGCAGATTTTTCTTCATCGTCTCGTCGCATGAAGATCTAAACGCCATAAGCTACTACGGGCGAATGAAGAAAGAAGACTTCCTTTTCGGCAGACTTCATCGGCCTTGGTCCAACCTGGTCCTCACCGCGCAGTTGGCTGTGTATCAGCGGATGGATCTGATAGAGGATCTTTACGCCAGCGAGGGGGACATGCTTTCCCTAACCCCGCACGGTCTGCACCTATTGGCAATACTGCGCAGGATTCTCAGCGAAGCCGGTGAATTTCAGTGGCGAACGGATAACCAGCGGTGGGTAATCTTCGGCGAAACGGATTATGACAAGATCGGCGGTCACGTCTTTCCTGATGCAAACCAAAATACGAGGGAATATCTCGAACGGCTCAGCCTGCAAAGCGGCATGAGGGTTCTGGAGATAGGCGCCGGCACAGGTCGGACCACGGTGGATCTGGGCCTCTGTGATCTGGTGGGACCGGACGGTTCGATCGTAGCCCTGGACCCCACTGTAGCCCTGCTGCAGAAACTGGCCGTAAAATGCCGCGAACGCGGCATCAAGAACGTTGAAATTGTGCGGGGGGTGGCGGAGAAGCTGCCTTTCCCGGACAACAGCTTCGATGCGGCTATCGCTGTCCATTCCCTCCATTTCACCGACGCCCCGAAGGCTGTCGCCGAAATGGTGCGGGTAACCAAACCCGGGGGGTTCATTTCCGCACTGAGCCCTCCGCCCGAATTCGACATGCGGGAAATCCCCGTGGTGGCTACATGGTTTCGCCCTTTGGTAAACATGGCCGAGCGCCTGAGGGTGCCGTTTGGCGAGCACAACGGATTGCCCGTCGGCCTCCTGAAGACGATCTTTGGGAAGAACATGGAAGATGTTGAAATGTGGAACGTACCCTTCACCTGGTCTGCCGAGGATTACCGAAGTTTCCTCGCTTTCATGGTGAAAGGAGCGGCCTATTTTCAAAATCTTCTCTGCCGCCTGCCCTACCAGGAGCGATGGGACATCATGCGGCGTTTGGAAGAGGATGGAGCGAAGATCGCGGCGGAGACTACCAGAGAAGAAAAATGGCGCGTCAGTCTTCTCGAAGCCGCCTATGGCCGGGTCCCGGCTTCCCTTTAACGCTCCGCCAAGCCGTAGATTAGTCTGCCGGTCAACCGGTTGGACCCGGCGGGAAGCGGGGCATACGAAGGAACAGACCGGGCACCGGCATGATGCCCGGTCTCAGCGGTAACCGCCTGGAGCTTATCCGCCGCCGGGTGACCGTGCCTTCTACTTCGTGTCCCCGACCCCGGGGTCGTGCTCATCCTCAGGGACAAGCCTCTCTCCGTCCGGCGTCTCCACTTCGAAAGTGAATTTCTTGGCCATGCCGGCGACGGCGCCGAGAGCCCCCAATACGGCCAGTTCGCTGGAGGCCAGCGCCCCCAGAATGCCCAGGGCCCCCATCGTTGCCGGTACCTCGAGCACGGTCCGCTCCCCGTCCTTAACCCGGAGGCGGGTCCCCTGCGCCCGCTGCCAGACGTCCTTGACCTGGCCCCACATCTCGGCCGCCCGTTCCCCTAACTCCCCGACCGGACCCGTGGACCTTTCCTCCAGAAGCAACAGGGCCTCCACCAGGTCGCCGCCGGCGCTTTCGAGCGCCTCCCGGGCCTCCCGGTAACCGACGTTGAAGCGTTTTCTCAAGATATCGATTTTTTCCAGTTCCTCACTCACGTATGCCACCCCCGGTCAATCAGTTTGTCCCAATTAGCGGTTCCATCCACCAGCTTGCCAGCCCCGCCTTCTTTTTATGCGCCCGGCCCGGGTCGCCGAAGGTCTTCCAGGAAGCTGAGCGACCTGGCCCGGTGCTCCAGGTGATACTCCCAGAATTGTCGCAGGGCGGTCTTGATTTCCTGCCGGGTGTAATCCGGCACCTTCAACAAGCCAACCCGTTCCGGGGGCAACCGGGTCAGCGAACGCATCACGGCCATGGCCTGCGGCGACAGTAACACCGTCCGGTGCCCCGGGGCGCAAGTCCCGCAGACCACACCGCCCGCCCCGGCGGCAAAGGCCAGCCGGCCCCCCTCTATTTTATCGCCACAGGAGACACAGTGGTCCAGCTCCGGGCGGTAGCCCATGCAGGCAAAAGCCCGCAGTTCGAAAGAGCGGGCCAACAGCTCCGGATCCACGTCGCCCAGGAGGCCCAGCCCTGTCAGAAGCAGGAGGAACAGGGGCTCGTTGGGCTCGCCGGCCGGGGAGAACACGTCGACCAGTTCGCTGAAATGGCTGGCGTAACTCAACAGGTCCAGGTCGTCCCGGATGCGGATAAACATCTCCCTGGTTTCACACTGGCTGACGGTGTCCCATTCCCGGCCCCGGGAGAGGAGAAAATCCGAGTAACAGAAGGGCTGTACCGCCCCCCGCTTGCGGCTGCCGGGCTTGGCCGCCCCGTAGGCCATGGCTTTAATTTTCCCGTGGGAGCGGGAAAACAAGATCAGCAGCCGGTTTCCTTCGTTGAGCTCCCTGGTTCGCAGAACCACGGCATCCGCCCGGTATGATTGCAACGGAAAAAACCTCCCGCCCAACAGGAAAAAAAGTCCTCTACATGGTAAGATAATAGCATAGAAAGGAAGGGAATAGCCAGTGCGCATCGTTGTGGGTATAACCGGCGCTTCAGGGGCCGTTCTGGGAGTGACGCTGCTCCGCGAATTGGCGGTGCGGGAAGTGGAGACCCACCTCATCCTGAGCCGCTGGGCCACGGAGACCCTGGCCCTGGAGTGCCGGCTGACCCCGCAGGAGGTCGCCGCCCTGGCCAGCTTCTCCCATGCCGCGGACGACCTCACCGCCCCGGTGGCCAGCGGCTCCTTCCGGCACGACGGCATGATCATCGTGCCCTGCAGCATGAAAACCTGCGCCGCTATCGCCCATGGTCTGGCCGACAACCTGCTGGTCAGGGCGGCCGACGTTACCCTGAAGGAGAGGCGCCGTTTGATCCTGGCAGCCCGCGAAACGCCTCTGTCGGCCATCCACCTGAAGAACCTGCTTATCCTGGCCCGGGCCGGCGCCATCATCGCCCCACCGGTGATGTCCTTCTACCACCAGCCGTCTTCTACCGAAGACATGGCCCGCCAGTTTACCGGCCGGATGCTCGACCTGCTCGGCATCGAAAGCGAACTGGCCGTCCGTTGGGGAGAACCGCACGGAAGCGGCCGACCGAAAAAAGGAAAGGGGGAAGAGATATGAGCAAAAAGGTAACCCTGTATACCAAGACCGGCTGCCCATACTGCGCCAAAGCCCTCGAACACTACGGCGCCGAGCGGTACACCATCGAGGAGATTAACCTCAGCGAACGGGTCGACCAGATTCCGCGGGTCAAACAGCTCACCGGGGATACGAAGGTACCCGTAATAGTCGAAGACGGAAACATAACCGTCGGTTTTGCCGGCGGCGGTTGAAGGGTCTGAACCCACCGGCGGCTTCGCCGGTGCAGTTTCCCTGCCGGACCGGCCGCGTGGCCGGCCCGGCTTTTTCCCGCCGGCCCGGTCTTTCCTCAGCCCTGCGCTTTCCCGGACTCCCGGTCCGGCAGGCCGAACCGTTCTCTGACCACGCCGGCCAGCTGCCGCAGGGTCGTAAAGGCCATGTTCACCGTACGGTCGCCGTCGGCGTTCACCAGGCAGCAGCGCGCCGGGGCCAGCCAGGCCCGCTGCGCTATCCTCTCCCGGTCAATGCCCCGCTCGTGCAGGTAATCCCACAGGCCCAAAAGCCGGTCCAGCAACGTCTTCTGGTCTTCAACGCTCAACTCCTCACTCAGGGTGGGCACGATGCCCCAGGAGATGAGGCCGCCCCGCTCCAGGAAGGCGGCTATTTCCTCCGTGTAGCGCACGAAGATAGGTCCGTTACCGAAGATATCCACGGAGAGGATGTCCAGGTCCAGACCGCTTAACAAGAAAGACCAGTCAGGGTTGCCGCACAGGTGAACGCCCTTCGGGCCCTCCAGGAGACCCAGGAAGGCCCGGAAGTCCTCCTTGGCCAGACTGGAGGGGTAGCCGGTAAAAGAACCGAAAAGGATCTCCAGCCCGGGTTCGTCCATCCAGACAAAGGCCTGCGGGTGGACCGCCTGCAACTGATGATACTGGGCATTGGCCTTGCGGGCGATAAAATCGTAGAGAAAAGAACGTATTTCATCGTTGTAAATGATCGGCCGCAAATCCTCATCGTGGATTTTAAAGCCGAAACTGATCGGACCGATGCTCTGGCCCCGGATGAGCGGGTAGCCCGAGAGGTCCCTAGCTAAAAAGGCGTCCAGGGCCGCCGAATAACGGGGTGACAGCCGGAAAAACGCGTCGTTATCCGCTCGCTCTATGTAGGCCGGCAACTCGGCGTAAAACCGCTCCAGTTCCAGTTGAACACGCAGCTTTTCCTCATCGGCGACGATGCCGGGAAAGTGCTCGCTGACCTGCACGTACATGTCTTCGTAGAAGCTGTAATGGGGCAGTTGTGGCCAAAAGGGAATGTCCACGGAAAGGGCCACATCCATAGCCGCTTCAATGCTGGTGTGGGGCAGGATACCCATGGCCGTGGTCAGGCAGTTGCCGGGAAGCTCCAAACTCAGATACCCCCTCGTTGATCGGAGAACGTTTCAAATCTAGTCTCCATGATTGTAGACATTATACCATGAGATTCGCCTGCCAGTCCCGCCGGGGCCGGAGCACACCGGTGTTACCGGCGGCTTGCCCCTCGGTCCGCTCGCCAAGAATTAACAGTGAATCAATATACTTTAACCTTGTCTAAGTTCCGGCATAATATTCCGCTGTTAGACTCCTGATTTTTCCTATTCCGATATTTCTCCTTCATCACACAATGTTTCACTTAGATTTACAAGATGGCCTGCAGAAGAATCGGACGACAGCTCCCAAAGATATAGTGATGCGACTGAACCATAGGGAGAATATCGTTTCCTATATCTTTCAAACTTTGCTTTATCCAGCTTTTTCAGGCTGTATAAATTCGTCATTCCCCGCCTGATAGCAAGATCACCCCAACTTAATACATCGGGTCGCTCCATTGAGAAAATCATCAGCATTTCGGCCGTCCAGACACCGATGCCGTTCAGGGAAGACAAACGCTTGATAATATCGCTGTCGGGCAGTTCGGGAAATTCCGCTATATCAAGTTCCCCTTGCGCCACAGCGTCACCGATCCCTTTTATATACCCAGCTTTACGCATGGATAAGCCGCATTTTTGTATTTCCCCTGCCGTGGCGGCGACTATGCTCTGCGGCGTTATCTCGCCGATGCGCTCCTTCATCCTGTTCCAAACAGTATCAGCCGCTTTCATCGAGATTTGCTGACCCACAATACTGTTTACAAGGGCGGCAAACAAATCAGGAGTGACCTTACGTTCTATCATCCCGATCCGCTCGATGGCAACTCCTAATTTTTTGTCTTTCTTTTTCAGATGGTTCAGTTCTATTTGACCGTATTTAAAAATATCCATGTGGCTTTTCCAACTCCAAACGATAAGGGATATCAGCAGTAACTACTCTCCCGCATTGGCCTTGGCGATATTTTCCTTTAGTCCCTTCCCTCGCCGACAACCAGTCCCACCACCCGGCCGGCAGCCAGGGTTTTGGGCACATCGATCAGCCGCTGGTTGGGTGAGCCGCGGAAGGGCAGGCTCAAGTCCCGCACGGCCAGCAGGAACGGCCCGTCCACCAGTACGTCGATCAGGGGGAGTACCGGGTGACCGGCCACTTCCTCGTACGAGTACCCGGTATAGACCCAGATGTCCAGGTTCGGAAAATTCTCCCGCACGGCCCGGCAGAGAGAAAAAAGCCCCCGGGGCTGAAAAAAAGGATCACCGCCGGAAATGGTCAGGCCCCGGGTCAGCGGCGTGACACCTTCCCCGATCCTGGCCACGAGATCCTCCGCCGCAACCGCTTCCCCGCCGTCAGCGGCAAGAAAGCCCTCGTTGTGACAACCGGGACAGTGCCGCGGACAGCCCTGAAAAAAAACGACCACCCGGATGCCCAGCCCGTCCACTACGCTACCCTTGACCAACCCGGCCAGCCTAATCGAACTCAAAGTTTCACCCCCGGTCCGGCAAAAGGGATTTAAGCACCGGCCTGGAATAGGATATTAATGACGCGCCAAAAACCAGGCAAGGGGGTTTCCCATGTTCCCCCAGACCCACCTCTATTTCGCGGCCCGGATCCTGGACCGGATGTCCGACGCCATTGCCCTGGGCAGCGTCTTTCCGGACATGATCATCACCAGCGAGGTTACCTGGAACGACACCCATTGCCGGGGAGCCGAACTGTACCGGTACCTGTGCCGGGAAAGCCAGTTGCGGGACTTCTCCCTGGCGGCCGTAACCCACGGTGCGGCTCCGGCCGGGCTGGACTTTTACGGCGACAAGAGTTACCCCCCGTACAACCACGGCTTCTGCTTCGAAAAAGCCCGGCCCCTGGTAGAGAAGACCATTATCGCCTGCCGCGTGCCGGAGGAAATGGGTTGGTGGAAAGCCCACAATATTCTGGAGATGGGCATAGAACTTTCCTTTGGTGCCAGCGGCCGTTGGGGTCAGGCCCTCCAGCGGGGGTTTGCCAACGACGAGCTCATCGGCCGCCTCGCCGAGCGACTGACCCGGTTCTTTCCCCTGCCGGCCGGGGAATTCATCCGGCGAATGCGCGACTACCCCTGCCTGGTTGAGTTGAGCGCCGCCACCGCCGGATCCCTGGCTGAAAAGTACGCGGTTCAGATGATGAGGAAACACGGCATCGAGATTGACATCCCGGCGGTAGCCGAACTGATCGAGCTGGCCGGGGCAACCGTGGCCCCGGACCTGGACGGTTTCTTCCTCTTTACCGAACGACGCGTGGCCGCCGTCCTGAAAGATCTGTCGCAGGTCTAGGCCCGGTTTCTCCGGTCCTTGGACTGCTCTTGTGGTTAAGTCAACCCGCTCAGGTTGAAATCGGGCACATACTCCACCGAGGCGGCTTCCAGTTCCTGAACGAAGCCGTTTTCCAGGCCCAACTCCAGCAGGCAATCCACTACTTTGTCATATTCGTCGCTCCTGAGCCGCCGGTTCAGGGGCGGCATCCGGACCGCCCGGTGGGCCGGAAAGTACTGGGCCATCAGACTGACGTACACGTCGCCGGGAAGGTTGGCGGCAATCCAGCGCAGCACCTGCAGGGAATCCGGCACCTGGCCGGGCAGGACCAGGTGCCGGATGATCAAACCCCGGCGGACCAGTCCGTTTTCGTCCAGTACGGGCCCGCCTGCCTGGCGGTACATTTCCGTTACGGCCGCGGTGGCCACGGCAAAGTAGTCCGGGGCGGCGGAATAGCGACGGGCCCCTTCCTCCCCGCAATATTTCAGGTCCGGCAGGTATATGTCCACCACGCCCTCCAGCAGTTTTAGTACTGCCACGTTTTCATAGGCATTGGTATTGTAAACCACAGGTACAACCAGCCCTTGGCGCCGGGCGCTCTTGATCGCCCGGGTAATGGCCGGCACATAGGGCGTCGGGGAAACCAGGTTGACATTATGCGCGCCCTGTTCCTGCAAGCCCACAAACATTTGCGCCAGATGGTCAGCGTCCACCGTCCGGCCGAAACCACCCTCGCTTATTACGTGGTTTTGGCAATAGACACATTTTAAATTGCAGTGGGAAAAGAAAACCGTCCCCGAACCGGCGCTGCCGCTGATACAGGGTTCCTCCCAGAGGTGGAGGGCGGCCAGGGCCACTCTGGGCCGGGCCGGGGCACCGCAAAACCCGGCTTCCCCCACCTCCCGGTTGACGCCGCAGTGCCGGGGACAAAGGGAACAGTGGCGCAGCAGGTTATCCATCGGCCCGGGCCGGCCGGCGCAGGTAAACCAGAACGGCCCCCACCGCGACGGCCAGGATGATAGCCGGCACGGCCGTCCACTGGGCGGCCGTCCAGCCGAAGAGAAAGCGCGGACTATCGCCCCGCAGCATTTCCAGGAAGAAGCGCTCGGCGTTGTAAAGAATCACGTAGGCCAGGAATAAATAACCGTCCGGCAGTTTGCGCCACCGGAGCAGGATGAGCAGGATCACGAAGATGATCACGTCGGCCTGGCCCTCCCACACTTCAGCCGGCCACAGGGGCTGGGTACCATACGTGGAGTAGGCGACCGTGCCCGGCGGATAAAGCAGCCCGAAAGCCTGGTGGGTGGGATCACCAAAAGCGTCACCGTTCAACAGGTTGGCGTCGCGGCCGATGCTCTGGCCCAGGATCAGGCCGGGAGCCGCCAGGTCGACCAGTTCCCAGAAGGGCAACCGGTACTTGCGGACGTAGATGATGCCCGCCACCAGGGCCCCCACCACCCCTCCCTGGATGGAGAGGCCGCCGTGCCATAGCGCCACTATCTCGCCCAGATGGGTGGAATAGTAGGGCCAGTCGAAAAAGAACACCTGCCAGAAGCGGGCGCCGACGATGCCGGCCAGAAGGGCCCAGATGGACAGGGACAAAAAGTGGTCCACGTACTGTTCCCTGTGTTCGGCTTTCATGAGGTACAGGGTGACCGCCAGGCCGGCCAGAAAGGCCAGGATGAAAACCGTGCCGTAAGCCCGCAGGGGAAAGGATCCGATGAAGAACCAGTATTGGTGCATTGATATTAGACCTCCGCAACAAAATGGCTATGCCAAAAGTCTGCCCCGATTGGAACCAAAGTTCAATGCAGCCGCCCTGAGCCTAAAAATTGTGCTCCACCCTGTCGGCCAGCTCGGCCAGCTTGCCGTCGTTGAACCGGTCGGTGGTACTCAGGTAACCGGTGATACGCCGCACCCGCCGGATCTGGGGATGGCCGCAGACCGGGCAGGACTCCTCGTTTATTACGCCCTGGTGACGGCAGGCGGGGCAAAAGTCCACCGGGTAATTGATGCCCGCATAGCCCATGTCGCAGGAGCGCATGTGGCGGATGATGCTTTCCACCGCAGCCAGGTTGTGGGCCGGCGGGGAGGACAGTTCCACATAGCTGATGTGCCCGGCGTTGCAATACTTGTGGTAGGGCCCCTCCAGCCGGATCTTGTCGAAGGCACTGATAGGGTGGCTGACCGGTACATGGAACGAGTTGGTGTAATAGGTCCGGTCATTGACCCCCGGCACCAGGCCGAACTCCTTGTGGTCCAGGGCGGTGAACCGGCCGGACAATCCTTCCGCGGGCGTGGCCAGCAGGGTGTAGTTGAGGTCGTAGGTGTCGCAGGCCGCATCGATCTTTTGCCGCAGGTATGCCACGATCTCCAGCCCTATTTCCTGCGCCGCCCCGCTCCGGCCGTGGTGGGAGCCGGTGAGGCCGCTCAGAGCCTCGGCCAGGCCGATAAAGCCCACGGTCAGGGTGCCGTGCCGGATGACCGGTTCGATGGGATCCTCCGGCCCCAGATTTTCCGAACCCATGTAGAGGTGCTGGCCCATGACGAAAGGCATATCCCTGACCTTGAGCCTGGCCTGGACCTGGTAGCGGTGGTAAAGCTGGCGGACGGCCAGGTCCATCAGGGCGTCCAGGTGCCGGTAAAATTCCTGCCGGTTGCCCCGGGCCTTGAGAGCCAGGCGCGGCAGGTTGATGGTGGTGAAGGACAGGTTGCCCCGTCCCGCGGTAAGCGCTTCGCCGTGCCGGTTGGCGATGACCCGGGAGCGGCAGCCCATGTAGGCCACCTCGTTGCCGTACTGCCCGTTGAAGCTGGAATCCATGAAGCTGAAAGTGGGGTTAAGCTTCTTGGCCGCGACCCTGATCGCTAACTGGAAAAGGTCGTGGTTGGGATCGCCGGGGTTTAAGTTGACCCCCTCCCGGACCCGGAAAATGATGTTGGGGAAGATGGGGTTCTCCCCCCGGCCCAGGCCCGCTTCAAAGGCCAGGAGCAGGTTGCGGGTCACCTTGCGGGAGTTCTCATCAGTTTCAGTACCCAGGTTTATGGAAGAGAAAGGGACTTGGGCTCCGGCGCGGGAATTGTGCACGAAGACCCCCTGGGAAGTCATGAAATTCTCGTTGCCCTCGACCGATATGTCATAGACAAAGGGCTCAAAGGGGAGTTCCTCGATCGAACCGATCTTTATCGGAAATACCTGGAACACTCGCCGGAGGGTGGTCAGGAGATCCCGCATGGCCGCGTCTTTTTCCAAAATGGCCGTGGCGAAACGCATGATCAGCTTGGGGCTGCGGCACTGGTCGTGAACCCTGCTGCCCGCCGACCCGCTGCGCAACCACTCGGGCAGCAGAAAGCGCTTCAACCACTGTGTATAAGGCAGGAACACGGGTAGGTACTTGCAGCTATCCGGCAGTTTCCCTTGTTGTACAAGACGCCTCAAATGGTGGCGCTCCGTACTCCTTATTCCCGGTACTACCCCGGCAAGTTGCTCAAGCCAGAAACCTTCCGAGGCAAGTTTTTCAACCAGGGATCTCTCTGAATCGTTAAGTATTCTGGCTTCGAGGTCAGCGATCAGTTCCTCCATGTACAATGGATGAATCTTGTAGTGGTAGGCACTGCGGCAGCTCATTCCATAGACGGTCGCAATAGCCGGGCGAAGGAACTCATAGTCATAACCGGTCTGGGCGGTAGTTACCCGATACAGGTCGGCAAGACGTTCCCCCTTATCGGCAGACAGTTCCAGATAGGTGGCGTAATAACCTCCCACAGCAACCTTGTATCTCTCATGGGCAACAGCAAATTGGGTGCAGGGAATAGATTGACTTACGGAACAGGGCAAACCCAGACGGATCAGCAAAAGAGCGATCCCGTCCCTCAATTCTTGGGATACGGAAGTGGCCACCACCCTGTTCTTCCCCACCGTACCGTCGCCGCTGAGGTAGCCATCCAGGAACGCCCTGATCACCCTTTCCGGTGAGAAGAAAACTTCGCTGGGAACGCGCTTCTGCCTTGCCCCCTTGCCACAAACGCTGCCCACAAAGGAAGCAAAGCCCTTACCCACCCTGCACACCAGGTCCCGCGGTTTTCCGGCTTTATCCTCACGTAACCGGGTTGTGAAGGCGGGGTGAATCCTCGTCAGCAGACTGGTCGCCTGTTCCTCCAACCGTCTATCAAAAAGAGCAAGGCTCATGGCGGAGCCGTCTACGGATCCCTCCGCTACATAAAAGCCAAACAATCTGGCCAGATCCTCGTTCAGTTCTAATGTATCCAGGTGATATTTCCCGGAGGTGGCATAGCCGCTCAGATCGTACACGTGCGCGGTTTCAACGACGCTCCACCGGGAAGGTGTCAGCGCCACTTCCAGCGACTCCGGCGGTGCGGAAACAATCTCCCCCGTGGAACTGAGGGTCATTACCGAGTGGTTGTCAGTAACCGCCACCCGTTGCCCGCTCTTCAACTTCACCTGAAGAAGCCGGTGGAAGTTGTGATGTTTCATGGAAGCCGTTATGTCCCTAACTTCGGTCCGGCCGGTAGCGTAGTTGAGGCTGAGGGCGGCGTACCTTCCGGGTTCAAATTGCTCGTGGAATTCCTCCATGGAAAAAGTCGAGAGTCTCTTCAGTTCCTTATCGAAGACCCAAATCCGTTCAGTGCCCTTAAGAGAATGCATGCTGTTGAGGTTATACACCAGCGCTTCCATAGCTTGGTAGGTCTCATGCTCGGTGGCTCCGTCCACAAACGGTGCCATATCCCGGTCAAAGAAGGCGAAGCTCTGACCGCCGTGCATGTCGTTCTGGGAACTCTGCAGGATGATGGCCGCCAGAGCGGTGGCCGAGGTGGGGCGCTTGGGCGGACGGATATAGCCGTGTCCGGTATCGAAGCCCTCCGTTAACAACTTGTTCAAAGGGATTTGAATGCACGTCAGAGTTTTTCCATAAAAATCCAAATCGTGAATATGTAAGTCGCCCCGCTGGTGGGCCTGGGCCATTTCCTCGGGAATGAGCCGGGAAAGATAATATTTCTTGCTGGCCGCGCTGGCGATCTGCAGCATTTTAGCCGAAGGGGAGTTGCTGATGTTGGCGTTTTCCCGGCTGGTCTCGGCCAGGATCTCCTCCACGGCATCCATCAGGTCGCCCTTGGCTTCCCGGATGCGCGTACGCCGGTCGCGGTGCAGGATGTAGGCTTTGGCCGTCCTGGCATGACCGGACTCGATCAGCACTTTTTCCACGATGTCCTGCACGTCTTCCACGCCGAAAAGGTTACCGTTGAAACTGGCCTTCATCATCTTCAAAACCTGGATGGTCAGTTCAATAGCCGTCTGCCGGTCCTCGCCGCCCACCGCCCGGGCCGCCTTGAAGATGGCGTCGGTGATCTTGGTGTCGTCGAACGGAACCTGGCGGCCGTCCCGCTTTTTAATTGCCTGGAACATCCCGCTAGTCCCCCTGCTCTCTGTTTTTCAAAAGCCGCCCTATTTCCCGGACGAAGCTTTCCGCGTCCCGGAATTCGCGGTAGACGGAGGCAAACCGGACATAGGCCACCTCGTCCACGTCCTTCAGCTGGGTTATCACCGCCTCGCCGATCAACTGACTTCTGACCTCACGGTTGGCCGTGCTCTTCAGCTCGCGCTCAATCTCGCCGGCCATCTCCTCCAAGCGGGATACGGAAACCGGCCTTTTCTGGCACGCCTTCAACAACCCCTGCAGAAGCTTGTGCCGGTCAAAGGGCTCCCGCCGGCCGTCCTTCTTTACCACCACCAGGGGCAACTCATCCATCTTTTCATAGGTGGTGAAGCGTTTACCGCAGGCGCTACATTCCCGTCGGCGGCGAATGGAATAGCCATCCTCCACGGGCCGCGAATCCAGCACTCTGGTGTCGACGAAGCCGCAAAAGGAGCAACGCAAAAATTCCCTCACCCACCCTTTCTTCGGGGCCGTTAGCAAAACGGCCGGACCATCGCACTCATCATCTGGTGCCCCAGTCAACCGTATCATACAATATCTTGCGACTATACACAAGGGAAAGAGGGCCTGTCCAGGGCCGTAGACCGGAATTATTCGCCAGTTCCTGGTCAGTTCTTCCTCTGCCGAAATATACAATATTTTTGCGCCGCCGGAGTGTCAATCGGGCCAAACCCTGCTTATAAGTAGAGATATGGAGACCCCTTACGGGGACGGCACCGGTCAAGCAGGGGACATCCCGCCGCGCTGGAGCCTATCTTTAAGAATGACAAAGGAGGTTTAAGACATGGAGATCCCACAAGCAGCAGCGGCCCCAAAGCAACCGGCCGGCTGGTCGAGCCTGGACCGGGAAGCCAGGTTAACCATAGTAGCCTCAGGTGGCGGCTGGATGTTTGACGCCTTCGACATCATGCTGTTGGCCCTTTTGGCGGTACCGATCATGAAGTCCCTGCACCTGGCAGCCGCCCAGTTCGCCCTCGTTTTTTCCCTCCAACTGGCGGCGGCAGCTCTGGGGGGCATCGTCATGGGGACCCTGGCCGACTACATCGGCCGCAGGAGTGCCATGATGGTGAACATCCTGGTTTATTCGCTGTCGACCGGCTTGATTTTCTTTGCCCATTCCCTGGGCGCCCTCCTGGTCCTGCGCTTCTTCACCGGGCTGGGACTGGGCGGGGAATGGGGGCTCGGCATGACCCTGATCGCCGAGAGAATCCCGGACGGTTTCCGCGGGCGAGCCGTGGCCTTCGGTAACATCGGCTGGCCATTGGGAACGCTTCTGGCGGCGGTCTTCGCCTACTTCATCAACCCGGCCCTGGGCTGGCGGGCCACTTTCGCCCTGGCCGCCTTCCCGGCGCTGCTGGTGCTGTGGATCCGCGCCTACGTACCGGAGTCGGAACTTTGGAAGACCGTCCGCAAGGTAGACCGGGACCTTCAACAGCACCCCCCCACGCTCCTGGCCATCTTCGGTAAGAGATACGTCCGCTACACCCTGCTGGTGTTCGCCGCCATCCTGTGTACCCAGTTCAGCTACTGGATGTTCTGGAGTTGGCTGCCCACCTTCCTGGTTAAGACGCGCGGTTTCACCCTCTCCGGCTCCATCCTGTGGATGATCGTGACCCAGGTGGGGGCCCTGGCCGGCTACGTCACCAACGGAATCACGCAGGACCGCATAGGCAGGCGGACCGCCCTGTGCTTCTTCACCGTGGGCGAGGCGGTTATGATGGTCATCTTCCTGCTTACCGCGACCAATTCGTACTTCATGTACCTGATGGCCCTCCTGCTCGGTTTCTTCACCGGCTACTGGGCCAGCTACGGTTCGATCGTGACCGAAAACTTCCCCACCCGGATCCGGAGCACCGCCGCCGGCGTCACCTACAACCTGGCCCGGGCCGTCAGTTTCGTCGGCCCGGTGCTGATCACCACGGTAGCCGCGGCCGCCAGCTGGACCACCGCCCTGTTCCTCCCGGCCGTGGCAGCCCTGCTGGTCGGTATCCTGGTCTGGACCCTGCCGGAAACCAGGGGACGCAACCTAGCCATGCTGGATGAGAAATAAGGTTGATCAAAGGCCCCGGGTTGTTTACCCGGGGCATTTGATCTTGGGTGTTTCTCCCGTAACTGCATCCCTTTCACCCGGAGAGCCCATGAATCCCAATATATGGATACTGGGAAGTTGATTCTTTAGTTATTTTTCCGTCCACGTCCCCCGCATTCCTTTTGTCCTTCTTCCTTTTTCGCCGTCCACCTTATAGAATCAAGGCTCTTGTAAAAAGCTTGGTGTAAAACTCGAGCGAAGTTTCCTCTTACGTCTCTAATCCGCAGGCCATTTCCTGATTATGGATTAATAATCCGGGCCTAACAAGGATAGGTTATAGTTTAGAGATTTGCCTGAAGAAAATCGAGAAGGGATGCTCTATGAATCTATTCCAAATTGCCAACATTTTACCAAAAAAGAAACAACCACTTGATTGGGGCGAAGCTAATGCCTTATGGTCAGTTGCTAGGAATAAACTAATTGGCCTGTCTACATTGGAGATATACTTAGACCAGGCAGAAGACAACGAACTAAAGCTACTTTTAGATATGGGAATTAAGAAGCTGGCTGTTCCCAATATCGAAAGGATCTTTAAGCTGCTGCAAGAAGAAGGCCTTGAGGTGCCAGGAATGCCAGGCCGAATATCTCTCCAAACAATCGGCAAAAACACAGGTAAGGCAAAATTCCTGCTGGATTCAGAAATAGCTGTTTCTATTAAAGAGATTTTACGATTAGCCACTTATCTCACTTTAAGAGGTATCGAGGTTTCGTACAGAGATGACGTATTGGATCTATTCTTGAATATATTTCAAGCGGATTTTAACGCTTTCAAAGACATAGTAGCTATGCAAAAAAGCAAGAACTGGCAAATGCAGTCCCCTGTAATCTACACTGAAAAAAATGTTAATACGAACAAAAAGATGGAATGGAGCGAGGGCGTCGGGTTTTGGAGTATTGCCCGAGATAAGCTCGTTAAATTAACTGCTCTGGAGGCATACCTGCCCCAAACCACCGATCCAGAACTTAAATTGTTCGTAGAAGCCCTTATAAACGAAGCGGTGAGACCTATTATTGAAAGGATTATCGGGTTGTTGCACGAGGAAGGGCACGGAGCGCCAAGCATACCTGGTCGTGGTTCTCTTCATGTAACAGCAAAAGAAACTGGTGACTGTAATTGGCTTAGTAATGCTGATATCGCCGTTTTGGTCAGAGAACATCTCCGGCTAGTACTATATGTCGATTTTGAAGCTTTGAACGATACATTTAGGAGCGATTTAATAGATCTCGCATGGGATATATTTACTAAGGATGCCCAAAGATTTAGAGAAATAATAGACCTGCAAAGGAAGAAAAATTGGCTTCTTGCTTCCCCCACCGTCAAACCTTCCAATAGACAGGCTGTCAACTAAGATTCTACCGGTACAAATCATCTCCCGGCAGCGGGCAACCGCATCAGATAGGCCCCTTCCGCAGCATCTGTGCATTAGAAGGAAATATAATCGAATGAACTGCCAGTTATAGACATATTCGACCACGTAAAACACCTAACGGCCAATCCTGCTATAGCTGCATGCCCCAGGCTGGACCAGGACGGCTACAAATTCCGTACCTGCACTGGGACAGAACTTAGGTCGGTTAGGTCGGTCGAGGTCGAGCCGTTACCCAATTGGCCGAATCCGTTACCGCCCCAAGCCCACACCGTCCCATCCCGTTTCAGGGCGTAGCCGTTGACTCCCCCGCCTGCAATGGCGGTGACGCCGGAGAGACCTGTTACCTGGACCGGTACATAACTATCGATAGTCGAGCCGTTCCCCAGCTTGCCGTTCTCGTTGTTGCCCCAGGCCCAGACCGTTCCGTCCGCTTTCACGGCGTAAGCGCCAAGTTGCCCGCCGGCGATGGCCGTGACGTCCCTCAAGCCGGTCACCTGCACCGGGACGTCACTGTTCGCGGTGCAGTTATCACCCAGCTGGCCGATGGCGTTAAGCCCCCAGGCCCAGACGGTACCGTCCGATTTCAAGGCGTACGCCGTATATGAACCGGCGGCTATCGCCGTGACACCCGCCAGAGAGGGTACCCGGGCCGGGACGTATGATCCGGCGTTGGAGTTGTTACCCAACCGGCCGTCCTTCTTGAATCCCCAGGCCCATACCGTCCCATCCCGTTTCAGGGCGTAGGCGGGCCATGCTCCCGGCGGCTACGGCCTCGACACCGGAGAGGCCGGATACCTGTACGGGTACGCTGCTGCGCACGGTTGAACCATTCCCCAGTTCTCCGAAATCATTCGTTCCCCAGGCCCAAACGGTACCATCCGCCTTCAAGGCATACCCGGAGCCCCAACCGCCGCTTATGGCCGAAACGCCGGTCAGGCCGGATACCTCCACCGGAGCGTCGGTGAGCAAAGCGTACGAATCGTTTCCAAGTTGACCGAATTCGTTATCCCCCCAGGCCCAGGCGGTGCCATCACGCTTCAGCGCGTAACCGGTACCGGCCGCGGCGGCTATCGCCGTGACGTCCGTTAGACCGGACACCTCCACAGGTAGACGATCGATGTTGGTCTTTGAACTGTTCCCCAGGGCACCCCCATTACCCGCTCCCCAGGCCCATACCGTCCCATCCCGTTTCAGGGCGTAGGCGGCCATGCTCCCGGCGGCAATGCCGGTGCAACCAATCAAAGCGGAGACCTGGACTGGGACGTGACTATCGGTGACGGAGCCGTTCCCCAACTGACCCATTTCGTTATCGCCCCAGGCCCAGACGATCCCGTCCGATTTTAAGGCGTAACCAGACCATCCCCCGCCAGCTATGGCCTTGACCCCGGTCAGGCCGGACACCCGTGCGGGAACGCGGCTGTCAGCGGTTGAGTCAGTACCCAGTTCGTCGTGTCGGTTGTCCCCCCAGGCCCAGACCGGTCCCGTCCGACTTCAGAGCGTAGGCCGAATCCAGCCCGGCAGCTATTGCAGTGACACCCGTCAGGCCCTGGACCTTCACGGGAACGGGGCTGTAGTTGATGGAACCGTTCCCTAGTTGGCCGACGGCATTACTGCCCCAGGCCCATACGCTGCCGTCCGACTTCAGAACGTAGGCAGAACCATCCCCACTCGCCGATATGGCAACGACCTTGACTGGCGACGGTGCGCAGTTCACCGTGCTGATCGTCAACAAAATGGCTGCAGCCAACAGTACCATGGCCGTGCGTTTCAGGCGATTTTCAACTAATCGAACAGCCAATCTCATGTACCCCCCCATCTCGCGAATAACGCTTCACTTTTGATCGCCAGATAGTCCTGCGCTTTAAGGGAGCGATAATCTTCAATTGGCAGCTTTAACTAACGCTGGTTCTATGGATTAGCGGAAGGGGATCTCAGATGTCACAAAGGCTCGCGTGGCCATCAATATCAATATAAAATCAATGGCATCATTTGCCGCGTTGAACTTCGACCCAATGCATGAAATGGGAAATCAATATCCCATTCCACAATGCTGTTGGCCTAGTATAATATCTAGACACAGCGAAGCGGCATGGCACCGTGTATAGTTATATATTTCAAATGTTAACCTTACCAGAATCAACAATGCATTCATCATTTACGCTCAAGTATATATATTTTTCTTCAGATAATGGCATATAACTATTATTATTTTGGTCCCTATAAAAGGAAAATCTAAATTCATTTTCATCTGTATATTCACCTTTTTCTCCTTTTCTTTTAATGAAAGGAGCAAGTAAAATAATTCTATTAGATAAATCAACCCACATATTACTTTGAGTAATCTGGCTCTTATTGTTTTTTGTATGAGGAAGTTTCTTTACCCATGTACCATTATTAAACTCAAGCAAAAAAGAATTTCCATAATGACAAGTTGTAGGAGTAGTAGAATAAACAGTTTTGATCAAGGTGTTAATCATTTTGAAATTACTATCGATTCCTCTTATATAGTCATATTCCTGTGCTTTAATGGCATCATCAATTGCTTTCTTTTGTTGCTGTTTGTCATAAATTACACTTCCACATTCAAAATGCCCAAAGAAATCTTTAGTATTTTTAATATTATCAAAACTATCAATTAATCTTTCCTTATCAAAAGCAATGTATTTATCCCCAAATTTCTTAAGATTTTTATCATCTCGAATATTACTTAAACAGAACATAAAGATTTTACTCTGCAAAAAGTTATTGCTCTCATGAGCTTCACAATCTAAGACAGAATATATTGTTTCATATGTTTCTTTTATGAATATGTTATCTCCCTTACACTCTTTTCTTAGCTCGTTTATGATTTCTTTAATATAAATGGTGTCCATTACATCATTACATGAAACAGAAGTCAAGGAGACCCTAATACGCTTCTTTGCGCAAATATCATTTCTTGCTACCTCAGATGTATAATGATAAATAATACCCATTTACATCCCAACCTCCATTATAATTGTACCGCTAAACGATTACGACTGTCCAACTTCCCAGTATAGACATTATCTCCTAGATCCAATGTTGAATGCTGGGAAAGTTTTATATTATCTGCTGGGCAGCGAACTATAGTTCAATACAAGGACTGGGTTGGATATATTCCGGCTTAGCTGAGATAGTGCGTCAATTTATGCAATAAATCTATCTTTTCAAACCGTTCACTTCAACCCGTTAATTCTCTTCGCCATAAGGACAGGGGAACATTGAGATAAGTTGCTTCCAGACACGCCTCAAGGAATTGAGGCAGACTGTACGAAGAAATAAGGCCGGAGGGAAGTACTATCGATCATCCGCCCCAGTAAGAATGAGGTTCGGGCAGTTCTCCCTTTTTGTCTACAACCACCGGTCTTAATGGCGGTGCATCCTCCTGAAGAATCTCATCCACTCTGACATCGAGCCTGTTCTCATCACCGAAATCGTATAGATAGAGAATTCGCTGGCCCCTCATCAATCCCAATCTCCCGACCACTGCCTCGTCGGCCTTTGGGTAATCTTCTGCCCTGGGATCCCACACTGCCTTTTGGGACCATGCCTTTCCATCCATGAAGAAGGCGTACATGTGGTCACCAGCGAAACCACTGTAAGTATCCTGGATCGCCAGATGCAATTCATGCATCGTGTGGTGCGAGGAAAGCTTGAAGCGTCGCCATACCCTTCCGCTAAAAATTACCTTAAACACATACACGTTGCCCTTGCGTACAGGAGCGGATTCCCGACCGTCTTGCAATAGGGCCTCTATGGCCTTGGAGTCGATGCTGCCAGCGGGGAAAAAGAGTTCGAATACTTTTTCAAATCGCTCACGTCTTTTGGGGTATTTAGCTTTTTGCCGATTTGCCAGCGTTCTTATCGCAAGATCCGTATCGTTACAGCATCTAAATATACTATCCTCATCCAGTCGCTCATGATATAGCTCGATGCGACGATCCAAACAAGCTCTAATCATGGCTGACCCCAGAGGGGTGGGCGTCACCTCCGTGATGGAGGCGCCGCTTCTCCACTTAGATAATTCTGGGATCACAGACTCTTCGTATTTCCATAACCCGAAGTCAGCCAAGTGATCCGCAGCCGGCCCCATGTCCAGGAACAGCGCGCAGACTAAGCCCGCGCGGGTATTTCTTCCGTCAATGTAACTCGCAAAATCCATTGGTACTTTTTCGCCTGGCCTAATATTCTGAAGTACTTCCATCGCTAATCTTACATTACCGATTGGGTTGGAATAGCTGTGCATAGAGTCCCCATAGAGCCGGTTATAGTCCACCAACGTCCAGTAGGCCCGAAAAAGAAACATGTACTTGGTAAAGGGATTTAGCGACCGATACTTCTCAAGTACGGTTGTAGACGAGAGAAATACCGCAGAACTCATTTCGTTCATCGCGATTGCGAACAGTCCTGAAGCAATGGAAATATAAAAAAGCAGGTTGATTGTAGGATAGGTGGGCTGAAGATAGTGAGGACCATTCTTGGTTTTTGGCCTTGACAGCAAGGCATTAAGCGTAAAACAGTCTTTCTTGCCAAGTTCCCCTCTGGCCTTGCCGAGTTTCGGTCTGTTATCCTCGATAAATTGACAGAAAACCTCGAAATCGTCGATAATGGGTCGGATATCCTTCTCCGTATTAATGTATTGTGACATTCTATTGTTGTCCTTCTCACAATAATCTAAGTCTTGCATTTAATAAATACTGTGTGTAATTTCCAAGAGCCTCCTACTGTGCGTGGTTCAGGGCGATTACAGAAAAGACTTCTACACCGGACGTATTTTTCCTGCGAGTTCCAACTGGAAATGTCCCGGCTGGATTCTATTTCACCCCGCCATGAAGTTGTTACCGCTGGAAAAGTGAGATGTCTTAAAATCTAACCCGAATAAGCTAGAAGCAAGAGGAAATCCCGCGGCACTCTTCACCGACTTCCAATTATAGACATTTGTGCTAGTACGCAGAGAGTGTTTCTGTAATCACCGCATTGTAAGCGCGCGTAATCCCCTTCCCGCAAGATTCGTCACAAGGCGAGAAATTCCTTCCTGTTTTTCCAGAACTTCTTTGAAAAATGTGTTCTGGCCTTCCTGCGTGCTGGCTCCGCCGGAGCCGCCCCCACCGTCCTGCATCCCGCGGCAAGGAAAACGGCCAGCATGATACCCAGGAACAATGCCGCCAGCCTGTTCATCCCATCCCCACTCCCTTTCCACAACCACCGGCGCCAACCCAATCCTCAATTGCGCCAGGCCCTACCCTCCGGTTGTCAGGCTGGCTGGAACCAGGCATAGTTGGCTAGGTTCGGGTAGCTGCAAAAACCCGTGTTCCCCGCCGGCCCGGAAGACGAAGCGGCTATAATCCTCTGCGCCACTCCGCCGTCGGCGCCGATCAACCAGAGCGCGTAGCCCCGGGCGTACAGAATGTTGTTTCCGTCTTTGGACCAGGCTGGCTGGGATACGCCTGACCCGGCGGCCGATACCGGATGCGCACCGGACCCGTCGGAGTTTTCCAGCCACAGGGTTTTCGTCGCAGTCCAGTCTTGCACCGCCCGGGCACCGCTGACCCTTACGCTGGCCATATCCCGGGCGGCGACTAGGGCAATGCACCTGCCGTCCGGGGACCAGGCAGGGTCAAAGGCCACGTCTCCGGCGGGGTTCCCGATGGTCCTCACCCTTCCGCTTTCGACGTCGGCCACCGCCAACTCCTTACTCTCCCAGGGGAAGCGCGAGTAACCTTTCACCGTAAGCAACCCGCCTCGCGGCGAGAAGCAAAGCCAGCCTTTCCGGACCAGGCAATGGGTCAGAAGCCTGGGCGTGCCGTCACCCAACGGCAGGCTCCACAGGTCCAGTCCGTCGGCCTTAATGGAGACACCGTGAATCGGCGCCAGCCAGTACAACAGCCCCTTGCCGTCCGGCCACCAGGCCGCAACCTCGATCATCCCCTTGTCCGGCGCCACCACCTGGCGAACAGGCCGGCCTCCGCCCGCCCCCACGGTATAGATGGCGTCGGTTCGGTTTGCCCAATCCGTAGTACTGGCCCGCTCGGCCCAGGGAAGCGTAACATTGAAGGCCAGGAAGCGTCCGTCCGGCGACCAGGCAAAACTGGGATGCTCGGCCGAAACCACCTGGCGCGGCGGGCTGTCCACGGCAACGGCCCAGATGCCGTTCTCCCCGCGTACGGCCAGAACGTCAGCGGCGGGTGACCAGGCGAAGTCGCCGCCGGAGACCGGACCTGGCAATCCCTGAACCTGATGGACCTCCGTACCGTCCGGGCGCACCAGCCACAGTTGGCCGCTCA
The DNA here is from genome assembly GCA_035530395.1 of Spirochaetia bacterium. Taxonomy (GTDB): domain Bacteria; phylum Bacillota; class Desulfotomaculia; order Desulfotomaculales; family JAJYZD01; genus JAJYZD01. The sequence continues at coordinate 27,782 of DATKUX010000148.1, forward strand.
GGGCCTGGGAATTGCTGACCTGGATATAGGCCAGCCACTTGCCATCGTATGACCAGGCCGGGCAAAATGCCTGCCCGGACTTGGTCAATTGCCGAACCTCGCCTGTGCCGCCATCGAGATTGTACAACAGCCCGCCCGACACGAAGGCCAAATCGCCCTGGTCCTTGAAAGCGGCCGGATTTACGACCGGAGGCACCGGTTTCTCCGGTGCGACCGCAGTCGGCAGATTTTGCCCTCGCAAGGCCGGCGGCGAAGGTGTCGGCGGCGCCGGGTTACGGTACGTTGCGGTGGTCGTCGACCCGCAGCCGGAGAGAAGCAACCCCGCCAGCACCAGGCCGGCCAGGAAAGCCGGGACTATATTGCAACGATGCGTGGCCAATGAGCAAACCACCCTCCCGAATAACGTACCGCCGTAACCGCCCCAACCGTCGGGTCACGCCGGTGCCCCCTCGGTACCCAGGCGCGAAAGGAACAGACAGCGCTCAAGTAGATTGGCTCATCTTCTGTCTGCCCCAGGTATGGCCCCCGTCCTGTTTCATAAAAGGTAACCGGAGTTCCAGGTAGAGCGTACGCCCATCGGGCCAGCCACCCTTGTTGCTCGTTAATGAAGTCGATCTGCGCCTGCTATTGCTTTTGAAACCGGTTTCGACCGCCGTACAGCTCTTACCGCCGTCGTGCGCTCCTGGACCAGGATCGGCGTCCGTCCGTAGAGTGAAACAGGGTTTGGTTTTCCAGTGCTTGCATTCGCAGAGATATATAGGGGCTGGACTTAAAGAATTATCAATTGCACATACATCAACCTCAACCGTCGCCCTCGCTGTTTTACGTGTTTTTGGCGTTTCGGATTCAAGCCCACATTCCGACAATATTTTTGCAACATTAACTTGCAAATCGACCCATGTATCAGGGACAACCGATTCAACCATACCTATCCTCCAGAAATCTAGGCGAAAATGATTTTTCTTCTATCCTGCTGTATCACGCTCCCAATGAACTTCGCGTTATAGATAGGGAATTATTTGAAGTTTGGCCAAAAAACCTGGTGCGTAAATTAATATGCACCAGACCTAAATCGCAAGATCTAAATTTTTACATCGAGTCTCGCCAAACTTTGGATAATTCATATAGAACGAAACCGC
>DATKUX010000149.1:0-13038 GCA_035530395.1 Spirochaetia bacterium
TGTCCCCGCTCAGAACGATAATAACATCCGCTTTCTGAGGCGGTTCGTTGATGACGAGAAAGGTGGCAGCATTCTTAACGACGATCACGAGGATCAAGGCCGCTGCCAGACAGGTTACCAGTTTCAACCGTTTCATGCTTAAGTTAGTTCCGGCAACAGCCGGAGATTCCTGCCGCTCCGCCAATAAACAATGAGCATTACGGAAGTCAGGGCACAAGCCCCCTGCGAAGGAATTGCCTCCAGCCGTGTGACTTGGTTAGGTTAACAGCGAAACCAACCCAAATCGCTCCTCCTATTACTTCCGGCACCCACACCCGGGGGTCGGCAAAGAGCTGCCGCCACCATACGTGCACCTGGACCACACCCGGTAGCCCCACAGGAGGGAAATGCACTCCCATAAAGGGCCACAAGAGCACGGCCGGCATGTCCCACATACGATCAAGCACCAGGTGCCCAGTGGAAGTCAGAGCCATGTACAGGAAGCCGGGTCTCCCCCGGCGGTAAAGGTACCAGCCGATCCCCACAAGAAGAAAATTGAAGATCAGGGTGTGCGCCATGCCCCGACCGGTGCCGAGGCCCAGATGGGGAAAGAAAAGTTCGAAGGGTTTGTCGATGATGTCCGGCAGCACCGAACCTAAAATGATCAAACGGAAATCCACATTATTCACATTTTCAGGTTCCGGCTGTGGATAGGCTGTAAACAAGTAGGAACGATTCCCACACGTTCCCTCCACCACGTCTTTCCTGCTTGCAGAGTTGATCAGCCAGGCCACCGCCGCAGTTATCCCTGTGTGTGCCAGTAAGAACATTGTCAGCCTCTCGGTGCCATTGATTGCACGGGAATAGTCGGCCTGCCGAGTTTTGGCCTATTTAGAAATCGGCCAAGTCACAACCTGGGGAAAGTGCCGCCGGGAAAGCCTGGCGCAACCCGCCCAAATTCTTCGTCCTTCCACTGAAGGCGGGCTTAAAGTATGTCTTTTACCGTTGGCTGAAAGGATTGGGACTCCATGAGTCTGACCGGAAATGTTGTAACCAAGTTTGGACCACCTTCCCACTTAGGCAATTTAGCGGCCACCATAATGGTGCACAGTAAGTACGGCCTGCCCGCCCAACTGCATCCCACGCGTTCCCGGACCTCAGGGCGACCAACGCTGAATTGCCAGGATTGCTTAACTTCCCCGGATAGTTCACCCCCGTCTCCAACGCACCCTGCCCAAGGCCGCCCCGCACTGCCCTGGCAACAGATGCATTCTCCAACACCGGATTGCGGCCCTGGTTCCTGTCGTCATCCCTTTCTTCGTGGTAAAATTGCGAAAAAGACTTGGCAAGGGGGACGGGTAGAGTGAATGGATTGGAAACCCCTCTCACAAAACTTCTCGGCATCCGCTACCCTATCATTGAGGGAGGCCTCGCCCATCTTGGTTATGCCGGACTGGCGGCCGCCATCTCGAACGCCGGCGCTTTGGGCCAGATAACCGCGGCTACCCTGCCGGATAAAGAGGCACTCCGCGAGGAGATCAGGAAAACCCGCGGGTTGACTGACTCGCCTTTTGGAGTAAACGTCGCCATGGGAACACACTCAATGGATGACTTTGTGACAGTGGCCATGGAGGAAGAGGTGCCTGTCCTAACCATCAGCGGCGGTAACCCGGAGCAAATCCTGAGCCGGACGCAAGGAAAAATGTGCCGTGTCGTGATGGTGGGCAGTGTCAGGGCGGCAAAAAAGGCCGAAATCCTCGGCGCCGAGGCGGTGATCGCCGCTGGCTTTGAGAGCGGCGGGCATATTGGCCGCAGTGATACCACCACCATGGTCCTGGTACCCCGCATCGCCGACGCTATCAAAATCCCCGTCGTAGCCGCTGGCGGCATTGCGGACGGACGGGGACTGACTGCGGCACTGATGCTCGGCGCCGCCGGCGTCCAACTCGGCACCCGGTTTGTCGCCACCAAGGAATGCATGGCTCACCCGAACTACAAGAATGCTCTGGTGGAAGCCGGCGAAGACCAGACGCTCATCATCAAGCGCTCCATAGGCAGGCCGGCCAGGGCCCTGAAGACTCACGGCGCTGAAAAAGTGGTCTTGGCCGAAGAAGCCAACAAGCCCGCGGAAGAGATCCTGGAAATGGTGAGGGGGGAGATAAACAGAACGGGTGCCCTGGAAGGCAGGCTCGATGAAGCCTTCGTCTGGGCCGGCCAGGTTTGTTCATTGATAGACGATGTGCCATCCGCACAGGATCTGATCAACCGCCTGGTGCAGCAGGCTCTGGAGCTTATGCGGCCAGGCGGACAAGCACCGGAAGCAGGATAGAATCCCTTCTGGCCGGTTGAGTCGAATGCCGGGGGCGGTTTAAAATCCGTAGGAATTCAATTTTCCGCCGTCACGATACATGTATTCTAAGGTGGCCCCAGAAACCGTGATTTTTACAGAACACAGATCTGCCATCCCCGGCGGAGGATGGTTTGACCCCTACCGCCCCTGTCCTTCCCTGACAGAGCTGACAAACCCAAAGGCCTCGAAAAACTTCCCTACACCACTTGCTCTATCGGCAACAACGGTTATACAGGGCCTGCCCAACTCGGAGAAAGCGGATCCGTAAGGAAGCCACCGCAACACCCGCGGTAACTGCAACATCCCAGTCCGGATGGCCGGTCAACCACATCTGAGTTTTCCGCCGGCCGCCCGGGAGTTACCGCTCTTCAGAACCAGGCGCGACATTGTTCAAGAATGTCTCCACCATCGTCGGGTCGAACTGGCTGCCCGCGCAACGCTTCAATTCCGCCACCGCCTCGTCGTGGGTCAGAGCCCGACGGTAGGGCCGCTCGCTGGTCATGGCATCATAGGCGTCTATGATGGCCAACAGCCGACATACCAGGGGGATCTCCTCACCCTTCAGCCCCTGTGGATAACCACAGCCATCCCACCTCTCGTGGTGGTGCAGGATGAACTGAGCAATCGTTTCAAGTTCCGCCGCGCTCTTGGCTATCTTGTGGCCGATCTCGCAGTGCTTCTCCATCAGGGACCGCTCTTCAACGGTCAGCGGACCCGGTTTCAGAAGCACGAAGTCCGGAACACCGACCTTGCCCACATCGCGCGCCACCGCCAGGAGCTCAAGATCCCGCCCTTGCTCAGACGGCAACCCAACTGCCTCACCGAACAAGTGCGCCAGCCGTGACAGCTTATGGGCGTGGGCGTTGGTCATGTAGCCTTTCTCGGCCAGGACAGCGTTCAGGATGCTCAGCAGCGAGCACCGTTTGTCCGCCGTTTTTGCAAGCTTGTTCCGGTACATCGCGGCGTCAGCGGCTTTGACGGTGACCTCCAACGGCAGGTCACCACTCCGACAGGTCGCACTACCCAACGATATGCTCAAATGTAGGGTAGGTCCGCCACGGTTGAACGACTCCACATTATCACATATGGCCTGACACACCCGTTCGGCCGCCTCGGCGTCCGTACCGGGCAGGATCATTGCAAACTCATCGCCACCTACACGCGCCACAAAATCACCAGGACGGCAGGATGCCGATATGACACCCGCTGCCGCCTTGATCATTTCGTCACCCCTGGCATGCCCGAGGGTGTCGTTCACCAGTTTCAGACCGTCAAGGTCGATCACGGACACGCTGACCGGCTCGTCGCAGGCAGCCAACTCCTTCAGCGCCTCCTCGAATTTCAGCCGGTTGAATAAGCCTGTCAGCGAGTCGCGTACGCTCAGGTGCCTAACCTTCTCCAGGAGTTCGGCGTTGGCCACCGCCATACCCACGTCGGTGGCAATGGTTTCGATGAACTGCATTTGGGGATGGGAAAATTGACGTTCCCTATTACTGGTAACAATGATCAGGCCGGTAGCCCGGTCCATCGCCAGCAGGGAAACGGAAATCCAGGAGTGAATACCCTCTGCCTTGGACCGCTGCGAAGCAACATCGCAAATGATCGGTTCCTTACCCCATTCTACCGCATCACGGCTGAAAATCTTGGGATGCGCGGCAAAATCAGCAGACACACCGTACTTTTCCTTTAGGAGGAACCGGTCCCCTTCCCTCAGATAAATGACGCCCTTACTGCCGCCAAGAACCCGGATCACTTCCATGAGGGTCAGCCTCAGCACTTCCTGCAGGTCCTGTGCCCGGGCAATCTGAGAGGTGATGCGGTTGATCGCTGTTAACTCAGCTAAACGCTTTGCAGACTCCTGCCCTTTGGGACATACCTCAACTCCCGCCGAAGGGTGACGGCCAGCACCCCGCAAAGGAATTAACCAGACCAGGAGATATGTGCCCTCACCACCTTCTTCCCATGAAGTCCATAACAGGTACTCCCCCACTGAACTACCGGGAAATCTCGCCGGCACCGGAAGCCCTTTAAGTTGATCATGTCTTAAGAACGATTCCTTAAAAAGGCACTTGGCAGGATCATGGCACCACTCGAATAATCTCAGGGCATCGTCGCATTTCGCGCCCATCAGGTCTCCCTCGGACACCCCCAAGGCATCCCGCAGGGCCCTGTTGGCATATACCACCCGCTGATCACCATTGACCACGTAGACAGGAAAGGGAGCGTTATCATGCGTGTGACGGTCGGGAGACATGAAAATATCTCACATCCATTCCACCATTCGTTAGCCAGTCAATACTTTCGACCTGACTGTCACCAGTCGACTGGAGCCATGGGAGAAAACCAATCGTTTAGTAGCTCTCCCGGGCGGCCTCGTCTGGTACTGCGGTACTATGACTAATGGTCTATATACTACAACACACCCGGTGGCAAATCCTTCAGATTCCGGTCACAGATGTCGTTGAAGTTATTACGAACTTTCTACGGCAGGACTTGCCGCTGACTTCCAACCTACCCTCCCGCGCCAAAGGGAAAGCCCACCAAAAAGGAAGTTGCCCAAGGGGCTGTTCTTGGGCAACTTCCCTTCTGACTTTCAGAGTCCGTTGGATACGAGCCCCTGTTAAAGTTTATCGTACAACTGTTCGGAGGAAAGAAAAGTGCCCGATGGGAAAAAGTCAACAGGGGCAAGCAGGAAGGGACTGGTGGGGGATACTTATCGCAAGGAGTCTGGTGCAAATAACTTTGTGCTGGCAGAGACGGGGATGTTTCCCTGATCGGCCCTCCTGCCATCATGGGTCTTTTGGCGCCATGCGGACCCGACATCATTAGCCAGCACCCATGACGATCCCGGTGTCCAAAGTAGGTTTACCGCTCGCCTCCGGATGACCGCCAGAACCATGGAATGTACAGTATGGGGCCCGCCTGCACACAGCGTTAGGTTCCCTCCTTCGCCGCGGTGGGATCAAAACCGGCCGGGATTGGGCTGACCAAAGTGAAGTCTATCCTGTCGCCCTCAGGCATGAGGTTGTGTTCAACCAGAAAAGAAACGACGTGGTTTACGTACCCCCGGTGTCCAGCTGCCTTGCTCCAAAACTGGCAGGACTCGCTCATATGGCGCAATACCTGGGTAATTCTCCTGTAGTGATATGCCCGGTCATCCCAAGTCGGCCAAGCCTTGGAGGCCAATGCTGCCACCTCGGGATTGTATTTAGGGTCGAAGGTAGCAAGCAACCGCTTGATCAACTCCTCCACTTCCGGGGGAAAGTCCTGAAGATGGAGCGGTTTTTTCGAACCTGGCCGCTCTGACTGCGCAAACCGCAAGGGCAGTTTCCACGTCGTCGTCGCAAAGCCGGGGATGCCTTACGATCATTGCTCCTATCTGTCGTTCGAAGCGCACGATGCCTTCGTGATAACCGGTATGGTCTGTTTCGCTTTCCTCCAGAAGCGGAGCGCACGGTGTACTTACAGCATCTTCGAACTGAGCGTCTCTTTCTCTGGTGTTTCTTTTCATTCGTCTCCCTCTATGATCAGTTTTTCATCGTAGATCTGATCGAAGATCAAACGGGCATAGCTCTGAAGACCACGAAATGCTTGCAGGATGCGCGACCGTACCAGTCCCCGGGACCCATCCTCCTCCCGACCTGTATAGTCTTCCGGATCCATCAGCCAGAGCGTTACCAGGTCCTTCGTGCAAGACTTCACCGAGGAGGCCTTCCCCCCGAACCAAGGACCAAAGTCCCAGTCGGGATGTTCGCGATGCCGGAAGACCAGGGGATCTTTTACCCCATCCAGCATGTCTCTGGTACAGCCATGGAGTTGTGCATCGTCGGGATCGGGCAGGGCAAACTGGAAAAGGTCGTCGGCCGCATTCAGGGCCCGCAGGAGTTGCCTGTAGATGTCCGGCTTGTCCCCACATCCCTCCGCATACCTGGTTACCGGTTCCTCGATTTCCGTGCACGCCTGCAGGATAACGGCGAGGGTCTTGAATACTGGTGAACTCCGATCCATGACATTCAACTCCTATAACTGACTTAATTTCTGGGCCCAATTCTTCTCACACGTCCGGCATACGCACCCTGTGCGGATCCAGCCACGGATCATGGCCGGCACCCGTGCCAAAGATCGCTACGGAACGCCTCCTATTAATTCGCGGGCCGCATCCGGCGCACCTTCCCCACGGCCAGGACATAGTCAACTTACGGATTAAATTCTGCAGTAGCCGATATCCGGTTCCCCACCACCCGGCTGCAGGAGAGGTAGTACCACAGTTGTCGGACGCCTGACGATCGTGGGTGTCCTGTAAGCCACCGTCGCCGGCACCCGGTCAGACCTTCTCTCTTTCGTTCGGCAAACCCCTTAGAAGGAACCAGGCTCTGTACTCGTCTTCCTGGTTGGGCGATTTCTCGTTCACGAGGCCCCCTTGCGAATCCGGTTGATTTGCGGGCTGTATTTTTTCCCAAAAGAGGGTATTGACTTCATGAGTGTATGTCCTATGATAGATAATATCGCAGGACAAAAAATTACCCCCGGCGAAACATCCATGGACCCGTTGCAAGAACGACTAGCAGAAACACACACAGTCAATGTATAGGAGATCTTCTTCCATAAGATTGTTATACTGGAAACGCAACTCGAGTTGCGTTTCCAGTATAAACGAGACGTGGAGACCAAGGGGATTGGTTCCCGATGCCCGAATTTCCTAAACCGCAAACGGTCCGGTCCCAAAGGGTCATCGATGACATCCGTAATGCGGCCGAGACCTGCGAAGTTCCCGCCTGTCCTCACCGGTCCCAGGAAGTATATCCGGTCAAAGGGGTCCGGTGGCCCGGACATCCGGTGTAACTTGATCGCGCTGTGCCGCGAGCACCACAACGATGCGCAGGTGTACCGGATACCCCAGGTAGACCTCTTCCGTATTACCGCACGCCGTGAGGGGATGACCCTGGCCTACTCTGCTGTCGGACTGGATTCTCCTCCTGAGAGTTGGAAAACGGACGTTCTGGTGTTTGTTCAACTTCAACAGGACGAAGAAGAGTCCGGTTGGAAGATTGCCGGACACGCGGCTTACATGGTGGGTAAGTACGGCCGGGGCACGGCGGCCAAATTAGCCGGCGAGGTTGGTGTGTCCGCTAGCTACATAAGGAGCCTTGCAGTCACGGTCCGGGCCTTCCCGGAGGACCAGCGGAACCCGGCATTGACCATACCCCACCACCGCATTGCGGCTCAGACCGAATTCCCAAGGGTTTGGCTGAAGCGGGCGGATGAGAAGAAGTGGTCGGTTCGCGAACTGCAGAAAGCCATTAAGGACGGGAGTAAGCAGATCGATGACATCGAGGAATACCGAGCTCAGGTGGAGCGGCTGGAAAATAGCGTCCGAAAATTCAATGAAGCTTGGGGAGAAATATAAAGGCCGTGTTGGTCTGGGAGACCGGGAAAGCCGTTTCCGCATAAAACTGGCTCAGTTTATCGGTGGTCCCATCGGGTTGGCCGGGTAAACGTTTTTACGGCGGAGATTTCACGCCCTTTGCAACTTCGCTTGTCGATTACTTCAAGGTTAGGTTATAATAGTCCCAGAAACTGTAATGAGGGGGGATTCAATGTGGCCATTGAAAAGATTTTCGATGAGATTTTGAAATTACCCCGTTCTGAACGAGATAAACTCCACCGAATGTTGGAAAAGCAAGAGTCAACAGATGAAGCTACCCAGGCCTTTGAGAAGGCCGCCGGTTCGTGGGCTGATTTTGATGCTGATGCATTTGTCGAGGAAATTTACCAGCGCCGTAGGTTGGGGACTGGGAGGAAGAATCCGCCATGGTGACTGAAAAATATCTGATTGATTCGGATTGGGCCATATTCTACTTGCGAGGTAAAGAACCATTTGTATCAGCCTTAAAGGAATATAGGCAACAAGGATTGGCTATAAGTGTTGTTAGCATAGCCGAATTATACGAGGGTATTTTTAGGAGCCCTGATCCTGAAGGAAAAGAACACGCACTAACGAGTTTTCTAAGGGGTCTCTCCGTTATTGACGTTTCTGCTCCCGTAGCTCGTCTCTTTGGGCAGCGTAGAGCTGAGTTGCGAATGAAAAGTTTTACCGTAGGCGACTTCGATCTACTGAATAAGGTGTCCGATGGAGGCAACGGCAACATTAAGCAACCCCACCAAGCCAAAGGCGTAGCGGTGACCACCCACGTTTCAGTGGCCCACGAGTACCACGATGGCGCCGGGATGGGATAGCGGTGGATCACCGTGGTAGCCAGGAGCGGTCAGGAGGATCAGGGCGAAGGGTGATTTACCCAAGGCCGGTAGGCAGGCTTGTCGATGTTATCTGGTAAAACGGGCCCCCAAACGCATAAGCCAAACGGGAATCGAAGAGGGGTGAATGCCGGCGCATCCACCCCATCGCAGCTACATTAGTCTTGTGTGCTTCCCCGTCAACTGGACGGCGGCGAAACCGTCGTGAGAGTGGTACCGTTACCCCAGGCCGCGTCGAAGCCGTCAGTATCGCTGTCCGGCGCGGATACGTTCGAGGTTTGTCCTTGCGGGTCATACATGATGACGCCCTGCTCGGTGTTCAGACCGGGGTTAACCCCGTCGGCCGTGCCGGGATCGAAAGTAGCGGTGCCGTAATCGGCCAACGGCAGGATACCGTGGTTGTACGGAGCCTCCATGATCCACTCGGCCGAGGAAAGCGACGAATTGTATTCAACGGTGGTGCTCCACGTCTTGTTGGTTGTCAAATCAGTCATGGACAGGGTCCAAACCTGCTGCTGTGTCTTATTGCGGCGGGAATTGACGGTTCCGGTGTTGGCCAGGCTCGCCGTGATCGTATCCCCCGGGTGGATGGCGAAACCCTTGACGACCTTTTCGGAGTTGGGTAGCATCTCGTACTAGGCATCATACCGGGTCGTACCCGTCGACGAAACGTCCTGCTCGGTACCCAACTGAATAAGGTCGCTATACACGTTTGATTCCGAGGAACTGGTGAAGAATCCACCTATTCCCACCCAGCAAGAAGAGTAGCTGGCGGACATGCCGGGCGCGTCCTTCACCTGGGGCACCACCCAGGTGGCGGTGGCTGAAGTGTAAGACTTGCCGGTCTCGTAGCCTGTTGCCACGTAACCGGACCAGTTGCTGGACTCCAACTGGTTGTGGACGTTCCGCACGGTGTGACCGTGGGGACCACGCAAAGGCACAGCGGCCCCGCCACCATGCCGGAAGCACCCACCCCCGGCGGAATGACAGCCGTTGCAAGCCCCAAGGCAAGTGATACCGCCAAGCCTGTGCGTAACCATCCCGTTTTTCCCGTAGCGTCAGAAAACACTTGCCACCTGAAGGCTTGAAATAGCTGGGCTGCAGGGTTGGCAAATAGTGGGGTTGCCCTTTGTAAGGTGGGCAACCAGGCAACCCCCGTTTTTTGGCCAAAAACAGCGTAAATGGCTTGACTTGGTGCCTCCCTCGTGTCATAATTAGGATAAGTGTAGTACTGATTATGACAGGCGGGGTGTCGACTATGGGTGGTGGCACCAGGGAGCAGCTAACTGGCTTGTTTCGAAGGACTCCTGTTCTCGACATGCAGGCTCTGCGCCAGGCTTTCCCTGGACGGTCTCAACGCAGCATCATCCGGGACTTGGTCTCTGTTGGGTATCTCGCGAGCTACAATCACGCAGGCCGTTTTTACACGCTCACCGATGTGCCCCAGTTCGATACTGATGGGCTGTGGCAGCATCAAGGCATCTTTTTCTCTCGCCACGGAACTCTCAAAGCCACCGTACGTCATCTGGTTCAAACGGCTGATGCTGGCCAGACACATCCCGAATTGCAGCAACGCCTCCACGTCCGGGTCTATAACACCGTGCTGGACCTTGTGCGCCGCAACGAAATCGCCCGGGAAGAGCTCGACAAGCTGTTTTTGTACGTACACGTTGAGCCGGAGGTGCGAATGAACCAGATTACTAAACGGCGACAACAAATGGAGGATCGTCCGCCGGACCCACCCCTGGGCCCCTACGAGATAATCGAGGTGCTTCTGTATGTCATACGCTTTGGAGAACGTAAGCCCGAGCAGGTATTCAGCCACTTGCGGGACAAAGGTCTCGGGGTCAGCATTGAGCAGGTGGAGGCAGTCTTCGACTGTTATGACCTGGATAAAAAAACTCTCCGTCCAGATCTTAGCAACATTACGAGAAGAAGTGCGCCATCTGGCGGCACGGGAACACCAAAACCTTGGCAGCATCGCCGGGGTGGCCGTCGCCGTCGAGACATCAAACGATCCCTGCGAAAAATGCGGCGGTCCGATGAATGTCCTACTCCAACAGGATGAACAGGAATCCGGTTGGAAAATAGCCGCGCACGCGGCTTACATCCTGGGCAAATACGAACGAGGCGCGGCAACCAAACTGGCTCGCGAAGCCAGAGTATCCGCCAACTATATCAGAAGCCTTGCCGCCACGGCCCGGACCTTCCCGGAGGCCCAGCGGAATCATGAGTTGACCATAACCCACCACCGGATTGCGGCACAGACCGGAGATCCAAAGGTTTGGCTGAAGCGGGCGGCCGAGAAGAAATGGTCGGTACGGGAACTCCAGGAAGCTATTGCAGATAGACATGTGGACGACGAATACCGGTCCCAGGTAGAGCGGCTGGAAAATACCGTCCGGAAATTTAACGAAACGTGGGGGGCCACGAGGAATATCAAGGCCATCTTGGTCTGGGAGAGCTTGAAGGCTGCTTCCGCATGAACTTGGCCCACACTTCAGTCGGTGGAAAGACCGGAGATAACCGATTTTCTTGCTGCGATCGGACCCGCGGTCAAAGGGGTGCACGACATTCTTGTGAGTAAATAAATGGTAGTTCATGTTTAAAGAGCCTGCTGGGGGATCCTGTAATTATTGATCCTATAGCTCGCCCAGAACTCGTCAAACCGACAGCTGAGCAAGGAGCAGCGTAGGGCGAAAACCACGTTGGCGCCATCGACGCTCCAGAACATCCCGGACCTTTTGAGCCGTTGGCCAATGACGGACCTGCAACCGGCTTCAACCACGCCGGAACCGACACAAAGGCCAAGTAAGCGGAAATACTCATATTTCATGCGGTGCCGGTTGGTGTCAAAGTAACCGAACTCTCGGATGGCCCTTTTCCCCACCTCTCCGGGTCTGGACATATGGCAACCTATGGCACTTAGCACAGCGTTAAGCTTACCTGATTCCAGCTCGCTGTGGCGTTCTTCGGCCCATTTCCTGGTCAGATCGGAGCCAGGACCGAAGATGTCACCGGCGAGCAGACTCAAGTGTTCCTTGGCGTGATAAAGGTCGACGATTTGGGTGGCTTGTGGGGCAATCATGGTGGCGAGGTTCCAGATCCACGGGGCTCCGTCACCGATAAAGACCTGCCGTTGGGCGCCGAAGAAGCCACATCTGGTCAACTCGCGTTCGACCCGGCGGGCGAAAACCGGAGTGTCTTTGCAGGTATCGCTCCAGGCACAGCTTTCTATGGCTGCGGAATACCTTTCGGAGCCCTCATCCTTTACAGGGTTACCTTTATCGTCACGGGAGTCGGCTGTCCAGACGACACATAGTTTGACCTCTCTGGTTTTGGCCGTGCCGTCCGCTTGCTTGCCGGCTCGGTCGGCCAATTCGCTTGAACGCATTGGGATGCCTGTTCCGTCAGCCCCGGCGTATATGGTGTTACTGGGGGTGGGCTTCTCCTCGACAACGGCAACCTCGTCGGTGGCGATGGCGGCACCGAGTTTTTTGGCGGTACGCTCAACGCACTTGTCTGTAACGTCAATGGCGGCAAGTTCGGACAAAAGGTGGGCGCCTTCCAGGAAAGATCCCGCTGATGCTACCAGGCCGATCATGCGGGTGACCCCTGGGGATAAGGAGGAGTCTCCAAAGCCCAGGGCATAATCTTTTGGGTACCAACCATGACCACAGGTCGGGCAGGCGTAGTAGGCACCCTCAGAAAAGATATCGCCCAGGATGGTGATAAACCTCTTGGAACGCCGGTCAACATAGCGGGCCTGTGCCCCACAAAAAATGCAGATCACTTCTGGACCTGCATAGTCGGATTTATCAGCATTGAGCGCCTCTTCCAAGAATTTGGCGGCGGTACGGAGGACTATTTTCCTCAGCTCAGTTTCCAGCGTTTCCAGGCCGAGCCCGATAACGATTGCTGGACTCAAGAAGGCGCTGAGTTCTTTGGTGACTTCCGCCTCGATCCCGCTTTTGAGGCCCCTTTTTTGGCCGTTGCTTCTGCGTCGGCCTCGGAGGTTTCCAGTTTGGCATCGCAAAGATCTTCGCTAACCTCAATAAGTTCTCGGCTCAGTTCACGGAAGCGCCTAAATTCCGAAATCTGTTCTTTGATGCGTTCAACGGCGCCTGTGGGGATGATCCTGGCGGTCGTCTTGCCATCAATTTTCCAGGTTAAAGCCCAACTGGGTCCATGACCAGGGTCCCCGTCCTTGGCACAGTGGCAGTTTGGCTTACCGCATTTGCGGAAACGAGGCATAAGGGTACCGGGTCTCATGTCGCCTATTTCCGCCAACTTGGCTCTAATGGCATCGCGCTGTCTAGTCAATTCCCCCAACGAGCCACGGCTGGGTCTCATACGGCACACCCTCTCTGGTTGTATATAGTACAACCAGATTATAGCACGGCTCATAGCTCCTGGTCAAATACTTTTTTTCCTCACAACGGTGTCGTGCACCC
>DATKUX010000150.1:0-3000 GCA_035530395.1 Spirochaetia bacterium
AACCGGTGGCCAGGTGCTGCTCTCCGTATTCCTGGATGACCACCGTACCGGAAGCCGCCCGGTTGCACAACACCCGCCGCCCGATGGCGCGCTCGAAGTCCTCGATCACTGCCGACGGAAAGCCATGCGGGTAAAGGGGAAATGGTTCGGTCAAGATGATGCCTGCCATTTCCCAGTGGCCGGTGGTAGTATCCTTGCCGGCCGATTTTTCCGCCATCCGCCCGAAAGCCCCGGCGGGAACGGCGACCGGGGGGACACCTTCCACCGTCAGAATATTACCCAGCCCCAAGGCGGCTAAGTGAGGCAACGCCAGACCACCCACGGCGGAGGCCAGGTGGGCCAGGGTATTGGACCCCTCGTCCCCGTAAACGGCGGCGTCCGGCAGCGCCCCGATGCCCAGGCTGTCCAGGACGATTACGGTGATACGGTTGATTGTCATAGATGGTTCATCCCTTTCGTTTGCCCGAGCCGGCACGGGGATGGCTGGCCCGGTATACACCGTCCAGATGGGAATCGGTAAGATGGGTGTAAATCTGCGTGGTGCTGATGTCGCTGTGCCCCAGCATCTCCTGAACCGAACGCAGGTCCGCTCCCTTCTCCAGAAGGTGGGTGGCAAATGAATGTCTCAGGACATGCGGCGAAATGTCCCGCTCTATGCCGGCTTCCCGGGCATACTTCTTTAGGATCTTCCAGAAGCCCTGCCTGGTCAGGCGGCGGCCGGAGCGGTTCAAAAAAAGGGCGTTGGTGCTCTTGGTACCGGCTAGAAAGGGCCTGCCCCGCGCGATGTACCTCGTCAGGGCGGCCACCGCCCGGCGACCGACCGGAACGATCCGTTCCTTGGCCCCCTTGCCGAAGACACGCACCAGCCCCTGTTCCAAATCCACGTTCTCCCGGTCCAGCGTGACCAGTTCGGAAACCCTGACGCCGGTGGCGTAAAGGAGTTCCAGCATGGCCAGGTCGCGCTGTCCGGCCGGGTCCACGGGGCGGGGACGGTCCAGGAGCCCGTCCACCTCCTGGACCGAAAGCACCCGCGGCAAGCGGCTCACGCGCCGGGGCGGCGCCAATTCGGCGGTGGGGTCATACCGGGACTCGTCTTTCAGGATCAGATAGCGGTACCATGTGCGCAGGGCGGCCAAACGGCGCGCTATGGTGGTGGCTTTGAGCTTTCGTCCCTGCAAAGAGCGCAGGTAGGCGGTTACGTTATCCCGGGTGGCTGCCGGAGCCGCCACGCCGCTTTTCCCGCAGTAGGAGGCAAAATCGGCCAGGTCGCGACGATAGGCCGCCACCGTATGAATGGAAAGGCCCCGCTCCATGGCCAGGTGATAAAGAAAATCCCGCACTTCGGAGGTTTCCATAGCCCTCGTCACCCCGGCTAAACGAAATGGGCGCGCCACACCCGGCTGCCCCTTCCAATATAGCAGAGAAATAGGTTGTGGACAAGGCGGAAATTTTGATAGTGAGAGAGAAGGGTGCCCCCTCCGGTGGGAGAAAACCAGGAAAAGTGGAGATGAAACCCCGGGCTTTTGGAGCTTCTCGAGCAGGTAGCCAGCCGATCACTCCGAGAGGCGGCCGCAAGGGGCCGCCCGTTCAACGCCAACCGGCTGCCCGCTCACCTTCCCCCGGCCTGCACCTGCTCCTTCAAGATCCGTTTCAGGATCTTGCCTGTGGGTCCTTTGGGCAATTCGTTCACGAACTCGACCTGCCGTGGCACCTTGTAAGGGGCGAGACGCTCCTTGCAGAATCCCTTCAGTTCCTCGGCCGAAGGATGCTCGCCCGGCTTGGGGATGATGTAGGCCGCCGGTATCTCGCCCCGGGCGGGGTCCGGCAGGCCGATCACGACGGCCTCCAGAACTTGATGGTGGGTATAGATCACGTCCTCCACCTCGCGCGGATAGATGTTGTAGCCGCCGCTTATGATCATTTCTTTCTTGCGGTCCACCAGATAATAGTAACCGTCCTCGTCCTTCCAACCCATGTCGCCGGTCTTGAACCATTCACCTTCGAACGCTTCGGCGGTGGCTTCGGGCATCTCCCAGTAGCCGCTGAACAGTCCCTGGCCCCTGACCCACATCTCCCCTACCTCGCGGCCGGCAACCTCATGGCCGTCATCATCCATCAGCTTCACTTCCCAACCTTGGGCCGACGGGCCGATGGAGGCGACCTTTCCGTGCCCTAGGCGGCCGTAGGTCACGGTGGAACTGGTCTCCGTCATGCCGTAGCATTCGCAGAAACCGACGCCGAAAGTCCGCTCAATCTTGGTAATGTATTCAGCCGGCATGGAAGCGCCGGCCGATTGGGCGAAACGCCAGGCCCCCAGGTCGTAAAGGAACGGCCTGTACTCCTCCAGCATGTAGATGTACATAGTGGGTACACCGGCAAAATGAGTCACCCGGTGATCGGATATTATCTTAAGGGCGTTGGCGGCGGCAAAGCGGTTGGCGGTGACGACGGCGGCCCCGGCGTAGAGGGGGCCCAATACGGCCAGGACAAAGAAAATATGGCAGAAGGGCGTCCCGGTGTAAAATACATCCTGGTCATTGATGTGGAGAACGGATTTACCATTCAGGCAGGCATTGGCAAAAAAATTGGCATGGGTGAGCACCGCCCCCTTGGGTTGGCCGGTGGTTCCGGAGGTATAAAGGATGGTAGCCGCCTGCTGCGGGTCGCAATCAACCGCTGCCGCCTGGTCCGGGTGTGACTCAAGCAGGCCGTTGAAGTCTAGACTTCCTCCCGTCGTTCCGCCCACGGTAATCACGTGTTCGAGATGGACCAGTTCGTCCCTGATGGCGGGCAGTCTCTCCCCGGCTTCCGCCAGCGCCGCTACCAGCACCTTGGCGCGGGAGTTGTTTAAAATATAGCGGATTTCCGGGCCCCTGAAAATTATGTTGAAAGGCGTGGCCACCGCACCTATCCTGACGCTGGCAAAATAGGCGATCAGGAAGGCCGGCGAGTTCGGCAGGAACAAGGCCACCCGGTCACCCTTGCCCACCCCGAGCCCCA
>DATKUX010000151.1:0-16787 GCA_035530395.1 Spirochaetia bacterium
CGCCATGGTGTTGGCGTAGGGCCGGCACCAGGCGTTGACGTGAAACATGGGGACAATCGGCAGGTCGACATCCTTTTCAAAGATGCCGTACTCACCGGTCAGGTTAGTCAGGCTAAGCATGTAGAGGCCCCTGTGGCTGTAAACCACGCCCTTGGGCAAACCGGTAGTCGCGGTCGTATAGGCCATCACGGCCGCCGACCACTCGTCGGGGTAGGGGAAGGAATACTCGTCGGGCTGGGCCGCCAGGAGTTCCTCGTATGAATATACGGGTGAAAGTTTCGTAGCGGCCAGAGGCTTGTCGGTCATAACCACGTAGGCGCGGACCGTGGTCAGGTGTTCCTGGATACTTTCGATCAGGGGAACGAGGTCCTCGTCAACGAAGATAACCTGGTCCTCGGCGAAATTGATGCAATGAATCAGATGCTCCCTGAACAGCCTGAGGTTCAGGGTGTTCAGCACCGCGCCGTAGCAGGGTACGGCGAAATACAGTTCCAGGTGGCGGTGGTTGTTCCAGGCAAAGGAGGCGACCTTCTCCCCAGGGCGAATGCCGAGATCTTTCAGAACGTTGGCGAGCCGGCATACCCTGCGGCTCATCTCGCCGTAGTTGTAACGGAAAATGCCGGAGAAATCCCGGGAGACTATCTCCTTTTTGGGGAAGATGTTCTGAGCCCGGTACAAAATACTTCTCAAACAGAGAGGATAGTCCATCATATGGATACACGCTCCTTTCACTTCCAGCCGGAACACCTGCCCGGCGGATTACGGAATTTCCGGCCGGTCACGCCTCGCGTCCGGACCGGACCCTGCCCCGGGAACCTACCTGACCGTGTAAAGACCCAGGTCGAACCCTTCCTTGTCCTTGTAGCGGTCGAACAGGTGGTGCCGGTATTTCACATACTCATCGTAAACGCACTGTATACCATCCTTGGCCAGCCCCTCCACCATGCTTTTCAGACTGGGGGGGCAGCCCTTCAAAAGTATGGCCTCCTTGACCGCCGGATTGTCCCGGTTGAGCTCGCAGGCACAACGACCGAACAAAACCGTTTTCTCAAATCCTTCGCGGGCCAGCTGTTTTTTCCCGCTGACCAGTTCGACATCCGGAAAACGCTGGCCCTGGAATGCCGACATCAGAAGGATCAGCATGGGGTTGAACTGCGCCGAACAACCGGTGCACAGACTCTCGTCGTACTTGCGTACCGCCAGACCCTCCATGCCCAGGCGCTTAAAGGCCCGGGGACCGGTGTCCTCGGCAGTCCATGCCCAGTCGTAGTCCACAAACTGAACATGGTCAGCCGGGTTTTCGCCCCTGAACTCAATGTCGGCCGGGTCCAGACTCCTCCCGTGCCGGGCGGCGAAGAATCGCAGGTGCGCAATATCCGCAGCCGCATAACCCATAACCTGGGCGCCGGTCACATCGGCGGCGAAAGTGTCGCCCGAGGCGATCAGTAAATTCCGCCGGAAGGCTTTGCCGGTAGGGGCCGGTCCCTTCTCCAGGGCGAAGACGCCGTCGATCAGGGTAAGAGCCACCGGCAGCTTCTCTATTATCCGTGGAAAGCTCTGTTCCAGACCGGGTTCGACGCCGTGGCAGAGCATCTTCGAACTTACGTGGAGGCATCCCTTCAGATTTTTGATACCCAGAGACACCTTGGCCTGGTTGTGGGTTTTGAGAACCGGCAGGTCGATTATCCTGTCTGCTTCCAGAGCCTTTTGAGCAATGCGCAGGTTGAACTCGCCGAAGTCGACCGGCACGAACTCTTCCTCGTTGAAATCAACCAGTTTTACGCCGTACCTTTCCTGCAGCTTCCGGTAGCCCAGCACTTCGAAAATAGCCTGCCCCTTGGGCTTGATTCCCGGCAGGGGAGCCTCGCCTATGGTGAGGTTGTTAAACCCATGCTCGGCCAGAACCCGGACCAGGGCTTCCATCACGCTGCTGGTAGTGACCACCCCGAAGGGAGGAAAGGGCAGTTCAAAGTCCCATGACACCAGGTTGGGTTTGATCAGGATCCTGTCACCGGCCCGGAATCCCTGCAACCCGTCGCACAACTCCAGTACCCGCTTAACGTCACGATAGGCATCCTCAAACTTAACGACAGACACAACAGATTTTGTCATTTTTTAGTCGCGGCACCTCCCCCGGGCGGCCTTCCCGCCGGCTGCCGCCCAATAACCACCATTCGCATCCGCTTTCCCCCTCATATAAAGCTCTGTCTTCCGCCTTCCCGCCCCGCAACCCACCCGGCCGATGCAACAGGGAAAAGCCTTTCCGGACCTGATCAGCGAGCTGCCTTTCAAGGCTCACGACCCAGGGTTCCTCCCGGGCTGCCGCTGCCCCTAGGAAATGCAATTACTATGCCAGTACCGCCGACCTTGCCCGGGGGCTGTCCAGCCAGCCCGGCAATAAGTAAGGTGTTCTAAAATAGAACGGAAATGTTTAATACTTAAACTCTCGTGCGCCCCCCGAACAAAAGTGATGCCTTTCCCGCGTAAACCCCGGGAAAAATCCGTGGTCCTTCTGTGCCGAAGATTACCCCCGGCCAAAGCACGGCGATGCGGACGCCTTACCTACGGGGACGGACGTCCGCCCAGGGAGCTATGACCACCGTTGACTGTTTTGGCGTCTTCGCCGGATAATCTTTTTCTTCACTAGGAGAGCCGCTCAATCCTACTTCCAGGAGAAGATATGCGAAGCCTTCCAGGGCACGGACGGCCGGGGCCCCGCGGGATAGCCCCGCACCGGCGGCACCGGGACCGTGCGGCGTGCGATATTGCGCTCATATGCTTCCTTGTTGGCCGGAACTTTTCGGACGGAGATGAATGTTACCGGAAGACGGCTGGTGAATCAATACAAATGGCTGAACAGCATTGTCACATTTGCCGTAATGGGCATAAACATAATAGAGACTTGGATCTACGAATTGCCCCACCATTATTTTCTGTCGTATGTCCGGCGTAACAAGGGCGGCAGGCGGCGGAACGGAATTCCGGCGCAGGGTCGTCCGGCCAACCATCCATGTACCGCCTTCAGATATATGATTCTACTGCGAAAACCCTTTCGCTCACGCGGCGGATACCCCATATAGGGACTCAGGTGCATGCGCGCCACTATACTTGGGTGGTCCTTCAGGCAAATCGTACTTTTTGCAGCGGAATCATATATGCCACTATAACTCACCGGCATACTTCCTAAGCTTCTGCGTCATACCTGTAAGGGTCTGAATACTGGCTGTAACTTCCTGGGTAGCTGAGGCCTGCTCGGCACTTGACAGCATGGTTGCTTCGCTATGCCTATTTGTTTCGGTTACCTTTTCCATTATCTTACCGGTCAGACCAATAATTCTGTTTACCGTTGTTTTTGATTCATCCGATAATTTTCTTATTTCCGTTGCAACCACCCCGAAGCCCCGACCGACACTACCAGCCCGCGCCGCCTCTATTGCGGCATTTAAGCCGAGCAACTTCGTTTGATCAGCAATTTGCTTGACGAAGCCAATAACCTCATTTATGTTTTCTGACAAGCCAAAAATTTCTTTAATGCTATTGTTAAGCTGATTCCCGTTTTCCGATATCCGTTCGGCGCTTGCGGCCAACTGCTCAAGTACCGATGCCATTTGAACCGTGTTCTTAGCAAGCGTTTCGGCCATTTTACGCATTCTATACGATGCTCTCTTTGGCAGTATCATACCATAAACACCTACGACAGTATTTCCGTCCTCTTCATCGAAAATAGGGTTGATTGAAGACAGGATAGGTAGCCCGTACTGCTCTTCAGGAACAGTAAATAAAAGAGGTTTCTTGGTTCTGATGCATTCAAACACTTTTTCATCCTCGTGTCGCTGGCCCAAATGAAACATGGGTACATCGAATTTTTCCGATGAAAAGCGCAGTGTCATTTTTTTCAGATCGCCCGCCCATATAAAGGCGCCTTCGGGGAAAAGTCCGGTCAGCAACGGCGCCAAAGCCGTAAGCCCACGCAACAATGGGTGCACCATTCTTTGAATAATACTCAGGGTCCCAACAACAATATCCCCATCATAGACAGGAAATGACGTTATTCTGCCACGAAAGTCACCGTCTTGATCCTGCATACGCCGACTTACAACCTTACCCGTTGCTATCGCTTCCGACTCTGCGCCAATTGGATCAAACTTCTCCCCGGCCGTAATTATGTCTGTATCGAACAATTGGGAAGCAATCTTCCACGTATAGTACTGTAAATCGGTCCCATGAAAAATGCCGCCGTCGGTAAAGGAATTTACAATGAATGGCGCGATTGACTTGATGGTTTCCAGCTCATTCTTCTTAATCATCAGGACCATCCCCCTTAGTTTAAATGGATCCATGCCCGGTCACCAACAAGAACAGCATTACAGTCGTTCAAATGCCGAATTGGGACTCTCATTAGTAAACCATAATTGAGAAGACATGCTGGCCACAAAGGAGCACCCGTCTCCCGGCTTCCACCCCTATGTACCTTGCCGTTGCCTTTGGGAACATCCCCGGTGTTCGTTTATCATCAATTGTGCCCCCCTACTCATTGGGCTATATTGTGCGGTTTTGGAATATTCAGATATCGTTACGCAGCGATTTGACAGGTAATTACAATGCCCGGATTGTGAAAAGGGTGCAGGTTAGATCATAGACTTATGTTAAGACCTGGCCAACCTCCCGGTGGTTTGCCGAGGCGGTCGAGCCCTGCCGGCCCGCCTTGCCCCCCCGGGCAGGAGCCAACCCCGGTCCGGCAGGGGTGATGGTCCGGCAGATCAGGCCAAAGCGTGCCCTTGCCGAGATCCCTGTCTACGGTATCGGCCGTTACAAAGAAAAACTTTATCCGGGAATTGTTCCAGGCTTTGGCCGGCGGCAGCCCTTGACAGGTTCCGCCCGCACGCCCGTGTCTTCAGACATGGGTAAGGGCGGTAAATTCTATGCCAGTTCATCTAAAAAATGTTAAAAAAGGGCTTGTCTGCCGGATGTCCGTATGATACAATGTACGCACAACGTGAACGGCATGCCGATTCGCAAGGGCACGGCCTCACTCAGCTTGGGAGGGGGCACCGTAAACCCCACCTGCCTCTTGGCCGCATTCGGTGAGGCAACGGAGGGGCCGTTGGGAATTATCAAGGAGGAGGGTAAAAAAGGGATGGCGGATAAGGCGTACAAGGTGCGTATCTACCTAAAACCCAAGCAGATAGCGATGGCCAACCGAACCATCGGATGTGCCCGGTGGGCTTATAACCATTTCCTGGAGTGGCACCAGGAACTTTACAAGGCCGAGGGGCGGTATCTCGGCTTTGCGGAATCGTGCCGGATGCTGACAATAATCAAAGCGTCGCCTGCCACCAAGTGGTTGGGAGAAGCCGACAAGTTTGCCCTGCAGAACAGCCTGCGGCATCTGGACAGGGCGTTCACGAACTTCTTCGAGGGACGGGCCGGGGCACCCGCGCCAGCGGGTCGCCCGCGGTTCAAGAGTAGGCGCGAGCCGCAACAGACTTATCAGACGAACTCTACGAACAACAACATTCGGGTTAAGGGGAATCGGCTAAAGCTCCCGAAGCTGGGATGGGTGGAGTTTGCAGAGGACGGCCGGGAGATTCCGGAATCGATAATAAACGTGACGGTAACGCGAACATCGACCGGAAAATACTACGCCTCAATTCTCTGTCAGGTAGAGGTGAAGCCACTACCGGCGGTGGAAGGCAAAATAGCCTTGGACTTAGGGCTAAAGCTGTTTGCGGTTCCGTCGTCGGGTGAGCCGATTGAGAATCCGAAGTATTTCGTCAAGGCGCAGAAGAAGCTGGCGAAGCTGCAACGGCGGCTGGCGAAGAAGGAGAAGGGTTCGAAGAACCGGGAGAAGGCGCGGCTAAAGGTGGCCCGGCAGCATGAGAAGATTGCAAACCAGCGCAGGGACTTTCTTCATAAGCAGTCTAAGAGGATAGTGTTCGAGAACCAAGTCGTTGTCCTTGAGGACCTAGCGGTGAAGAACATGGTAAAGAACCGGGCGCTGGCGAAGGCCATTTCGGATGCGAGTTGGGGTGAGTTCCGACGCATGATCGAGTACAAGTCGAAATGGTACGGCCGAACGGTGGTGATAGTGGACCGGTTCTTCGCTTCATCCAAGCTGTGCAACGTGTGCCACGAGAAGAACCCCATGCTGACCCTGTCGGACCGGGAGTGGAAGTGCGCGGTGTGCGGCACGGTGCATGAGCGCGACCACAATGCGGCCGTGAATCTTTTGGCGGAGGGCCTGAGGATCGTGGCGGGATGAACCCTTCGGCCGGCGGACGGTAAGGCTGGAGTAAACCGCAGGAACGGCGGGGCTGGCTTGTGGAGGATCGGTAAGACTTTCTTCGGAATGCTCGGTCCCAGGAAGCAGGAATCAATGAAACGGTTGGAGTTGCGATTAGCTCCCAGGAATCCCGCGACTTCTGTCGTGGAGTGTGTTCAAAGGACAGGCCTGCCAAACATCCGCCAAGCCGGGTCCTTATCCAGTAGTGTCGTGTTGAGTGGTTAGGATCAACTTACCCCGGGGACACATCCCGCCGGAAAAGGGTCTCCCGGCCGCGGCACAATCCGGGGACCCTACCCGCGCACGGATTGGCCCCATCAGCCCCGCCCGTTGCCGGGAGGCAGGGACACATGGAAAGGGGAAACCTACGGGCCGGCCGCCGGTTCTACTCCCCGGATCGCCTAAAGGAGTTTTCGGGATTCTCCGAAAGGGCGGGTCTGGGCGGCAACCTCATTGTCCAGAGCCTCGATCTCGCGATCGAGATAGACAAGGTGTTCCAATTGCTTACCCAGAAGCCTGCACCAGCTGTCAGTGATCACTCTCGTCGAGGCACTGGCCCGTGCCTCGAGCAAAGCCCGGACATCGGGACCAGCCGCTTGAGCCGGGTGCCGGGGCCCGGTTTCTTCCGAAAAAGACGCCAACAGGTCACGCCAGGCAACACCCAGCCCATCGGAGGAAACACGGCCCAGCTTTGTGTTGACACTCTCCAACGCTCGCCGGATCCGGACGGTTAAACGGGCACGTTCATCAATGAGGCTTTTGCGGTAATACACCAAATCCCGCAATTCTCGTTGGACACTCTTCGGAATACGACTCGGGCGCAACTTGCCGCGCTGCAAAAGTGCGGCAAGCCACGACGAGTCCTCTATATCGGTACCACGCCCCGGAAAGGACATTATCAACACGGGGTTTATTACCCACGTGATAAAGGTATCTTCCAACATATTGAAAGCGGGCTTCCAATAACTGCCTGTAGCTCGCAAAGCCACATGGGTAACCTTTTCCGCCAGCAACCATTTACGCAGGACGGCGAGTTCACCTGTCAAGACGCCAAAGGTCCGGGTAGACATCCTAGTCTCGGTCGCCTCAGCGGGATGATGGGATACGGTTGCCGTGACTTCGGTCCTACGGACCACGACCCCGGCACAATGGCGAAACATGACTTCCACGAAACTATCTCCCTTCTGCGCCAACTCGATACGCAGACGGGTACGGAACAATGGAAAATCCGCCTACGCCTGCCTGGCCGGGCCGGCACCGACATAACATTCCCGTCGCGTTGCGCTTCAAACTGTTTCAAGTGCTTAACCGTTCATCCTACCGCGCGCTGTCTCGGACCGGCCTATCCGTGGTGCTTGCTTTTGATGCTGACCGTCAGCAAAGGTCTGTGGGTGCCGTTTAAGGAGGCATCCTTGAGACGGCACACCGCGTCTGGCGTCTTCGCTCCGCTTCCGGCAACTATTTATAGGAGCAAGTTTCATGCCAGGCCCGGAGTGTATGCCCTGCGGCCGTAAAGCTGGACAAGGGAGGAAGGAGTTGATGCACATTGGAACAGCAATGTGCAAAAGTTGAACGCTCTTGACCGAGGCGCGGAACCGGCCTCCAATTGATCCGTAGGGTTTCCGGCCCGGCGGCGGCCCGCCATTTTCGGTGGTCCTCTCAAACGGCAGCGCTGATCGCTGAAAGCGGCAGGCGTTTGTGCAATAGACACCGGCCTGGGCGAGCAGCGTAGAAATAGCGAGGCTGTTGTCCACAGCCTCGCGACAGAGCCAATACTTAGAAACCCGACTGACCATAATTCAGGGGAAACAGGGACCAGATCCGGCGGCCTGTTAAAACGCTTCTTCCGGAATATCCAGAACCGATGAGTCCGCGTCCTTGATGATCTCCGCCAGGTTATTCACAACAGGCACCACGTTCCGCACGTAGTACCTGGCGCTCTGAATCTTGCCTGCATAGAAGGGATAGTCGGCATGCCCCTCTCCCAGTTGGCTGATTTTGCCCAGGGCTACCATGGCCTGTTCGGCCATCATGGCCCCGCAGTAAAGGACGGCCGTGCAGTGCAGAACCCTGGTGGAATAGACCGGTACCAGCCTGAGTTGGCCAAGGAAGTACTTCCCGATAGTCGCGTAAATCTCCTGGTAACTGTCAAAGGCCGTCTTGAGCAGGGTGAATTCTCGTTCCAGACCGGTTGCGCCCTGGTTCCCTTCGATGAACCCGCCCAGTTCGGCCAGCCAGCCGCGGAAGAGTTTGCCGTTTTCCATACGCCATTTCCGGCCGACGAGGTCCATGGATTGAATGTAGTTGGTGCCCTCCCAGATGGAGTAGATCTTGCAATCCCTGGCCTGCCGGGCCACCGGGTATTCCTCGCTGAAGCCGTAACCGCCGTAAACCTGGATGGCGTCGGCGATGAGCTGCCAGGCCATATCCGAGCAGTAGGCCTTGGCGAGCGGATTCAAAACCTGGATGTTCCGGCTGGCCGTCTCCCGCTCCTGCTCGTCGTCGCTGTTTTGGACCACGTCGATGTAGTACCAATTCTTGAAAACCAAGGCCCGCATGGCTTCCAGGGTGGCCTTCTGGTGCAGCAGCATCCTCCTCACGTCTTCGTGCTGGATGATGGGCACCGCCGGGCCCCGGGGGTTGGACAGCGGCCGGCCCTGGACACGCTCTTTGGCGTACTGCACGGCGTTGTTGTATGCCACTGTGGCGACGTACAGAGCCGAGTGCCCGGTGCCGTGCCTGGCCGAGTTCATCAGTTGAAACATCTGCGCTATGCCTTCGGCCACGCCTTTTTCATCGGGTGGCCGGCCCAGCAGTATGCCCCGACAGCTGCCCTCGTCGCCGAAGCTCAGCATGCAGGTGGCCGACCCCTTCAGCCCCATCTTGTGCTCCACCGCCACGGTAGTGACGTCGTTGGGTCCGGTCATGTTTCCGTTCTCATCGACCCATAATTTGGGAACGATGAACAGCGACAGCCCCCTGGTGTCCGGCGCCGCTCCCTCGATGCGGGCCAGGAGCAGGTGGATGATGTTTTCGTTGATGTCATGGTCCCCGCCGGTGATAAAGGACTTGGTGCCCTTGATCCGGTATATACAGGGGTCCGCGGTGGGATAAGCCTTGGTGACCGAGGCGCCCACGTCGCTACCGGCCCCCGGTTCGGTGAGGCACATGGTACCGCCCCAATCGCCGCTGTACATCCGGGGAAGGAACAGTTCCATGTCTTCCGGCCGGCCGAAACTGGCGATCAACCGCGCAGCCCCGGCGGCCAGGCCGGTGTACGGCGTGAATGACGGGTTGGCCGCGCCGAAGTATTCCGAACAGGCGGCGCGCAGGACAATCGGCATGTGGCCCTCCTCTTCCGGGTCGCTGATCCCCCAGCCGTTCTCCTGCATGAACTTATGGGCCTTGTGCAATGACGGAGGCACGGTAACATGCCCGCCGGTCAGCTTGACGCCGATGTTCTCCCCGTCGTCGTTGGTGGGCGCAATTACCTCCCTGGCGACCTTCAGGGCCTGGTCAAGCAGTACGTCCACGTCGCCGGGATCGTAAAAGTCCCTGTACACGGGGAAATTCAGGATCTTACCGATGTCCAGCCATTCCTTGAGAATGAATTTGTGGTCGCGGGTGGAATAGATGAAATTGCTGGCCAATTACCTGTCCTCCTTAATGCGTTTGATGGTCGTTCTTCTCTCCGTTGCAATAACAATGCCACGATGCCTTCGGGCCCTCCGGCATGCACCCGGTGCGCCCGGTCTGCCAAAGCCACCGCCTTCTGTTTCATAATTGCACAGGCCTGTCAAGCTTTCTACGGATTACCCTCTGACCTCAGCCGCCGCAACTCCTTGCGCAGGATCTTGCCGATGGCGTTGCGGGGAATCAGGCTGGTGAAGTTGATCCGCCTGGGGCACTTAAACTTGGCCAGGTACTGCCGGCAGTGGGCGAGCAGCTCCTGTTCGCCCGCCTCACACCCTTCCCGCAGTACAATAAAGGCCTCCACCTCCTCGCCCATGACCGGGTCGGGCACGCCGATGACGGCAGCGTCCAGCACGCCCGGATGCTTATGCAGCACCTCCTCGATGTCCCGCGGGTAGATGTTGAAACCGCCGCGGATGACCAGGTCCTTCTTCCGCTCCACGATATAGAGGCACCCGTCTTCATCCATTTTGGCCATGTCCCCGGTGTACAGCCAGCCGTTTTTGAAGGTTTCGGCCGTTTCCCCGGGCAGCTTGTAGTAGCCGGGGGAAATGTTGGGCCCCCTTACAATCAGTTCCCCTATTTCGCCCACCGGCAGGTCGCGGTCGTTGCCGTCAACTATCCGTACATCCACCTCGTCAATGGGAGTGCCGATGGACCCCGGTTTCTTGACCCTGTTATAAAACTGGGTGCTGACCACCGGCGCCGCCTCGGAGAGGCCATACCCTTCCCGCACGGTGCAGTTGAATTTTTTCTCAAAAGCCATCAGTACTTCCACCGGCAGGGGAGCCGAACCACTGGCGCAGGCCTTCAGGGAGGACAGGTCGTACTTGCCGGCTGCCGGGCTGTTCAGCATCATGGCGAACATCGCCGGCACCCCGGCAAAGCCCCGCACCTTGTATTTCTCGATCAGCCGGAAGACCTCCTCGATGTCGAACCAGCGCATCATTACGGTAAGATTACCGTACTTGTACATGATGTTCATTACCGTCAACCCGAAGGAGTGCGCAAGCGGCAGGATGCACAGACCGTTGCCGCGCCTGGTTTCGGGATCCCCTGCGGCGGCGCTGCTCACCGCATTGGAATAAAGGTTCCTGTGCAGCAGCATGACCCCCTTGGGTGTGCCGGTGGTACCGGCCGTATAGAGGATCACCGCCAGATCGTCTTCCTTGATGTCGACGGGGATGGGATCATCCGGACTGGCCGCAATCAACGGCCAGAAGTTGACCGTTCCCGGCACCTGGTCATCCTCGATGATTACAATGTGACGGAGGGAGGAAATGTCTTTCCTGGCGGCGTCAACTTTGGGCACCAGGTCTTTACCGGTGATTATGGCCGCGGCCCCGGAATTATCGAGGATATGGGCTATTTCCCCGGCTTCCAGACGAAACATCACCGGCACTATGATACCGCCCGCCCTCAGTATCCCCTGGTAGCTTATGAGCACCTCCGGGCAGTTGAGCAGCAGTACAACCACCCTGTCGCCGGGGCCGGGGCCGATCCCCAGCCCCCTCAAGCCGTTGGCCAGCTTCCTCGCGTACACGAGCATCTGCAGGTTGGTGTATTCCCTCTCCTCGAAAACCACCACCGGATATTCGCCGAACTCTCTGTAGTTCTCATCAGCCAGTTCCACCAGGTTCATTACACCCACCTCCCGGTCTTCTTTGGTCCCCCGTCTCGTCCCCCGCCGGGGCCGGCAGCCTTTTTCCGTTGGCCGGACACTTGTGCGTCGGATAAAGAGAAAAGAGGTCCGGATCACAGGAGGTGACGGCCCGGGGTACCCAAGTCGACACGGCTCTTTTCGGATTCAAGCCGGCAACAGGGAGTTCAGCCGTCAATTTGCGGCCCGAAGGGAGGCCGGGAAAGTATCCCGGCCTCCCGCCCGGAAGGAGTATTCTCTTCGCTTTTGACAAACCGGAGCTCCTGTCGCCGGCGGGCGGGCTATTGGCTGGCGTCCTTGGCGACCCGGGAACAAATGCTTTCATAGCCCGGAGACCGGTTATCGGTTTCCCCCGCTCAAGCTACCTGATCCTTTCCCACAGGGTGGCGTTTCCGTTGCCGAGGCCACCGCATAGGGTCGCCAGCCCGTATCTCGCGTCTGGCTTCTCGGTCTGCATAATGTTATTGAGAGTAATTACGATCCTTGCCCCGGATTCGCCCAGGGGATGTCCCAGAGCCAATGCCCCTCCGAAAAGGTTTGTCTTCTTAAACGGCATATCTGTTTCCAGCCCGAGTTCTCTTAAACAGGCCAGGGATTGACTGGCAAATGCTTCGTTGATTTCCACTACATCAATCTCATCTGCGCTCATACCAACCCGGTCAAGCAATCTCCTGACGGCATAAATGGGCCCGATGCCCATCATCGTGGGATCACAGCCGGCCATTACTCCGGCCACGTATTTCAGGTGGTATGAACAACCCAACTCGTCGGCCTTTTCCCTGCTCATGAGCAGGAGGGCACAGGCACCCGTGGTCAGGGGGGAGGATACAGCAGCCGTAACAACGCCATCCGGCTTGAAAGCCGGCTGCATTTTTGCCATTTCTTCCAAGGAAACGTTCTCTCTAATCCACTGATCCTGGTTAACCATGAACGTTGTGCCGTCTTCCTTGTGCCCTTCAACAGGAACAATTTCCTTCTTAAATTTATCTGCATCCCTGGCAGCTGCGGCACGTTTATGGCTATAGAAAGCCATCTTTTCCATATCTTCACGGGAGATATTCCATTTTGCCGCTACTTTTTCCGCCGTCATGCCCATCGGGAGCTCCATAACGTTATACCTTTGAGCAAGCCTGGGCGGTAATTCTCTTGCCGTCCCCATCGGCACATTCAGCATATCCTCACATCCGGCCGCAATATAGATATCCCCTTCTCCGCACATAATGGCTCTTGCCGCATGTTCGATGGCAGCCATTCCGGAAGGACATTGTTGACATATGCAGTTTGTAGCGACAGATTCAGGGAACCCCCCGGCCAGCCAGGCATAGCGGGCGATGTCACTTTGCATGCCGGACTGGTTAGCCGTCCCAACGAATACGGCCTCTACATCCTCAGGTTTCACCTCCCTATTTCTGTCAAACAGTGCATCATACACTGCCGTCAGCAATTCATCCGGCCTCTTGTTCCTAAACCATCCTTTGTCTTTATGTGCCCTGCCATTAGGCGTTCTTACCCCGTCTACGATTACACATTCGTTCACGACATTTTCCTCCTTCTTGGATATAACCGTCAGCCAGGCTGCTTTTGGCCATCAACCTTTCTTTGTATAGTCATACCAGCCTTTACCGGTCTTCTGCCCCCATTCGCCCTGGACATACTTCTCCACGACCGCCGGAGAAGGCTTATTGCCAGGATCGCCCGTCGCACGATATCTTTCCATACTCATTGTGTAGGTAAGATCGATACCGGTAAGGTCCATCAGGCGGAACGGCCCCATGGGATGGCCCAAGGCATACACAACGGCTTTATCGATATCTTCATAGGAAGCCACATCCATATCGTTTAGAAACATTGCTTCCCTCATTAGGGCACCAAGAATCCGGTTAACCAAAAAGCCATCAATTTCCTTTTTAAGATGGACAGGTATCTTGCCCAACGCCTCGCATACCTGCATTACCGTTTGGGTGGTTTCATCCGAAGTATGGGGACCCTGGACCACTTCAACAAGCTTCATAACCAGCGCAGGATTGAAATAATGCATGTTGATAACCTTGTCGGGCCTCTTAGTGGCATCCGCAATCTTTGAACTAATAATAGCCGAGCTGTTTGTGGCCAAAATTGTGTGTGGAGGGCATAGTTCGTCCAGCTGTTTGAATATCTTACGCTTTAAGGCAAGGACTTCCAGTGCCGCTTCAATAACCAGGTCAGCATTCCTGGTGGCTACCTCCAATTCTCCCGTAAACGAGATATTGTCTCGGGCTGCCTTAGCTTGCTCCTCGGTTAGTTTACCCTTGGCGACCCTGTCCGGCAGGTAGGACGCCGCAAAGTCCTCCGCCTTTTTAAGTATTTCTGGTTTTACGTCCGTGCATTGAACTTTGAAGCCGGATAAGGCCGCATTCAACGCAATTTGATGTCCCATGTTTCCGGCCCCAACTACACAGATAGTCCTGATTCCTTCAACTGCCATTTGTTTGACCTCCTAATGCGAATTATGACAACCACTGCCGGTTCGTGGCCAGCCATGGCCCGGCAGGCGTATCACCAACGCTTCAAGCGGACTGACCCGGCCGCGTACGGGTGATGAAAAGACGATGGGGCCGGCGGGGGTGGTTTAAACGCCGGACTTTACCATCAGGGCGTCGGCCACAACGGCGCCGCCGGGGGAGACCAGCAGGGGGTTGATGTCCAACTCGGCGATGCGGTCGGCGTGATCGGTGACCAGGCGGGAAACCTTCATGATCACCTCCGTCAGGGCCGCGAAGTCCACCGGCGGCTGGCCGCGCATACCCTGCAAAAGACGATGGCCCTTGACCTCCCTGATCATCTCCTCGGCGTCCCCGCGGGTCAGAGGGGCCACCTTGAAGGAAACATCTCTTAGAACCTCCACGAAGATGCCGCCCAGGCCGAACATGATAACCGGACCGAAGACGGGGTCCCTGGTCATGCCGATGATCACTTCCACGCCCTCACCGAGCATCTCCTGTACCAGGACGCCGTGGATCTCGGCGCCGGGCACTGCCTCCCCGGCGCTACGGATGATTTCCCCGTAGGCCCGGTGTACCTGGTCGTCGGCGGCCAGATTGAGCCTGACGCCGCGGGCTTCTGTTTTGTGCGGAATCTGGGGCGACTGCACCTTCAGGGCCACCGGATAGCCGATGCGGCGGGCTAAGCCTACGGCCTCCTCCGCTGACCGGGCCAGACCTTCGCGGGTAACCGGGATGCCGTAGGCATTCAGGACCTGCTTGCACTGGTATTCGGCCAGTTGCTTGCCGGAAGCGATCAGTTCGAGGGCTTCCGCCGGCTGCCCCGCGCTTCCCCCACCTCCGGCCGGGACGGCTGCCCGCCGCACCTTGTCCTGGTACCACACCAGGCTGGCTATGGCCTGAACCGCCTCCAGACCGCCGGCAAGGACCGGTATTCCCGCCTTAATCAGCTGCTCCATGTACACGGGCGCCTCCACGGCGCTGGGCAACGCCCGCGAGAGCACCACCACCACCTTGTCGGTAGACCGGTAGAAATCAATCACATCCCTCACTACGGCAGGAGCGGAGCGGTCACCGACAGCCAGGTTGACGAGAAATATGTGGATGTTGTCATCCGGGGCCATCGCGCGCAGGCAGTTGCCGAGCAGGCCCGGATCCACCGCCACCTGGGCGGTCAAATCCACCGGGTTTCTGGCCGACCCGAAGGATGGCAGATACTGTTCCAGCCGGCGGCGGGTTTCGCCGGTGAGTTCGGGGACGCTCAAGCCCAGGCTTTCGCACTTGTCGGCCAGCACCACCCCGGCACCGCCGGACCCGGAGAGGATGGCTACGTTTCTCCCGGCCGGCCGGCGGCCGTTTCGGAAGATGGTGACAAACGAGGTCAACTCGCTCAGAGTTTCAATGCGGATGATCCCCATCTGCCGAAAAAAAGCGCTGTAAACCTCGTCATCCCCGACCAGGGAACCCGTATGGGACGAGGCGGCCCTGGACCCGGCACCGGTACGGCCCACCTTCATGATCATTACGGGCTTTTGCAACCGTAATGCCTTCTCTGCAACGGCTCGCAGCTTGGCTCCGTCCTTGGCCCTTCCAGATAGCCGCCGACCACCTTGGTTTCCCCATCGTCCAGGAGGTAGGCCATAAAGTCACTGAACTCCAGGTCGGCCTCGTTACCGACGCTGACGAAGGAGCTGAATCCCACCCCCATTTCCAGGGCCTGAATATAGATCATACTACCGAAGGCCCCGCTCTGGGTAACGAAGCCCATGGTCCTGGGAGAAACAGGTTCCAGGTTCATAATGTCGGCAAAAGAAGCCATCACCGAGTTAGTCAGGTTGATCAGACCGAAACAATTGGGCCCCAAGAGCCTCATGCCCTTTTCCCTTGCCAGGTCGGTTACCTTTACCTGCAGGGCAAGACCGGCAGGTCCCACCTCGGCGAATCCGGAAGTGAAGATTACAGCAGCCCTCACTCCTTTTCGGCCGCACTGGATAACGGCATCCGGTACCAGCTCCGCAGGAATGCCGATGATGGCCATGTCCACCTCGTCGGGAACGTCACATATGGAAGGATAGCACTTAACCCCGCATATCTCGCTGTGATGCGGGTTGATGGGGTAGATGCGGCCGGCGTAGCCTCTCTTCAAGAGAGCCGCCAGCGGCCTGCCGCTTGGTTTGTCCGGATCGATGGACGCCCCGATGATGGCGATGGACCTGGGATTGAAAAGGCATTCCATTTCCTGGCCGGTAGCGTCCCTGGTGCTCATTTTTGTTCTGCCCCTCTGCAAATGTCAGTGAAGCTTACCAACCTGGCATGGAGGCGGCAGCTTCCCGCTTCGACTATTTTTCACCTACGGCCACCCCTTGCCGCGGGTCAACCCCGTCTTTAGCGGGAGCAACTACCGCCCTGGCGATCTTCAGGGCCTGACCCGGCATTACGTCTAGTAAGAATCGGAAAGATCCCTGGACACCAAGCGACTCAGGATCTTACGGATGTCGGGCCATTCCCCAGGCCTGAACCGGTGGTCGCAGGCGACTAGCAGGGGTTTACGAATTACGAAGGTCAGGAAGGCTCCAGCCCAACAGAATCGAGGCATTAAGAGGCCTCGGTTGTATTACCCCCCCAGGGCATATTTCGCGATGTCCAAGATTTCTATGATCCTCCTTTCCTG
>DATKUX010000152.1:0-5997 GCA_035530395.1 Spirochaetia bacterium
CCTTTGTGGCCGGGCCATATCCCGAAAGGGATGTGTGCCGCAGCAATGCGGAAACCTCCGAAAGAACCTAATCATGGACACGGCATCCCAGAAGTGGAATCGCTGGGATGCCCGCCACCTCTGGTGGCGGGAGGAGGTCACAGACCCCAAATCGTCGGCTCAGCCCATAATGGCATACTGCTTCTTCACCCTTCTCAGGTGGCCGGCCACCGCGTGCGGGCTCGGTGCCTTCCGCTCCACCGGGATCTTTATAACCGTTCGAGCCCTGCCGCCCGTGCCATATCCGGCTACCAACCACCTCTGGGGCCGCCGGATTCCTTCTACCTCTCCCTTTCTCTGATGCCGGGGAAACCCGGCACCCTCTTTTTCAAGTAACCCAGCGCCTTGAAGTCGGTTAACCGCACGGCGGATTACGGCCTTTTCGTAGAAACAAAAGTAGACAGGCTTGCGGGTGGGGTCCCCAAGGGACTTTCGTCACGCGCAAGCCTTGTATTTCATAAATTTCTGTTTTCCCGTTTTGCCCAAACGTTTTCCCCGGCAGCAGGGTTTCAATCCAACCAGGTCAGAGCATCGGCCAAGCGTGGCCGTTCAATGGGGGAGGCGGGGCGGCAGCGTAGCCGTTCAACTCAAAATCTCCCGGGTAAAGTCCCATCAGGGCGCAGAAGTCCCGGTCAGGCGGAAAGCTGTCTGATCAGGGAAACAAGGCGGAAGCCGAGTCCCAGGGCCGTTGCTTTCAACCACATGTTCTGCAGGCGGTGGGCCCGGGGCTGCCGCTCCACGGGGGGATACCCTTCCGTTCGTCCACCGCGATGAAATAGGGAGCGGCACCGGGGCGGATGTTTCCCGGATTCGAGATACCACAGATACCGCGGTACCGACCATTGCCAACTCACGCGCTATCTCCCGGCCACCAGCTTATCATGCCGCTCCCCGTCGCAAAAGGTCACTGCCATCACTCCTTACCGTGGTGTTCAGGATGGTGGACGACGCTCCGCGTACCGACGTACTTTTGCCGCATGAGGAACTTCTGGATCTTGCCGGTTGGGTTGCGCAACACCGGAGCAAAGATGACCTTTTCCGGCCATTTGTACCTGGCCAGGCCCTGATCCTTGCAAAACTCAACCACTTTTTCTTCCGTCATGGCCTCGCCGGGGTGGAGTTGGACGATGGCCATCGCTATCTCCACCAGGCGTTCGTGGGGACAGCCGATCACGGCCACGTCGGCGATCTTGGGGTGGTGGTGCAGCACTTCCTCGATTTCCGCCGGGAAGATATTTTCCCCGCCCCGGATGATGAGGTCCTTTTTGCGGTCCGCGATGTATACGTAGCCGTCGGCGTCCGCTTTCGCCAGGTCGCCCGTGTGCAGCCAGCCGTCCTTGACGAATTGGGCGGTCAGTTCAGGATTGCGGAAATATCCCGCCATAATCCGTGGGCCCTTGAGCAGGAGTTCGCCCACCCTACCCACGGGAACGTCCCGGCCCTGTTCGTCCACGATTCTGGCTATGGTGTTGAAGGTGGGTTTGCCGATGCAACCGGGAGGATGCTCCAGCACGTCCTCGTCGTACAGGCTGAAAGTGACCCCGCCGCCTCCCTCGGTAATGCCGTAGTTTGCACCGACCTTGAAACCAAACAATTCTTTCATGTCCCGTAAAAGGGAGTGGGGCACCGGCTGGGCGCCGGTGCCGATGGTGCCGGTGACGCAGGAAAAGTCGAAGTCGCGGAGATCAATATCCCCTCGTTTTATAGCGTTGACCGAGTCGGACAGGGTGGGGACGGTCACAAAAGACGCGTTGTTCACTTTTTCTTCGGAGATGGCTTCCAGGAGCCAGCGGGGGTCGGTGAGTTCTTTGAGGATAACGATCTGGCCCCCGGCCAGGTAGGACGGGAAGGACAAAAAGAGGCTGCCGCTGTGGTAAAAGGGATGGGGAGCCAGGAAGACCGTGTCGTGTCCCTCGCTGTAGGTCAGGGCATTGCCGATGCCGATGTTGTAAAGGGTGGTATGGGCCTGGCAGACGGCTTTCGGCGGGCCGGTGGTCCCCGAGGTAAACATCAACTCGGCCAGGTCGTGGTCTTCGGTTTCCACCAGAACGTCCGAGGTAGGGGCCGTGCGGATAATTTCCTCGTAGGCGGTCATGTCATCCGGGACACCGGCACCCAGGCAGATGTAATGCCGGATGCTGTCCATTTCCTTCCGGACCGGTTCAACCTTGGGTAAAAAACCGTCTTCCATGATGAAGGCCTTGGCGCTGCAGACTTTGGCCGCGTAGCGGATGTCGGCGGAGGCAAAACGGAAATTGAGCGGTACCACCACCGCCCCGGTCCGCATGATGGCGTGGTAAGTCACCAGCCATTCCAGACTGTTCATCTGCAGGTGCAGAACGAAGTCTCCCTTTTCAATGCCCAGATCCTTTTGCAGATAATTGGCTACCTGGTTGGCCCGGTCGTTGAACTCGCCCCAGGTAAGTGTCCGGCGCAGCTTTTTTGAAGGGGTCCGTTCGATGAGGAACACCTTGTTCGGGTATTTGCGGCCGTTAATGAGGCCGAAACCGGCGAAATTCACGGGCATTTCTCCTTTCTGGTATGGTCGGACAATCCGTACTTTCCATGAACTGGACCGAGATCACCACCTCTTCTTAATCTCAACGAATTCCGCTACCGTTGTCGACGCCACCGGGAGCCGAAGCCTTTTTGAACCGCTTGCCCAAGGCATGCGCATCTGCCGGGCCGGTAACTCTTTTCCGAGTTAACTGGATGGTCGTGCGTCCCTTTGGTAAAGTTTTTTGTCATAATTTTGCGACTATTGCGAATAAAATTTTTGGATGAAAGTGTGAGTTATGACAGGAACTTTTAGGCTAGCCTTACTTTTTTTTCAATGCGGATGCCGAAATAGCCCTTGAACTTCCCAGTCGCTCGAAAAAGATTTCGAGCAGTGTTTGGACCTGGGGCTCGGGGAAAAAGCGCAAATCCGACATGTCGCCCTCAAACACCACCCCTGGTAGCCCGGTCAACTCCGTGAGAACCTTGTTTTTGTCATACAGGCCAAAGGCATTGGGCTTGCAACTCCGGTTAGAGAACAGGACAAACCCGTCACAGTGGTAACGTGTCATAAACTCAATCTTTAGCTTGATGCGGTAATCAAACCCCCGATTGACGAATTGCCGGGGATACTGTTCCGCTAAGGTTTCCAGCGGACGAGCCGGGTCAAAATTCATGGCCCAGGCATGCGTATACTGAGACGCCACCACCAGGGTGTCATGCGCCGCAAACAGGTCGGCAAACCAACGTAACCGGGGCCAGACCGGGATGTGGTCAAAGTAAACTTTATACCGCTCGTTGGGGATAGCATAAATCTTTTTCGCCCAGCGCTCCTTAATCTCAGCTTTCAGTTGCCGGTAATAGTCGACAGCCGCTTGCGTTCCCCGCATGGTCACGATCGGAGCCATGTGGAAACAGGCATCAAAAAACCCGAACGGGGCCGGTTCCAAGGCCGCCATTTCCAGGCAGTCGTTCCAAAGCCGACAAGCCTCGCCGGACAGGGCTACGGCCTCTCGTAAGCGATCGAAATCCAATCGGCGCTTGGTGGTGACCTCAAGGAAATCAATCAACTCATGGAGTTGTTGGAGCAAATAGTTTTGGCTAAGATCTGATACCTCGCTTTCCAGAAAAGGCGCGTCCCAAAGGAAATACGGTTTGTTGTAGAATCGCCCGGCCGCCTGGAACCACTTGGGCAGACTGCCGCACTGAGTATTGCTGCAAAGCAGCAGGTCCGGCGGCAGAATGTTTCCCGCCGGATGGTCGACCGCATAGGCGTCACCGATGCCACACCTGGCATAACCACAGAGATCGGGAAAATAGCCCTGTCTTTCCGCCGCCACCGAAAGTTTATCCGCGATTTTCCGGGCCGAGGCCACCGCCCCGAAATTTTCCGGATAATAGGGGAAAAGATCCATGCCATAAATAATCTCAACCGGAAAGACGGCCGTCACCCACGCCACAGGAATTCCTTGCCGGCGACATTCCTCACCCCGGGCGTAGTATCGGGCCATCAGTTCTTTCATCAGGGCCGCCGTCTTAAAAGGTACGCTCAATGGAATCCCTTCCAATCATCTCTATGAAGGCTTCTAATCTGGTTCTAATCTGGCCCAGGTTGGGATTGGTAAACTCGGTCTCCAGGCGGAAGTTGGGAATTGCGGCCGCTTTTAAGGCCTCCCGCAAGTCATGGTAATCATAATTCTCCGGTTCACAGAACTTCAGGTGGAGAAAGAGCAAGCCGTCGGCTTGCGACCGGCGCGCCAGATCGATCAGGAACCGTGCCCGTCCATAATCCCCATTTTCATGGGCGCAAAACGGCATCTTGTTTAACTGCCGGTCCGCCAGCGCCGCCAGCCCGTCGCCGTCTTCGTCGGGGTCCGGACCCAAATACCGCGCCCCCGTATGCAAATCGTCGCCGACCACCACACCGCCGGCCCCGTCGATCAAGTCCATAGTCTCCGGAGGTTCCCAAACCCCGCCGGAGATAACCAGTCTGACCGTACCAGGCAACACACCGGCCCCTTCATCCGCTTTTTCCTCGAGTTCCCGGACCAGATCCCGCAATATCCGGTTATGCTCCGCCTTGTCCATATACATCGCCGCTTTTATCACGGTATAGACCTGACGCGAAGTAAGCAGCCCGGGATGACCGGCGTGAATCTCACGCATCCTACGCAAGAGCCGCCGGTTTTCGTTAAACAACCGGATGGAAGCGTGGAGCTTTTCAGCCGTAATCATTTCTCCCGTCCGCTGTTCGAGCTGCCTTTTTAGACGTCCCAGTTCGCCGATCAGGTATTCGCGGGCACTGCGCCGGTTCACCTGCCTGGGCATTAAAAAACTGTCCACGTAAGGAGTCCGGCAGTTTCTCCGCCAAATATCCCCGATCATCCTGGCGGTGTCGCAAGTATGAGGGATCACCACACCGTCCAGGAAATCAAGTTCGCCAGCCAAGCCCATCTCCAGGGAACTGCGCATCAGCGAACACATCCACACTTGGACATGGGTATCGGCCAAGCGGATGTTGTTGTGGGAACCGAGAATGCCCACCGGAAACGCTCCCGCGGCATGGATTAATTCCTCTGGCACATCCGTCAGTAACCAGCCGATTACCTTTTGGCCTTGCGCTTTGCACCGCCGGGCTTGAGTGTAAGGCGAATCTACCGCCGCGGCAAACCGGCTGATGTAGTTTTCGATCGTCATAGCCTTCTTCCCATCTTAGACCTTGCGGTCCCGTCCGGACCAATGTTTGTCACGGAGGACTGTTTTCACAATTTTGCCGCTGGCATTCTTAGGCAACTCGCTCAAGAACTCCACCGATTGGGGTTTTTTATAGCTGGCTAAATTCTGCTTACAAAACTCAATAATTTCCGTTTCGGTGGCGGAAGCACCCTGGTTTATAGAAATATAGGCTTTAACCGCTTCCCCCCACTTGTCATCCGGTACGCCGATTACCGCTGCTTCCAGCACAGCCGGATGAGTATACAATACTTCTTCAATTTCCCGTGGGTAGATATTTTCGCCCCCACTTATTATCAAGTCAGCTTTCCGGTCGACTATATAGATGTAGCCATCATCATCAACCGTAGCCATATCGCCCGTATGCAGCCACCCGTTGCGCAGGGAGGAGGCGGTTTTCTCCGGCTGATTCCAGTACCCCTTCATCAAACGCCGGCTTTTGATGATTATCTCGCCCACCTCACCCGGCTTGACTCCCTCACCATCCTGGTTAACAACCCGGACATCACCGGCCAGACCAGGTTTACCGCATGATTTTAACCTTTCGAAGAATTTAGGGTCACCTTGGGTCAC
Organism: Spirochaetia bacterium; assembly: GCA_035530395.1. Taxonomy (GTDB): domain Bacteria; phylum Bacillota; class Desulfotomaculia; order Desulfotomaculales; family JAJYZD01; genus JAJYZD01. Next base: position 5,842 of record DATKUX010000152.1, read on the forward strand.
ATGGTCTTCCTTGCTAAGGAAAGTGGCCAGCGGCCCTGATTCCGCCAGACCATAACCCTGGCAGAATATGGGCCCAAACGCTTGAATCGCCCTTTGGAGAAGGTTTAGGGGCATCGGCGATCCGACATAAAAAACAGTCTCCAAACTGCTGATATC
>DATKUX010000153.1:0-27655 GCA_035530395.1 Spirochaetia bacterium
GAAAAAGAGGGGGATAATCACGCGCTGCAGTTCGATCGGAGAGCTGGGATTGAAGAAAATACCCCTCCCTGGCATCACGAGAGGGATAGTTATTCTGTCATTGCCCTACTTTTTGCAGCGGAATCATTGATGGCAATACGGCCTTTTAGTGGATGGATACGACTGGAAATGTTAAAGATGGTAAAAGAGCGAGCTGAAGAATGAATATTTCCCAAAAGGTTGCCTCCGGCCTCGAAGGGATTCTAAAAGTACGAAAGAATGTATGTTAGACATAGAAAGGCATGGCCACCTGGTGTGGGTGCGGGAGGAAGTCGACCCGAATCTGGAGGTAGATGAAATCCACCACCGGGTGCATCAAGCCGGGGGGCCGGCTATCCTGTTCGAACGGGTGAAAAGGCAGTCCGTTTTCGGCTGTTTCCAACCTGTATGGCAATATGAACGGGCCCGGTCTCCGGACACGGGCGGGGACGGGAGACGCGGATGATATTATAGGGCCAGGAGCGGTCCTTCTTTTTTTGCGGGTGCCGGTTGTTCCCCTGCGATCCGTTACCTCGGTATGCCGGCGTCGGACTTACCGGACATTCTATTCTTCAGCCCCGCAGCTTTCGTGATTTACTCGTAAAGATCCCGCAGGGATGGTATAATAGATGCCGTATTGACATCGTAGCGATTTCCAAGGAAAGGGTTTTAATGAAATGCATAAAGAAATGATCCGCAACCTGGCCATAATCGCCCACGTCGACCACGGTAAGACAACCCTGGTGGACGCCATGCTCAGGCAAAGCGGTGTATTTCACGAAAAGCAAGTCGTCGAGGAGCGGATCATGGATCGCGGCGACCTGGAGCGGGAACGTGGCATCACCATAATGGCCAAGAACACCTCGGTCTTATACAACGGCTACCGGTTAAACATCGTCGACACCCCGGGGCACGCCGACTTCGGGGGAGAAGTTGAACGCATCGTCTTGATGGTGGACGGCGTGCTGTTACTGGTCGACGCCGTCGAGGGTCCGATGGCCCAGACCCGTTTCGTGCTGCGCAAAGCACTGGAAGCCAAATTGTTTCCCATCGTGGTCATAAATAAAATCGACCGGGTAAGTGCCCGCCCGGAACAAGTATTGGACGAAATCATCGAACTGTTTATGGATTTGGAGGCCAACGATGATCAGCTGGACTTTCCGGTGATATACGCGAACGCCCGGGACGGGGTGGCATCGCTCGACCCTGCGACGCGCGGTTCCGACCTGAAACCGCTGATGGAGATGATCGTAAAAAATATTCCGGCGCCGGCGGGGGATGAGAAAGCCCCTCTCCAGTTAGGGGTCAGCATGATTGATTACGACCCCTATCTGGGACGGCAGGCCGTCGGCCGCATTCGCAACGGCCGGATGGTGGCCAAGCAGGAGGTCGTGGTACTCGGGGCCGACGGGTCATGCCGCCGGCAAAAACTTTCCGGACTGTTTGTTTTCAGCGGCCTCAAAAAGGAGCCCGCGGAAGAGGCAACCACGGGTGAGATCGTGGTGGTTGCCGGACTGGAAGACGTCAACGTGAGCAACACCATTGCCGACCCGGAAAATCCCCAGCCCCTCGTCTTCGTGGCCATCGACGAACCTACGGTCGCGGTCAGCTTTCGGGTGAACAAGAGTCCTTTTTCCGGCCGCGAGGGAGACTACGTAACCTCTCGCAAACTGGGTGAAAGGCTGCTGCGGGAATTGGAGTCGGACGTCAGCCTGCGGGTGGAAACTACGGACTCGCCCGATTGTTTCCTGGTGGCCGGCCGCGGGGAATTACACCTTTCCATCCTTATCGAAACGATGCGCCGGGAGGGTTATGAATTCGAGGTATCCCGGCCCCAGGTGATCGAGCGGGAGATAGACGGCAAAAGATGTGAGCCGGTGGAACTTTTGAATGTGGAAATACCGGACGGGTTCGTGGGAATAGTTATGGACCGCCTCGGACCCCGCAAGAGTGAATTGATCAACATGATCCAGAAAGGTGACGGCATGGTAAGGCTGGAGTTCCACGTACCCACCCGGGGGTTGTTCGGCTTGCGTTCCGAATTTCTTACCGATACCAAGGGTCTGGGTGTTATGCACCATTCCTTTCATCACTACGCCCCCTACCGGGGTGAGATCCAAACCCGCCTGAGGGGATCACTGGTGGCGTTCGAAACCGGGGTAACCACCGGCTATGGGTTGGAAAACGCCCAGGAAAGGGGCGAACTCTTTGTGGGTGCGGGGGTGTCGGTGTACAAGGGTATGGTGGTGGGGGAAAATGCCCGGCCCGGTGATATGCCGATAAATGTTTGTAAAAAGAAACAATTGACCAATGTCCGTAGCTCTACTTCCGATATCGCAATCAAGCTGACTCCCCACCGGCAGATGAGCCTGGAGAAATGCATGGAGTTCATTGCCGACGATGAGCTTCTGGAAGTAACTCCTAAGTCCCTGCGGATGCGCAAGAGCCCCCAGTAGGTGGCTGTTTAACTTTGACTATAGGTGGGAGGTTTATAAGCCGGTTGCTAATAGGCAATATGGTTACTACGTGCTCCCTATACTTTATGGTGATCGGTTTGTGGCCCGGTTTGAACCTGGCAAGAATAGGAGTAACGGAACATTAATTATTAAGAATTGGTGGTGGGAACCGGAAATTGAAATAACGGAAGAGCTGCGTACAGGGTTATGTGATTGCTTTAAGGCATTTACGAACTTTCTAGGGTTAAATGGTCTTCAGATATATACTAGCATTGAAGAGGAAAAGGGGTTAGGTTGGTTAACCATTTTCGCTTAACGAAAAGAGTAAAACTTTGCAGTCCGGTTTGAGGTCCGGTCCTGGATGTCCACCGGAATGCCAAGTCGATCTCGGTGCTTTAGGCCCGTAGCGAGCCGGTCGGGGGAGGGGGCTTCATAGCCCGGGTCTCGGTTCCCGCCGCTCCAGATCTTTTTGCTTTCCATGTGGTGGCCACAGTGGTTAGGGAACATTTGCTTCCAGGTTGCCTTCCTGACGGAAAAAAGTCACCGTTGGACGGTGACCGGGAAGACACGAAAAAAGTCTTGGTGGGTGGTCCGGGCGGCTTCCGGTTCAATCCGCCCGGACCAGAGAATCCGGCTGCAGCCCCGGGTCCAGAAATACAGCCGGATCGGTGCTCAGCACCCTGATGACCTTGTACTGGCCGTGGGCGGCTTTCTCCGCCAGCACGGATGTGCCCTGGCAGACTATTTGCTCAAAGGTGCGGGGCGGGCTTGTGTCCAGACCCTCGAACACCAGCTCCAGTGGCATGGGCGTGTAGAGAATCAATGGAGAGAGTCCCCTTTGTTTTTCTTTTCCTCAATCATGGCCTTCAGTTTGGCGACGGCCTCGCCGACGCCGCCCACCTGGTTGATCAGGCCCTTATCCACGGCTTCCTTGCCGATCAGGACGCTGCCGATATCCCGGGCCAGGTCCCCCGTGCGGAACATGAGCTCCCTCAAGGTGGCGTCGTCGATGCGGGAATGGCGGGTAATGAAGCGCACCACCCGGTCCTGCATCTTGTCCAGGTATTCGTAGGTCTGCGGCACGCCGATCACCAGCCCGTTCAAACGGATGGGGTGGATGGTCATGCTGGCCGTCTCCGCAATAAAGGAATAACTGGCTGCAACTGCCACGGGAACCCCGATACTGTGTCCCCCGCCCAGAACCAGGGAGACCGATGGTTTGGACATGGTGGTGATCATTTCGGCGATGGCGAGGCCGGCTTCCACGTCGCCGCCCACGGTGTTCAAAATGATCAGGGTGCCCTCGATCTCGTTGCTTTCTTCGAGGGCTACCAGTTGGGGAATAACATGTTCGTACTTGGTCGTTTTGTTCTGCGGCGGCAATACGAGATGACCCTCGATCTGGCCCACGATGGTCAGGCAATGGATGTTGCTCTTGGGTACCACCACGTCGGTGGTGCCCAATTCCTTGATACCTTCTATGGATTCCTTGGATTTGCCCGTTACCCGCCGGGCCCGGCCGGGTTCACAGGGCTCTTCGTCCTGATCCGGTTCCCCCGGATCCTCCGGTTCGTAAGGATAGATTTCGGGCTCATTTTCCATATCGTTTCTTGCCACTGGCTTCCCCCCGGTATATTTTTCTTAATGTTCACCATAACTATGAGACATATACGCACCGAAACGATCGTCGCTCAAGTTGACCTTTGCCTGGTCATTTTTTTCTTGCCCGGTGCAAATGGTTGTGGTATGTTTACCAGCGAAGCAGGGGCGCGTTTCGGAGTACGGGAAGGGGAAGCCGTTCATGACCGTAGTACAGGCGGTGGTGCTGGGCGCGGTTCAGGGCCTGGCGGAATTCCTGCCCATCTCCAGTTCGGCCCATCTTGTTCTGGTCCCCTGGTTCATGGGTTGGCCCGATCCCGGGCTGACCTTTGACGTGGCCCTGCACATGGGTACCCTGGTGGCGGTGGTGGCCTATTTCTGGCGCGACTGGTTGCTGCTGCTCGCGCGGGGGTTGCGGCGGCCCGCCTCCGGCGAGGGGAAACTGTTCTGGTTGCTGGTGGCAGCCACCGTACCGGGGGGCATTTTCGGCTACCTCCTGGAAAAGCAGGCTGAAACCACCTTCCGTTCCCCTTATCTGATCGCGGTCATGCTGATGGCGATGGGCCTGGCTCTTTACCTGGCGGACACCCGCTTTGCCCGGTACAAGGAACTGTCCGGCACCGGTTGGGCGGACGGATTGTGGATCGGGGCGGCCCAGGCCCTGGCCATCATTCCCGGTGTATCCCGTTCCGGCATCACCATGGCCGCCGGAAGGACGCGCAACCTCAATCGGGAGGCGGCGGCCCGCTTCTCTTTTCTACTGTCCACGCCCATCATCCTGGGAGCCGGTGTATTGCAGCTGAGGCATCTTGCTCCCGCCGCCCTGAACAGCGCCTTTTGGGCTGGGGTGGTTTCCTCGGCCTTGGTGGGTTTTCTGGCCATTCGCTTTCTGTTGCGCTACCTGGTCAACCACAATTTCAACATCTTTGTCTGGTATCGCTTTCTCCTGGGAATTACCATCCTGGTGATTGCGATAAACCGTTAACGGGGGAAGGAGGGCGCCAAATTGGCGGTAGGTGTTCTGACCATTGAGCTTTTCTTTGACCAGTCAGGCTCGTTAAAGGACAAGAGGCAGCTTTTGAAGAGCATCGTGGAAAGGCTGCGCAGTCGCTTCAATGTTTCGGTGGCCGAGGTGGACGGGATGGACCTCTGGCAGCGGTCCACCGTGGCCGTAGCCCTGGTCGGTAACCAGCCGGGTTACGTCAAAGAGGTCCTGGAGAAAATCCTCCGCTTTGTCGAGGAGCAGGACCTGGGCCAGATTACCGGCAGCGACCTGGTTTTGTCGTAACAAAAACCGGGTCGCCTCATCGCCGGTACCCGGTTGCCCTGCCTTACTAGCCGTTATTTTTCATGCGGGCAAAAAGTGCCTCCAGGTTCTTGATGCTTTCCTTGAGATCCTCCCCCTGGTCCTTCTGGCTGGTTGCGGGCGGGGCAGGAGGCGCCGGTGCAGCCGGTGCAGCCGTTTTGCCGTTGGCGGCATTTCTTACTGCAGCATGAAAGAGGTTCAAACTGGATTGCATGCCCTTCACCGAAGACGAGATGGTGCTTAAAAGGGTGCTCATGTTCTCCAGGTCCTCAGCCAGGCCGGGGCGGCCGTGCATGGCCAGGAGCAGGGCGGTATAAAGGGGATTGGGTGATCCAAATTCGCCGGCCAATGGAAATCCTCCTTTGGGGCTGTTTCTCCTGTTACTATGCTACGTAAAAAAATTTCCTTTGGTTCCGGCTAAAACAAAGGCAGTAAAGGCAATACTCAAAAAACCTAATAAAATCAAGGCCGGACGGGCACACACATAAAATTGGGAGTCCAGAACAATCCAGCAGAAATCCAGTGAAATCAAGGCCCCTGCAAGTGGTCCGTGCGCAACGGTGCGCAAAGCGCACGCCAGCAGCGGGCTATTTCTCTGGGCTGAGACCCTGCTGGTAACTGACCTGTGAGCAATCATCCTGCCTCATGTTTTTTGCTTCCAGACAGCATGACATCTTTGAACCTCTCATGACCGAGGTCACGAGATTCCTGCTTCACGGAGCCAAGCCTTCCGAGGGAAGGTCTTACCGGCTCTCCGCAGGCTATCCCCGCAGTTCCTGCGGTTACTTAGACGTTGCGCGGGCACGAGGGGGTTAGCCTGCCAGGATGCGCAGGCCCTCGGCCAAAAGGTTGATAGCTGCGTTACGGTCCCTATTGTGGATCGTTCCCGCACACTGGACATTTCCATTCGCGGTCCGAAAGTGTCAGCCGAGGGACCGGGCCCTGATCGCCCTGCTGAGTCATTCCGGCCTGAGAGTGTCCGAAGCCTGCGGGCTTAAGGTGGCTGATGTGGCGATCAACGAGCGTTCCGGGGCGGTAGTTGTTCGCCGCGGCAAGGGCGAAAAGCGACGTGAGGTCCCCCTGAACGTCACGATCAGGAAAGTCCTATCGGACTATTTGGAGATTCACTCGGGCGGGGAGTGGCTGTTCGTGAGCCGGCGGGGTAAGCGGCTCTCGACGCGGGCCGCCGAGCGGGTGGTAGAGAAGTATGCCGACCTCGCGGGGATCGGGGCCACGCCGCGCCAACTGAGACACACGTTCTGCAAGGGACTGGTCGATGCCGGGGTTGGCCTGGACAAGGTGGCGGTCCTGGCCGGACATAGCAACCTGAACACCGCGGCCAAGTACGTTAGGCCGTCCGTGCAGGACCTGGAGAATGCGGTAGATAAGCTGGGTTGGGAGTGAGTTACCGGGCGGCGTCCACAGACAGCCCCAGCCTTTGGGACTGGGGCAGCGGCTAGGTCTGACAGTGGGCGACCACAGTTGCGCAAGGGCGAGCGCGGCTATCCTACGCCGCTTGGCCCATCGCGGCAGGACCAACTTGCTCGTTCCACAATGAGAAAACGCCCGCAACCTGGGCGAAGGAGCCAAGGGGCCCATTTGTGGCCAAGGTGAAACGTTGTCGCGTCATCGAATACAGGGATGGGCAACCTGGCGACAAGGTGGGAGGGGAAGGAATGGGCCTAGGGATGGCGGGCCTTGCCTGCCGGTCGTGGTGGGCGGGAATTCCTACCACAGTATTTAGGGGCCCGGTCCCAGTTGCACCGGCACTTGGTATGTCGGCAAAGCAGGGGGCGATGCCTCTTCATGCGGGTTGGGGTGGAGACAGCCCAGGCACCACACGGGGCGGCACCCGGGCTGTCCGTTTTTCGAAACAATATGATATACTGAAATCTTAGATTACCTGAGTATTTCCAAACAATGTTTGGGCGCATTCACGGCAAACTAGCTTGCCTTTGTAATGCTGGACGTCAGAAGCGTCACCGCAGAAAACACAGGCTGGCTCGTACTTTTTCAGGATGATCTTTTCACTATCAACATAAATTTCCAGAGCATCTCTCTCGGCAATTCCAAAGGTACGTCTGAGCTCGATGGGTATGACCACACGCCCAAGTTCATCCACTTTGCGTACAATACCGGTGGATTTCATTGCTATCCCTCCCTTACAACAAATTTCGACAAAAAGTGCAATAACCTGGCTAAATGATACCATCGATGCCAGTAATAGTCAACGGGGGCTATTAGGCTATATTTTAACGTTTTTTCGATAAATACTCCCTCTTCCTCTCGCGTACTACAATATTTGCGCAATTACCTCCTTTTACGTTACCTGACAATTATGGTGCCCGTAGGGGCGGATGAGGCAGGAAACATCACCTGTGTACGGATTCAACCCCGCCTAGCAGCAAAAATGGTTGTCCCTGGCAGGGCAAGGGGAAAGTCCTTTTACCTGGCGGGAGATCCCGCTGAACGAGACGGACAGGAAAGTCCTGGCGGACAATCTTGCTGCGGTGGCCGGCGAATGGCCCTTCCATGGTCGGAAAGGTCAGATGACCACCCGGACGGCGGAACGGGTGTTGATGAAGTACGACCGCCTGGCTGGTGCCGAGGCCACACCGCACCAGTTAAGACATTATGAGAAGCGTTTGATTATGAAACGCAGTGTCCCCCAAATGGCTTAAATGCGGTGTTTTTTATATATTCACTTCTCATAATAATCCATGATTAGCCCGTGGTTTCCTCGGTCATTCCAACGTAGCCAGCGCAGAAATTTATGCCCGCGCCGATAGCGAGATAAAAAGAAAAGCGATGGAAAGTGCATATGTGAAACTGGACATTGGTGAGATGCCTTCCTGGGGAACAAGATGGTGGAGTCGATGAATTGGTTGCAAAATCTATATAGACAGCCGGAATATCCTAAACATTATGGGAAGTACGGGTGAACAGCATCCTCGAAAACTAAGATATTTCCAGCATGCATGTCCCATAATCATACGTTTTGCAAGAGATTGCTGGATCAAGGGGTCTGCCCAGTGGAACCCGGTGGCCGGGGGCAAGAGGGTGGCCGAGCAGAAGAAGGTGCCCAGGTGGCTCAGTCGGCGAGAGATATCTGCCCTGGCCGGCTCCGTCCAGAAGTACGGAACTGCTGAACCAGTGGGGTTACCCTGGACCAGGTGGCTGTCCTGGCCGGGCAAAGCAACCTGAACAAGACGGCCAAGTGCGTCCGGCTGTCCGTGCAGAACTTGGAGAAGGCAGTGGACCGGCTGAGATGGGAGTAGGTTGGTCAGGATGGATACATTTTTTGGCTTCCCTTGACGCCTCGCTCTTACCAGCCGGATGATGTTTCGCCTCAGCCGCGAGAAGCAGGCTATCTCCCTGGACGCCGAGAGTCCCTCTTATCCTTCTCCCACCGGACACAAATTACCGGCTCGCTTCTGGACAGGTTGGACGTGCAGCCGGAGCAGTTGTCGCAGATATCGATCTCTTCCTCGATCCTCTCTCTCGCTTTCTGAGGCCATAGGGGATCGCGCAGGAGGACCCTGGCTAGGCCGATCAGATCGGCCTGGCCCTGGGACAGCACCTCTCCGGCCAGGGTGGGGGTGGTAATGCGTCCGGCCACGATAACCGGGATGTTAACCGTGCCCTTGATCCGCTTCGAAGCATCGGCGGCGTAACATGCTTCGGCGGCCAGTTTTTTATAGTCAGGGTTCAACATAGGGGCTTCGTTACTCCCGGTCATCACAGAAAGATAGGTTACGCCGGCCTTTGCCAATTCGGCCGCGAAGGTGGCCGCTTCCTCCGGACCAAAGCCTCCGGGCAGCCACTCGTCCCCCGTCAAACGATAGCCGACGGGGAAACCGTCCACCGCTTCCGTGACTGCGCGTACCACGGCCAGGGGAAAGCGCATGCGGTTGGCTAGGCTACCGCCGTATGCATCCGTCCGCCGGTTGGTATACGGGGAGAGGAACTGCATCAGCAGGTAACCGCGCCCGCCGTGCAGTTCCACCAAATCGAAACCGGCTTCCTGTACCCTCCGGGCCGCGGCGGCGAATTGGGCGATCACCCGATGGATGTCCTCTTCGGTCATGGCGCGGGAATGCTGACATAGCGGCGACGCGAAGAACGAGGGCGCCAGCGGGGTTTCCGTCTGGGCGTAGCGGCCCAGGTGGTTGATCTGGCAACCCGCCAGGGCACCCCCCTCCTTGATGGCTGCTGCCACCCTGCCCAAGTCTGGCAGGAAGCGGTCTTCGTCGGAGCGCAGCATCCTTTTCGATCCGCCAGTGGCCTGGTCGATGCAGGTATGTTCCGTGACGACTAGGGCGGCACCACTGGCCCCCATTTCCCGGTAATGACCGGTGAGAAGATCGCTGGCCGTACCGTCCTCATTGGCGTACCCTAGACACATGGGAGTCATGGTGATGCGGTTGGCCAGCACAAACGGTCCGAGACGAAGACTTTGAAACAGGCGGTCATAAGTCGTACTCATGTAAATCCCTTCCCACTTCAAAAATATTAACCACCCTTCCTAGGGCGGGCCGCTCTGGACTCGGTAGCTCTTTATCCTGTCCTCGCGGGCCAGGATCCCTCAACGACGGTAATCGGGAAGGGAGGGGATAACCGACCTCGGGAACTCCGCAAACCCGATGGAAGCGCCATTTTATGCCGAATGTCTGGTCCGTGGGCTCTGTTTCTTGTGACCTCACTCCCCTCAATGAATTGAGGGGAGTGAGGGTGCAGAGCACCGGGAGCCGGAGCCCATGGTTAGGTGCTACCGGAGGTTTCTACGTGACGGCTCCGCCACGCAGCACGCGCGTCGACTGTCGCACCCGTTGTTACCATTAAAAAAATTACCTTTGATGGGCTTCTACACACCTATGCCACTGCCCTCCTTCATCGTGGCGTGAACATTAAAAAGGTTGCCAAGGTTCTCGGCCACGCCAATGTTGCGACCCTACTTAACATCTATGCTCATGCTCTCCCGGAGGACGATGATCAGGTGATCGAAGCCATCAGCCAGGCCTTCGGGGAAGCCTAACCAGTTGCACCCCGGGGCACCCCGGTGCGCAAATCGGTTCCTCCGAGCCTGAAAGCCTTACGGCTGTAAGGCTAAAAATAAATATAGGGTTACGGCTAAAATCCACCAGGCAAACTGCCGACATATAGATATAGGCTAGGTGCGGGGTGATGGACGCTGGATGCAGGGTTGCTTTTGGAACTGGTGCGTCTCGAAGAGGCGCAGGTAACTTTCGGCGGGTCAGGGCAGAGTAACCCGGACAACCTGGACTTTTCCCTTTATCTGAACCAGGCCATGACGGCTTCGCCGCAGCCCGGCTCTGTGACCTCTTCCGGGGTGCAGGTACCTGCGGGGTCCCAGGCCGGGCCGGCCGTTCCGGGTGATCTCGTAAACCGGGTGGCTGCCGATAACGGGCTTTCGCCCAACCTTCTGCGGGCCGTGGTAGCGGCTGAGAGCGGCGGGAATCCGGCCGCAACCAGTAGCGCAGGCGCCATGGGGCTCATGCAGTTGATGCCTGACACGGCGGCTTCCCTGGGCGTGGTTAATGCCTACGATCCGGTCCAGAACCTGTATGGGGGAGCGAAGTACTTGAAGGGGCTCATCAGCCGGTACGGTGACGTGAGGCTGGCCCTGGCCGCCTATAACAGCGGTCCGGGTACCTTGAGCCGTCTGGGAGTGACGGACTGGGGGCGTGACCAGGGGAAACTGCCGGCCGAGACACAGGCTTACGTACCTAAGGTGCTGGGCCTTTACGGGTCATACGCTTAGGTTCGGGGTTCCCGGCAGGAATACGGGCGGGTGCTGTAGAATGTCCTATACCGCCGGACAAATCAGCATCTGGCAGCATCTGGGGAGGGTTAGGCATGGAGAGTCAAGTTGAAGTGGATGTGGCAGCGGAAAAGGGACAGAAAAATGCCCTCGGCGTTCTGGGCATAGTCATGGTGGCTGGTCTGATTGTCATTTTGGCCGGGGTTGGTATTATCGCCGGTGTGCCGGCCATACCTCTGGGCTCGGTGGTGGGCCTTATTTTGGCCGCGGTTATGATTTTCGGCAAGTTTTATTAAAGAAGCGGGCCTTTTTTCCGGTCAGGGGAAGAATTCGGTGGGCGGGTTCTGACAGTAGGCGCGGATGCATTTGCCCTTGGAGGCCCGGAACAGGTCTTTGAACAAACGGTCGAAGGCGTCTTTTTCCAGGCACAAGAAACCCTGCATATTACTCAGGGAGCCGTTGACGAAAAGGTTGAAGTAAACGTGGTGGGGTGTTTCCCTTACGATAATTAGCCTGTACTCGTTCATCGGTGCCCCTCCTTCTACTCTAATTTTATTCCATAACTGAACAGGTTTTTCCTGCCGGCAACGTGCCCGCGTATGATCCCGCAAGCATTAAGGGAAGGTCTTGCGGGTTTTTTCTTTTCAGCCGGTAATATTGGCAGGGGGCCGTCCATATATATGTATTGTCATCTGGGCTCGTTTCAGTCAGGTACAACCCGGGGTAAACCGGCTGGACGGGCCCGCCAGGCTTACCTGCCCGGCGGCGGGGGACGGGACCCGGGCAACACCATGCTATTGAAGGGGTGATTTTTTTGGAAAGGCTGGACATCTTCCGGGACATCGCCGAGCGCACCGGCGGGGACATTTACATCGGCGTGGTGGGAGGAGTGCGCACCGGCAAGTCGGTCTTTATCAAGCGCTTCATGGATCTTCTGGTTCTACCCAACATCAAGAACGTCTATGACCGGGAAAGGGCCAAAGATGAGCTGCCTCAGAGCGGGACCGGCCGCACGGTGATGACCACCGAGCCCAAGTTCATTCCCAACGAGGCGGTGGAAGTCGCCATCACCCCCACCCTGAAAGTCAAGGTGCGGCTGGTGGATTGCGTGGGTTACCGCGTGGAGGGCGCCCTCGGCTACGACGATGAGGACGGCCCGCGCATGGTTTCCACCCCCTGGTTCGAAGAGCCCATCCCCTTCCAGGAAGCGGCGGAAATCGGTACGCGCAAAGTGATTGCCGAACACTCCACCATAGGGATCGTGGTCACCACCGACGGCACGTTTACCGACATCCCGCGGGAAAGCTACGTGCAAGCCGAGGAGCGGATCATTGGCGAACTAAAGGAGATCAACCGACCTTTCCTGGTCATCTTGAACTCCACCCGGGCCGGCGACGCACAGACCCGGGAACTGGCGGAGGATCTGGCGGAGAAATACGACGTGCCGGTGCTGCCGGTCAACTGCCTGGAAATGGGCCAGGAGGACGTCCTTAGGATACTGGAACAGGTGCTGTATGAGTTTCCGGTCAACGAAGTCAATATCGCCCTGCCCCCCTGGGTGGAGGAACTGGAAGCCAGACACTGGCTGCGCCAGAAGTTCGAAGAGGCAGTCCGCGAAGCCGTGGGTCAGGTGCGCCGTTTGCGCGACGTCGGCGGAGCCGCGGATAAACTGGGCACCTGCGATTTTGTGCAAGATGTGTACGTCCGGCAGCTCGACGCGGGCACCGGCCTGGTATCTATGGAAGTTACGGCTCCTCCCGGGCTGTTCTATCAGGTGCTCAGCGAAGAAACGAGCTTTACGGTCAGCAATGAAAGTCAACTTCTGCGCCTGATGAAGGACCTGAGCCAGGCCAAGCGGGAGTTCGACAAGGTGGCCAGTGCTTTGGCGGAAGTGCGGGAAACCGGCTACGGGGTTGTCACGCCCCGCCTGAACGAGATGAACCTGGAAGAGCCGGAGTTGATCCGCCAGGGCAACCGCTTCGGTGTAAAATTGAAGGCTTCGGCACCGTCCCTGCACATTATCCGGGCGGATATCACCACCGAGATTACGCCCATTATCGGAACGGAGAAGCAGTGTGAGGAACTGGTCCGCTACATGCTGAACGAATTTGAGGAAAATCCCAGCAAGATCTGGGATTCCGAAATATTCGGCAAGTCCCTGCACGATCTGGTGCGGGAGGGCATCCAGAACAAACTTCACCGTATGCCGCAAAACGCCCAGGTCAAACTGCAGGAAACCCTGCAGCGAATCGTCAACGACGGAAGCGGTGGCCTCATCTGTATCATAATATGAGGCGCAAGACCTGTTCGGGACCGGCCATAAACCCGGTCCTTTATTATGGGCCGGTTGCTCTTAAGACCACCCGTCGACCACCAGGTCGATGAGTTCTCCCGGGGCGCCGGCCTCCCGCATGGCCAAAACCGTTGGTTGCGGGTCATAAGGTACCTCCACGCCGTAAACGCCCACCGTGCGGTCGATTTCCAGCCAGGCGTAGGTGACGTTGGGATTGCCGTGGGTGGGCTTGCCGGCCGTACCGGCATTGACGAAATGCACGTCGCCGGCCAGCTTGTGGTAGAGTTGGTGGGTATGTCCGTAGACCAGCACGTTGCCGGGCGTCAGGGGCGCCAACTCCTGAAAGAGGGCCTTTGGTGAGTCATACCGCAAATATTCGTTTAAGCGGCGGACCGAACCGTGCACAAGGTGGACCAGAAAACCTTCTTGAGGCTTGGGGGCCGGCCGGAAGGAGTCTACTCTTTCCTGGTGGGCCTTTTGGCCGGCGTCCTCTGCGGCCGCGTTTTCCAGGTCGGGATCGACGAGGGGATAGACTCCTGGCGGCGGTGTGTCCAAAAGCGCCGCTTCCTTGCCGCCGGGCGTTGCAGCCAGAAAGAGGTGGCGGGGAAGGGAGGCCAGGAAGGCCCGGGTTTCCCGGGTGGTGTGCCGGACGGCGTGGGCCAGCGACCAGGATCCTATTTCCAGGGCGCGCTGGTCCGGAAAAGTGCAGCCGCAGGCCGGGCGCAAGTGGCCTACGGCATCGTCATAGTTTCCGCATGCGACTGGTATACGCAGGCGGCGGATCAATTCCACCGTTTCCTCGGGATGCGGGCCGTAGCCTACCAGGTCGCCCGTACAGAGCACAAAGTCCGGGCGGCGCTCTTCAATATGGCTCAGGACGGCCTGCAGGGCGGCCAGGTTGGCATGGACGTCGGTCAATACGGCCAGTTTGAGCACCGTCTTCCCCCCTTCTTGAACCGGGGTCCCTTGATCCGAAGCGGGCCAGCCCCCGGATACCCAAGTTTTCGACGGGGATAAGTTTTTCCCGCCGCTTACCTTTGGGTCCGGTCGCTCTTCTCCCGGTTCTTGCTCCGGTCGCGGCCTGGCGCTATAATGATAGGAGCGGCGCGGCGAAGACTTCCGGCTACGTGGAGGGGGTCCGGCCGCATTGAAGGACGGTGGAATTATGTCCAGGCGGGAAATCAAGGTGGGCATGCTGGGACTGGGCACGGTCGGACGGGGCGTTTGCCGGTTGCTGGCCGAAAACGGTCCGCTCATCGAACAGCGCGTCGGGGCGGGTGTCACTCTCAAAAGGATACTGGTGCGGGACGCTCTGCGCGACCGGGGCGTCGTGTTGCCCACCGGCCTGCTTACCACCAATGTCGAAGATATATTAAGCGACCCGGAGATCGAGGTCGTTATCGAGGTGATGGGCGGTACCGGGCCTGCCCTTACCTACGTATTGGCCGCCCTGCGCAGCGGGCGTAGCGTGGTTACGGCCAACAAGGATATGGTTTCCGCGCACGGCCGGGAGCTTTTCCAGGCTGCGGAAGAGGGCGGCGCGGACATCCTCTTCGAAGCCTCCGTGGCCGGGGGGATCCCGATAATCACCCCGCTCAAGGAGAGTCTGGCGGCCAACCGCATTCTTTCCCTGCACGGCATCATCAACGGGACCACCAACTACATCCTGACGCGGATGACCAAGGAAGGCCTCGACCTGGCCGAGGCCCTTGCAGAGGCGCAAAAGGCGGGGTACGCCGAGGCGGACCCGGCCGCCGACGTGGAGGGTCTGGACGCGGCCCGCAAGCTGGCCATTCTGGCTTCTATAGCTTTCAATACCAGGATTCTGCCGCAGGACGTATCCGTGGAAGGAATAATGTCAGTAACTGCCGAAGATATTGGCTACGCCCGCGAACTAAACTACACGGTCAAGCTATTGGCCATCGCCCGCGAGACGGTGCAGGGCATCGACGTCAGGGTACACCCGGCTTTTGTACCAAGCGGCCATCCGCTCGCCTCGGTCAGCGGGGTTTTCAACGCTGTGTTCGTGCTCAGCGATGCGGCCGGGGAATCCATGTTTTTCGGGCGGGGAGCCGGGGAAATGCCCACGGCCAGCGCCGTGGTGGCCGACGTGATGGATGCGGTGCGTCACCTGCTGTACCGGGCTCCCGGTCTTTTCGGGTGCACCTGTTTCGAGACCAAGCCCTTGAAACCGCCCGGCCTGGTGGAAACCAGGTTTTACCTGCGCCTGCAGGTGGCCGACCGCCCCGGCGTTTTGGCTTCCATCGCCCAGATTTTCGGGGATAACGAGGTCAGTTTGGCCCAGGTGGTCCAAAAGCAGGTCGGTGACTTGGCCGAACTGGTGGTAGTTACCCACCGGGTGCGGGAAGCCGGTTTACGCCAGGCGCTGGCAACCATCGGCTGCCTGCCGGTGGTGCGTAAGATAGCGAGCGTTATACGCGTGGAGGGAGAGGATTACTAAATGGCCTGGCCAGGGATTATCGAGGCCTACCGGAAGTTCCTGCCGGTAAGCGTCGGTACGCCGGCGCTTACGCTGAACGAGGGTGATACGCCGCTCATCAAGGCGGTCAACCTGGGGGACATACTGCCGGTAGACCTGTATTTCAAGTTTGAGGGGACCAACCCGACCGGTTCCTTCAAGGACCGGGGCATGGTGTTGGCAGTGGCCAAGGCCCTGGAAGAAGGCAGCCGGGCGGTGATGTGCGCCTCCACCGGCAATACCGCGGCTGCGGCGGCGGCCTACGCCGCGCGGGCAGGGATCAGCTGTACCGTGCTCCTGCCGGAGGGCAAGATCGCCTTGGGCAAACTGGCCCAGGCCCTTATTTACGGTGCCCGGGTGGTGGCCGTGGACGGCAACTTCGACCAGGCCCTCGACCTGGTGCGGGAGATGACGAGGCGGCATGCAATCACCCTGGTCAACTCCATCAACCCCTACCGGCTGGAAGGTCAAAAGACCGGTGCCTTCGAGGTTGTCGACCAGTTAGGAAGCGTCCCCGACTACCTGGCGCTGCCGGTGGGCAACGCCGGCAACATCACCGCCTACTGGCGGGGCTTCAGGGAATACCGGGAACATGGGGTGTCGGCCTCCGTACCCCGCATGCTGGGTTTTCAAGCCGCCGGGGCCGCCCCCATCGTGCTGGGCCGGGTGGTGGAGCAGCCGGAAACGGTCGCTACAGCTATCCGTATCGGCAATCCGGCCAGTTGGCAGGGAGCCGCGGCGGCGGTTAAGGAATCGGAAGGTCTCATCGAAGCCGTGACGGACCAGGAGATCCTGGCTGCCTACCAGCTTTTGGCCTCGCGGGAAGGCGTTTTCTGCGAGCCGGCCTCCGCCGCCTCGGTGGCCGGGGTGCTCAAACTGGCGAAGCGCGGCTTTTTCCAGCCCGGTCAGCGGGTGGTTTGCATTCTGACCGGCCACGGACTGAAAGACCCGGATACCGCGGTAAAGAACGTGGCTGCGATTCCGGTCCGGATTAAGGCCGACGTGGAGGCCATGGAGGCTCTCCTGAGCGGCAATGGCTGATCCAAACGGGGGTTTTTGACGATGGTCCGCGTGAAGGTGCCGGCTACCACGGCCAATCTGGGCTCCGGCTTTGACTGCCTGGGCATGGCTCTTGAACTGCACAACACGGTGGAGATGACCCTGGCCGAGGGGCTTTCCATCGAGGTGCAGGGCGAGGGCGAAAAAGACATAGTCCGCGATGAGCGGAACGTCGTTTACCAGGCGGCCGTGCGGGTTTTCCGCCAGGCCGGCCAGCCTGTTCCAGGGCTGAAAATAAAACTCGTCAACCAGATCCCGGTGGCCCGGGGCCTGGGCTCGAGCGCCGCGGCGGTGGTGGGCGGTCTTATGGCGGCCAACCGGCTGGCCGGGTCACCGATCTCCGCGCGCGAGATTCTGGCCATGGCCACGGCCATGGAGGGACATCCGGACAACGTGGCGCCGGCCCTCCTGGGCGGCCTGGTCATTGCCGTGGCGGTGGACGGGGAGATAAAGTGCACCAAACTGGACCTGCCGCCGGAACTGAAGGTGGTGTGTGTGATCCCCGATTTTACCCTTTCGACCCGGTTGGCCCGGGAAGCCCTGCCCCAGCAGGTGAGCATGGCCGATGCCGTACACAATCTGGGCCGGGTGGCGCTTTTGGTGGCGGGCCTGTTGAAGGGGGAACTGGACCTGCTGACCGTGGCCATGGAGGATAAGCTGCACCAGCCTTACCGGTCTTCCCTGGTACCGGGTATGAAAAAGGTTCTGGCGGCGGCCCGTTTGGCCGGAGCCAGGGGAACGGCTCTTTCCGGGGCCGGCCCTTCCCTGATTGCCCTGGTCGACCGGAACGGTGAGTTGATCGCCCGGGCGATGCGGGAGACTTTCCGGCAAAACGGCGTGGCGGCCAGGAGCATGGTGCTTTCACCCTGTCCGGTCGGCGCGGCGGTGTTCGAGTGCCGCTAAGGATGGCCGGGGTACTCCCGGCCGGCATAGACTATAGAATATCTTACAGCGGTTTGGGCGAGAGCGAGGAGAGAAGCAAAAGTATGCTGGTGGTACAAAAGTACGGGGGCAGTTCGGTAGCCGATGCCGGGCGGATCCGCAGGGTTGCCAGACGGGTGGCCGATGTCAGGGATGCCGGCGATGAGGTAGTTGTGGTGGTCTCGGCTATGGGTGATACCACCGACGATTTGATCACTCTCATGAACGAGGTGACTGACTGCCCGCGGGAGCGGGAAATGGATATGCTTCTGGCCACCGGGGAGCAGGTCTCCATTGCTCTTCTGGCCATGGCCGTTCATGAGCTGGGCTTGCCGGTCATATCCCTGACCGGTCAGCAGGTGGGTATCCTGACCGACGACACCCATACCAAGGCCCGCATCATCGACATCCGGACGAAACGTTTGCAGGCCGAACTAGCTGCCGGGAAGGTGGTAGTTGTGGCCGGTTTCCAGGGAGTGAATTCGGCCAACGATATCACCACCCTGGGGCGGGGCGGCTCGGATACCAGCGCCGTGGCCCTGGCGGCGGCGCTCTCGGCCGACCTTTGCGAGATCTACACCGATGTGGACGGTGTCTACACGGCCGATCCCCGGCTGGTGCCTGACGCCAAGAAGTTGCCTTATATTCTGTACGACGAAATGCTGGAACTGGCTCACCTGGGAGCCGTGGTCCTGCATCCCCGGGCGGTGGAGTGTGCCAAACTGCATGGCATTCCGGTGCATGTACGGTCCAGCTTCAACCTCAACCTGGGAACCATTGTGAGGGAGGCGGGGGAGACGGAACGTCCAAACGTGGTTACCGGAGTGGCTCACGATGTGAATGTAGCCAGAATCGCCATTTTTGATGTTTTTGACCGGCCCGGAGTGGCCCACCATATTTTCGAGGAGTTGGCCGACTCGGGCGTGAACGTGGATATGATTGTCCAGAGCGCCATGCGCGACGGGATTAACGATATCGCCTTCACCGTCAGCAAGGCCGAGGTCAAAAAGGCCGTGGCCGTGATAGACCGTATCAAGGATGACGTAGGCAGCGGTGGCTTTGCCGCGGACGACGATGTAGCCAAGGTTTCGGTGGTGGGAGCCGGTATGATCTCTCACCCGGGTGTTGCCGCGCACGTGTTTGGTGCCCTGGCGGACGCCGGCATCAACATCGAGATGATCAGCACTTCCGAGATCGGAATTTCCTGCGTGGTCAAGGCCAGTGAGGCCCCCCGGGCGGTCCTGGCCCTGCATGGCCGGTTTCGTCCGCCGGCAGCCGGCTAGTAGTCTGTGCCACAAGTTCCTTCCCGAATTAGAAACATTGCGAGCGAAGGTGGTAGAGCGGGTTATTTGGTTGAGGACGTCTGTTATCGTCGTCAATGGCGTTAGACGGAACTAGACACCATCCGGACGTAATGTTATCAATAGAGTATGTGTGCGAAGAAAAAGGTCGCCGAAACAACGCCCTTCCGGTACTGCGGCCGGACATTCAGCCTGGACGAAATAGAGTGCATCCGGAGGATCACCGACGATGTGTGGTGCACGACCCGGAGCGACATTGCCCGCGCGGTGTGCAAAGCCCTGCACTGGGTTAAGCCCGACGGTGAGCCAAAACTGCTTACCTGCAAGCTTGCGTTGAATCGCATGGAAGAGCACGGAGTCATCTGGCTACCGTTGCCGACGACGGAGCCTTTCAGTTTCAAGTCGCCCGTCTTGACCTCCGCTTCCGAGCCACAGGAATCCATTACCGGGTCCCGCGGCGACTTGAAGGACGTACATTTGGTGCAGGTGAGCGCCAGGACGGATGAGGCCAGGCTGTGGAACGAGTTGATGGAGCGTTACCATTATCTAGGCGGACGGCCCATGGCCGGGGCCCAGATACGCTACCTGGCCTACGACGGTGATCGTCCTCTGGGCGCACTGGGCTTCGGCGCCGCCGCTTTGAAGCTCGCGCCCCGCGACCGATTTATTGGCTGGACCGCAACCGAGCGTGAGGCCAACATTCACCTCGTCGTCGGGAACCGGCGTTTCTTGATTCTGCCCTGGGTGCAGGTACGTGGACTGGCCTCCAGCCTGCTTTCCCTGGTGGCACGCCGTCTACCCGGCGACTGGCAACAGCGCTACGCCTACACGCCGGTCCTACTTGAATCGTTTACCGAGCCTGGGCGGGTTAAAGGAACCTCTTACGCCGCCGCCAACTGGCTTCTGGTAGGTCAGAGTCAGGGCCGTGGCAGGCTGGCTCCCTCCGGCCAGAGTAAATCAATCAAGGACATCTGGGTCTACCCGCTCGACAAGCGGTTTCGCGCCGTCCTCACCGGCGGGCGGCTACGGGCCACCCAACGGCAGGCAGAGCGAAAGGCAGGGGATTGGGCACTGGCACGATCCGGAGGTAGCCCGGAGTGATGAAGAAGAAAAGCCGTCCCCTCTGCCTTACGGGAGACCAGAAAAGCGAACTACAAAAAATCGTAAGGGGCCACAAGAGCGAACAGCGGATGGTTTTTCGGGCATCCGTCATATTACAATTAGGAGAGGAACGGCTAACCGTCAAGGAAGTAGCACAAAACTTAGGTACGTCCGCGAAAACCGTCAAAAAGTGGCGGGACCGTTTTTTACAATTAGGAATCGCCGGGCTTTCCGATCTGCTACGTTCGGGGGCTCCGCCAAAATTTGACGCGGCGCAACGTTGTGAAGTGATTTCCATCGCCTGTGATATCCCTGAGAATTACGGCATGTCTGGTTACACAAAATGGACCGTTGATCTTCTGACGGAGGCTGTTAATCAAAACGTCGAAGGAATTCAGATGAGTCGTTCGAGCATCGTACGTACCCTGAAAAACAATGAATTAAAACCACATAAAATGGACATGTGGTTACATAGCCGCGATCCCGAGTTCAAAGAAAAAGTAAATGACATTGTGTCATTGTACATAGATCCCCCTAAAGATGCGGTTATTTTGTCTATTGATGAAAAAACCGGGATGCAGGCTACAGAGCGAAAAAACGAAACACAGAGTCCAATGCCGGGAAGGCCTGGGCGGTATGAATATGAATACATTAGACACGGAACATTATCAATGTTTGCCTCGTTTAACATTAAAACCGGTGAAGTTTACTCAGAGTGTAATTCAACCAGAACTGGCCCTGACTTGGTAGACTTCATGGAGAATGTTGCTGTTAAATATAA
Source organism: Spirochaetia bacterium (assembly GCA_035530395.1). GTDB lineage: Bacteria > Bacillota > Desulfotomaculia > Desulfotomaculales > JAJYZD01 > JAJYZD01. The sequence continues at coordinate 21,097 of DATKUX010000153.1, forward strand.
AGATGCGTCAAAAATCATTATTATTTGGGACAATCTCAATATTCATTACGATGGCCCAGATAAACGTTGGAGAGAGTTTAACCAAAAGCATGACGAAAAGTTTCAGTTTCACTACACTCCCCTTCATGCCTCATGGGTAAATCAAGTAGAGATCTTTTTTTCAATTCTACAGAAGCGCTCCCTAAAGCATGGGAGCTTTTGCTCAACAGATGACTTAAAAGAGCAGGTAATGGCTTTTATTAAAAGATGGAACGAAAAAGACGGACATCCATTTAATTGGACATTTCGGGGATATCCGATGCAGTCCCAGAAAAAGGAGGCGGCGTAGTAATGAAGGGCAGGAAAGGAACACCTGCTGACAAAATCCCTGGTGTTCGAAAAATCACCACTGATTCTCGGTGTGCCGAAGTTGCACAATTACTAACAGATAAAGGATTGAATCATCTAAAGGTATTGGCAAGGGGAGATCATCTCGTCATATATTCAGAGGATGATGGTGAAAAAACTAACCGGGCCCGCTTAACATGTATCGGCCTTGATTCCTTTCAACTTGGTATGGCTGATCACCGGGGCAAATGGGAGGCAACACCTTTTCAAGGTACACTTCCTGAACTTGTTGAAATGCTGACTGGGGAATTCTCCTTTACCCTGACCGAATTCTAATGGATGCGATCGGGAAAGAACTTTTGAAATACTCTACTAGTTCCCGCAAGGCGGGAAGCGAGGAGGCTTCACAACGGAGAAGGCAGATAACATGACCACGGCCGTACCACTGCTCCGGGTGGCGGGTGGCGTGGCGACTTCCGGGTCGGACCGGGTAGTCAGGGAGGTACCCGTTACCGTCTTTTTGAACGACCAGGAGTTTGTAACCCTGGTCTGCTCGCCGGCGGCCATTGAGGACTTGGTGGCCGGCTTTCTGCTGGTCGAGGGGATCGTGGCGGAGAGGCCGGATCTTCTGGACATCCGCATCAGGCCGGAGGAAGGCCTGGTCTGGGTCGAAACCGGGCGGGATGTCAAAAAGGTTGAAGAACTCTTCCTCAAGCGGTGTCTGGCTTCCTGCTGCGGGCGGGGGCGCTCCACCGTCTACTTCATGAACGATACCAACCTCCAGCCGGTGGAGGCCACGCTGGTGATTACGCCCGAGCGGATCAGGCAGTTGGACCGGGAAAGGGAGGAACGGGCCGGGGTTTTCCGGGAAACGGGGGGGACGCACGGGGCGGCCCTTTGTTCGGTCGAGCGGGTGGTGTATTTCCGTGAGGACATCGGGCGGCATAACGCGGTTGATAAGGTGCTTGGCCGGGCCTTTCTGGACGGGGTTCCCCTGGACGACAAGATGATTTTCCTTTCCGGCCGTATTTCCTCGGAGATGGTAGTGAAGGCTGCCCGGGCCCGGGTGCCCCTTATTGCCTCCCGGTCCGCGGCGACCGACTTCGCCCTGCAGATGGCCGCCAACCTGAACATCACCGTGGTCGGCTTCGTCCGCGGCGACCGTCTCAACGTCTATACGGGGCCCCAGCGGGTGGCCCTGCCTCAGGACAGGACGTAGACCTGCACGTCACGCACGCCCCAATCCGATGCTTCCCTTTCGGTGTCCATAAACAGGTCGACCCGGTTACCCTTGATCGCCCCGCCGGTGTCCAGAGCCGTAGCATAACCGTACCCCTGCACGTACAGCCGCGTTCCGAGGGGTATGACCCGGGGGTCCACGGCGATGGTGCCCACCTCCGGTACGGTGCCGGTGGCGGTGTGGTTACCGGTGGGGGCATAGGCTGTGGCCAGCATCGTCACCTGCCTGGTATAGAGGTTCGGCATGCCCCCCCGGTTGGCCTCCGGGGTCTGGGTCACCGCCAGGATGGCCGGTTTCGGTGCCGTCAGAAGGGCTTCGCTGACCAGGGTGGCGGCGGTCAGGGCTCCATTGGTGTACACCATGTGCCAAACCTGCCGGGCCAGACCGGGTTGCCCGGCCTGGAGGAGATTGGTTGAACCGCCGGCGAGCCGGGCATCGGCCAGGGCCAGGGTGGTGAAGGGTACGGTGACTTCCCGGGTTTCCTGACGGGAGACGACCCGGAGAACTTTGATTTGCATGTCAGCCGTGACGGGGGAGCCAAGGCCCGGTTCCACCCGGTCCAAACCCGCCAGAGTTACGCCTGCTTCGGCCAGCACAGCGGCTACCGTATTGCGGGTGGTGAAGAGGCGCCGTACGGTGTCGTCCGCCGTCACGGTCACGGGCACGGCACGGTAGACCGCTACACTGGTCCCGTCCTTGAGCTCGGTATCGGGGCCCGGCTCAACCCGGTCCAGGGGACCCATGGTGACGCCGGCGCCTGCCAGGAATTGTCCTACGGTAAAGGCGTAGCTGGTCAGGGTTTCTCTTTGGCTGCCGATTTGGAGAGTAACGTTCTTCCTTTCCAGGCAGGCGCCGGAGAGGATCAAGGTTGTGGTCAGGAGGATCAGCAGGAGGGCTGAGCGTTTCAGGAGAAGCCTTTCCTGCCGGGGACGGGTGCTTGGCTTGGACATAGGGCACTCGCTCCTTAACTGGTACTTGATAGGTAAGTATTCCATGGACAAATGCATTTTCCTTCCATAGATGGCAGGGAAAGTCTGTTCTGGCCTGGTGGGACGGGCCATGTACCATAAAAGAAGACGCCCTTAGGGGAGGGCGTCTTCTTTTTCAGGGTCTAGAAAATTATATGGTCTTCATCTTGGCGGTATTGTACAGCACGTACGCAATGCCGAGGAAGATCTTGTCAGCATTTGCAACATAGGATAAAATCATTGTGTGAAGCTGAACGAAGAATTCTCCAGGCAGAAAACAGTAAAGATTCAGAAGATATTCCTGTTAATCAATCTGGCCGTCTTTGTCGATACACTGCTCTACGGGATCATTGTACCGGTAGTGCCTTATTACGCCGCCAGGCTGGGGATCTCTCCCGGCGGAGTGGGAGTTATTTTCGCCGCCTATTCGGCTGGTTTGCTACTGGCCGGCGTGCCCATGGGCCTGGCCTGCGATCGCTACGGCTATAAACCGGTGCTGCTACCGGGCATGCTCGGATTAACCCTGTCCACCGTGCTATTCGCCTTTTCAGGAAATTTTCTCATGCTTACCGTCAGCCGTCTGCTCCAGGGAATAGCTTCGGCGGCAACCTGGTCCGCCGGTTTAGCCCTGGTGGCGTCACTTTACCCCACGCACCTGCGCGGTCAAAAGATGGGCCTGGTAATGACGAGCACCGGGCTCGGCACCATCGCCGGTCCGGTACTGGGCGGGGTTCTTTACCAGTATACCGGCTATCTCTTCCCTTTTTTGCTTACCGCCGTGGTGGGCGCAGTATTGAGTGTTTTACTGTGGCGTTACCCGCTGCCCAAAATCAAATCCATCCCGGGGCAGGGCCGGCAGCCGGGCATTAAAATGTTGCGCGATCGCAACATTTTGTGGAGCGTGGCTGTTACCGTGGTCGGAAGTTTCGGCTTTGGCCTGCTGGAGCCATTGCTGCCCGTGGATCTCAATCACCGCTTTGGCCTGACCAGTGCCGGAACGGGCGCGTTATTCGGTGCGCTTAGCCTGGCCTTTGCCCTGTGCCAGCCGGTTATTGGTCACTTATCCGACCGTTGGGGGCGCAAACCACTGCTGGTCGGTGGCCTGCTGGCCACGGCCGCCATCGCCCCCTGGCTCGGCAAGGCCCCCACCCTGGGGGTGGAGGCCTTGCTTCTCGTTTTCCTTGGTATGGTCTCCGGCACTTCCTCCGCCACGGCACTACCCATGCTGGCCGATGCCACCGAAGGTTTAGCCAATAACGTTGCTTCTGGTCTTAAAACGGAGGCCGCTTGCTCCAACGGCAGCATGTACGGTACGGCCTACGGCATCATAAATACGGCCTACTCTCTGGGGCTGATGGCCGGCCCGCTGATTGGTACTTTGATCGCCTTGCGATGGAACCTCACTGTAGCCTTAACGTTTTATTCACTACTGCTCGCACTTACCGCCGTGGGGGTGAGCCGGCAGCTCAAAGAGAACGAACCGTTTCCTAGCCGGCCCTGCCTCCGTCTTTTCCCCCGTAGGCCTCGGTGTTCACCCTTGGCTTCTTTGTTAACCCGGACTAGCCGTAACCAATAGGAGTTTCTTATTTACTTCTCTCTGTTGGCATTGAGCTGCCTCAGCTCCCGCAGGATTTCCCGCAGCAGGGTAAGGGTAAGGCGGCGGAACTGGATGTTGCTGGACAGTTTGGCCAAGCGACTGGGGTTCTTCTCATCGATATAGTCGTCCAGGGTTTCAATGATATCCTTCATCTCTATCCCCTCCTTAGCGAACAAATACTATGCCTATGGAAACGGCGCACTTGATCGAATCGGGGTCCACGTCGGCGTGGGCCACGGGGTAGATCTCCCAGCCAACCCTGGCCACCAGGTCATAGACGTCGATGCCCACACCTTCCATGGAAGGGCGGGAGCGTAGGGGGAAACGGCAGCGCCCCGAGTCGAGGAACTGGCAGTACATGCCCCGGCAGAGGGTGGTCTTGCAACCACCGGCACCGAAACCAACGGCGAAGTAATGACCGTCGTTGAAGGCCAGGGCTTCGATTTGCGATACCACCGAGCCGGTGTCGTGCTGATGCGCTTCGTGTCCGCGGTGCCAGACTTTGTCGTCGATGAAGTCGGCCTTGGGGTTGACCTCGTGCTTAATGAGGACGGCGAAGTGGAACCGGGAGAGCGCCTTGCGCATGAATTCCGGCTCCGGGGTATAGGGCGGGCAGTTGGGACTTTCGCCGTAGAGGTGGCAGCGGGGGAAGGCGCACTTTAAGCGCACCCGCTCGTCCACGCTGACCAGGTTGGCGGGAATCACTTTGGCGTCCGTGGCCCCCAGGGAGACGGCCAACTCCCGGTAACGTTCCAGGTCGGCCAGGAGTTTTTCCATGGGCACCGATGTTTCGATCCGGCTGGCTTTTACCTTTTCGGACAAGGGCCTCACCTCAGAACTGTTAGAGATTTCAGCCGTTTCGGCCGGTCCGCGGGTAGCCGCCCCGGGAACGGCCGGTGGCGATAAGGGGGAATTCTGCGCGGGTCCATCTTTTTCCTCTTGGTAGGGTAGTTAGACCAGAAATACTGTCTCGCAGAAGAGAAATAGAACATGTTGGAAGAGGAATTCAGTCTGTCCCGGGTGGTGACGGTGGTGGAGATAGCCTCAGGATACAAGCGATGCCGTACGGCTTATTGGCACCGGGTTTCTTGACACGGCTAATTTCTCAGTCGGGTTTACCGAATGTTGAAAGTAAAGGGATAGAAGATATGGATAAACTATTATTTGGAATATCGGGCTTGCCAATAGACAGTGGATCAAAGAAAATTAACTATGCATCCGGCATTGACTATATAAAATCAATAGGGCTTGATGCAATGGAGCTTCTTTTTGTAAGAAATGTCAATGTGACGGATAAAAACAAAGATATAATATTAAAAACTAAGTTAGATAATGATTTTTACCTGTCGGCCCATGGATCGCATTATGTAAATCTAAATGCAAATGAGTCTGAAAAGCAAGAACAATCGATGGAAAGGATAACAAAAGCAATGGACGGATTAGCAAAGGTTGAGGGGAGAAGCCTGGTATTTCATCCCGGTTTCTATCTGAAGGACTCAAAGGAGGAGGCCTATAATACGATAAAAGCAAACCTATCCAGGCTTCCATATAAGGGAATAGATTATAGGCTTGAGACTACCGGAAGAGGGACCCAGTTTGGAACCCTTGAAGAATTAGTTAATCTTTGTAAAGAAATATGTTCATGCAAGTTATGTATTGACTTTTCTCATATACATGCAAGAAAAAATGGCAGTTTAAAAGGCTATGATGATTTTGTAAAAATACTGCAATACGTGCTGGATAAGTTGGGTAGGTCTGCTCTAGATGATTTGCACATCCACATGGGTGGAATAAACTATAATGAAAAAGGCGAGAAAAACCATCTTCCCTTATTAGAAAGTGATTTCAATTATTCGGAGTGCTTAAAAGCCATAAAAGATTTTAACGTCAAAGGATGTATAATTGCAGAGGGGCCTCTGGTAGAGAAAGATGCATTGTTGTTGAAGAATACTTTTGAGAAATTATAAATATCGTTAGTCGATTGTCTGAAAGGTACACGGATGCGCGACGGGTAAGGGGTTACGGCCTCGCGGGAACAGCCGGTGCTGACGAAGAGGAACATGATGGAAAAGGCCTGAAGCCTATTGACAGTTCACGGCGGTGGACTATAATGTATTTAGATGAATGCCTAAATATCTAAAGCAAGGTGGGAGACCGGATTGAATCTATTGTTTAAGGCCCTGGCCGATCCCACCCGGCGCCGCATTCTGCAACTCTTGCGGCAGGGTGATCTGACGGCCGGTGAGATCGCCGATCAGTTTCCCATCTCCCGGCCGAGCATTTCCCACCACCTGAACCTGCTCAAGCACGCCGGGCTGGTCCAGGATGAGCGCCGGGGGCAGCACATCGTCTATTCCCTGAATACCACCGTGTTCCAGGAAGTGTTTACCTGGGTGGCCGGATTAATGGCGATGGAGGAGAACGAAA
>DATKUX010000154.1:0-9746 GCA_035530395.1 Spirochaetia bacterium
GGGTTTTTCTTGAATTAATCGCAACTTAGCCTATCATAAAAAGTAATCTTTGCCATGGTTTAACGGTGAGGACCGCTTTTCAAAGCAGTCCTCCATCGAAAAGAACATCTCAAGAGGTTCTTTTGCAACACCCTCCTAGGCTTGCCAAGTGTTGAGGCTCTGGTAACGTGCCTTAGGTACGCGCCACAGTTCCTTCACTGGTGTGGTTTCGATTATCGGCGCGACCGGCCCTCGGCCACCGTTTTCTACAGGTTTCAAGACGAATTGAAAAAGAAGTCCGGCCACGATTTACTTGACAAGCTAGCCATAGATCTACTGCAATGTCTGGCGCCGTTCGCTTCCAGCCATGGCATGATAATTCTGGATAGTACAGACATCCCAGCCCGGGAAGCGCCCGCCAAAAGGAAAAGGGAGTCCGATGAAAATCAAGACACAGAAAAAGTGTCCCCCTTAGGATCGGCCTTCGGCCACCGAACGGCATCCGACGAAGAAACAGAGATGTTCTATGGGTACAAATACCACGCTGCCTGTGTACTGACCGACTTGGGAATCATTCCACTGGCTGGCCTGGAGGCTCCGGCCAATGTCTCGGATATGGATCTTGGGGTGGCATCCTGGCTGATGCAGGAAGCCTGCTGTCGGCACGAAGCCATTTTCGGTTTTGCGCCAGCTTATTACGTCAATGATGCTGGGTACGACCGCATGGAGCTTTACAAACTTGCTCTCGAATTAGAGGGCCAGGCAATCATCAAGATCAACAAGCGTAATCAAAAGGAGCCGCCCAAGGGGTTCACCGAAAAGGGCACTCCCCTTTGCCCTGGGGGACATCCCATGGCTTACTGGGGTGCCGACCGCAAACACCAAACCATTAAGTTTCGTTGCCCAAAGGCAGTCGGACAAAAGATTGATTGCCAGCACGACTGCAACTGCGACAAGGCCTATGGACTAATCACCCGGCTGCACATAACGGATAATCCGCGACTGTTCAATTCCCCCCACCGGGACAGCGATAAGTGGCGGAACATTTACAGCCACCGCAGTTCGATTGAACGATGGTTCTCCGTATTAAAGGAACACCTGGCGCTCGCAGACATGACCCGGCGGGGAATCCATAAGTCATTTGTAGACGTCATGATCACCATAATCACGTTCCTGGCCGGCACTCTGGCACAAGCCCAGATGAACAACCGCCGCCAGAAGGCGGCATAGCCAAAGCTTCACTCCGGCATTTCCCATAAAAATCGGGGCCCTACCCCGATAGGGTGTTTGTGCTCATTTTCGCGCCCTACTTATCACACTATCCACGACAAACTATTGCAACCGTGAAACGACCAATCTTAATGGAATTCCGACCCCACGAATACCATTAACTACCAGCAGCCAGCGGTAATTTTGCAGGTCTCACGGGGGAGACGTAACTACTGAAATATTGGACCAGAAGAAAATCGATGGTACACTACCGGATGTGGTGGATCGGTGCGCTACGATTATCCGTGATAGCATCCCCGTACCTGCCCAAATCCGCGGTCTAAAACGCGAGGACAAGGACATATTACCGACCGTGGTAATTCGGGAAGCTCTGGTGAACGCCGTGGTGCACAGAAATTATAGCATCACCGGCTCCAGGGTAAGGGTTTTTCGTTTTGCCGACCGGGTCGAGGTACGTAGTCCGGGCCGTCTCCCTAATACCGTTACCATAGAAAAGATGAAGGTCGGCGTTTCTTTTTCCCGCAACCCCTTCCTCCTCAAATACATGGAAAACCTTCGGTATATGGACCATTTGGGCCGGGGCATCCCCATGATCATAAGGCAGATGAAAAGCCGGGTGGGGAAAGAACCCGGCCTAGAGGAGAGGGGAGAGGAATTCATCCTGACTCTCTACCTTGAGTAAACACAGTCCGGTAGCGGAGTGGCTGTTAGATCTATGGGCCAACTCTGGTCCGGGTATTCCCAAATAGGACTTAGGCAGGTCCAACTGCATCGCTGCGAATGGGATTCTTTGCCATGATCCCCCAGGAGGTACGCACAAACAATACAAGGAGGGGTTACTGTGAAGAGCAGAACGAAGTACCCTAGAAACGACCAGTGTCCATGCGGCAGCGGTAAGAAGTATAAAAACTGTTGTCTATCTAAAGGTATCAGGTACACCGTTGACACCGATGGTGTCGTATGCGAGGCCATACAGCTTGATCCACAGGTGATAGAGGCTCTCGAAAAGCAAAGGGAGAAGTTTGTAGCTACGTTTGGACGGGAACCGGGACCCAACGACCCGGTTTTTTTCGATCTCGTCGGCAAAGAAGAAGAGATGTCAAATCAGGTTGCCGAATACATGACGCGATCTGGTATAGACCCGGCTATGATTTATGCATACAGAAAAACAGGTCTAATGGTCACCGAAATGAACATCGATAAAATGTCCGATGTTAAACTCAAAGAGTGGCAAGATGCGATTGACGAGTACAGCGAGATACACTAGAACCGCGACCATTAATGATTCTGGTGTAAAAACCCCCTGACCATCTCCCAAGAATCATATAATTTTATAAATCTTTCAAGGGCCAGCAGGAGATTTATATCGAATATCGAGTTAAATAAAGGGAAGAAGGAGATAAACCCCTAATAATCAACAGAAACCACTTGTGGAGGTCAATAGAGTAATTCCCAGAACAAAGAGGCTTTGTTTAAGCTCGTTATGGTCGATGATCAGCCGTCTGCCGCCATTTGTGTTCTTCAGTGTAATACCGAAGGTTAGCTGCAGATGCTGGAGCCCCCGGTATTTCTTGCGTTCGGGATCCAACAGTGGTTTTTGGCCTATTCCGGGTACCGGTTGTACTTCCCGGCCGCCTTGTACAGGCCCAGTACCCGGTCCGGTGGCAGGTCATCCCCCAAGCATCCGCTGGAGGTGCCGAAGATGTAGCCGCCGCCGGCCGCGGCTGCCTGCAGGAGATCCTGGACCCCGTCCTCAATCTCATCTTCATCCTCTTGCCCTGCCAGCCAACCCAGGTCGACATTGCCCCAGAGGCACAGTTTAGGGCCGTATTCCTGTTTGATGCGGGCCATGTCCATGCCGGCGGTTGGTTCCAGGGAATGGAGGCCGTGGAAACGGGCGGACGCCAGGTCGGGCAACAAGTCCGAAAGGTTGCCGTCGGAGTGAAAGAAGACCGGCACCCCGTCCAGGGCCTGGACCTGGTCGCGCCAGAGGGGCAGAAAAGTCCGGCGTAAAAGAGCCGGTCGAATGAATGTTCCCCGGTTATAGGCAATGTCATCGGCCAGGATTACGCCGTGGGCCCCGGCTCGCAGGCAGCGGCGGGCCGATTCCAGGCCGAGTTCGGCTTCCCTGGCTGCCATCTTTTCAATCCGGTCGTCCTGTTTGCCCACCGCGGCGAGGAATTCCAGAAAGCCCATCCGGTGGGCCGCTCGCTCGAATGGGCCGTCGATGAGGGCGAAGACAAAAAGGTCCGTCTCCTGCCGCCAACGGTGGAACAGGGAGTAGTCCAGCCTGTCGGGGTCGGGTGCGGTCCGGTCCGGATCCGGCGGCGCTACGGCTACCAAATCCATGCCCAACAGTTCCCGTGCGGCCGCTTCGTCCTCCCAGGCGGGCGGACCCTCTTTGCCCAGGAGACCGCTGATCAAGCTGGGGCCCAGAGTCCACTCTCCCTTGGGCACCCGGTCGGCTTCCCGGTGGTTGATGGCCAGTGATACCCTCTCAAAACCGGTCACAGCATCAAAATCCTTCCATGGTGCCGGTTAACGGGCAACGGGCACGGGCAGCCGGGCCTTCCCGTTAAGCGGACATCAGTTCCCGTCTCTACTTTAGCAGAATGAGTCACCGCTTTACAACCCATCCCCTGGTTCACTTTCCGGACGGTTTTCCTGCTGTGTTAGGCCGTGATATAATCGCGGTAGAAACCCTGTGCGAATGTCGCGAAAATTTAACCCGTGAGGTGATTCCCCTGCCGGACGAGCAGGCCGTAAACAACCTTGCTTTGCTCCAAACCCAATCCCAGGTACGCTGGCTTTTCAAAATACTCGATGCCATCTACGACGGAGTTATGGTGGTGGATAAGAACGGATCCATCGTTTATGCCAACCCTGCGTATACCAGAACTTTCGGCGTGCCCGTGCAAAAGGTATTAAACCGCAAACTCAGCGATATTGAACCCGGTGCCCGTATGATGGATGTTCTCCAAACAGGGGAACCCGTCGTGGATGATCCGTCCTTCGTGGTCTCGGCCGGAACCAGTATCGTGTCCAACATCACCCCCATCTTTGAAGAAAACGAGCTGGTGGGAGCGGTTGCCGTATTTCGGGACCGCACCGAGATTCTTTCCATGCAGGAAAAAATGCGGCTGACCATGGAGGAAGCGGAGAAGAACCGTCAGCTGACCGACCGGTATTACTCCGAACTACAGGAATTGCGGGCGCGTTTCCTGGATATCGGCGATGTCGTTTTCGAGAGCCGCGCCATGCAAAAGATCATGGCCCTAATCCTGCGACTGGTTAACGTGGATTCAACAGTTTTGATTACCGGGGAATCCGGTGTCGGCAAGGAAATAGTCGCCAGGCTGATCCACCGGACAAGCCGGCGTAGCGGAGAAGCCTTCGTTACCATCAACTGCGGGGCCATCCCGGAAAGTCTTCTTGAGTCGGAACTGTTCGGCTATGAGAAAGGCTCGTTTACCGGCGCCAGCCCGGAGGGAAAGCTGGGCTTATTGGAAATAGCCAATCATGGTACTATTTTACTGGATGAAATCGGCGAATTGCCTTTATTTCTCCAAGTTAAGCTTTTGCGGGCTATTCAGGAGCAAGAAATCATGCGTATCGGCGGTCTCAAGCCCATCAGCCTGGATGTCCGTATATTGGCGGCCTCCAATCGGGACCTGAAAGCCATGGCGGAAAACGGGAACTTTCGGAAGGATCTCTTTTACCGGCTGAATGTGGTTCCCATCCATGTTCCCCCACTCAGGGAAAGACCCAGGGATATCATCCAGTTGACCAGACTCTTCCTGGCTAAATACAACCGTCGCTATCAGTTGGAAAAAAAACTGGCGCCGGAAGTCTTGCGTTGTTTGGAACAGTATGACTGGCCGGGCAATGTACGGGAACTGGAAAACCTGATCGAACGTCTGGTAGTGTGTGCCGATCGCGATGTCATTGATCTGCAGGATGAAATTATGGCGGGATACTTCAAAACGGCCTGCGCAGGTCCTCTTTTAGGAATAACCGAGGTCATGCCATGGAAGGAGGCGCGGGCCCAACTGGAAAAGAACCTGCTGACCAGAGCCCTGGCCCTGGCCGGAACGAGCCGCGCGGCGGCTAGGCTTTTGTCCATTGATCATTCCACGGTTCTGCGCAAGGCCCGCAAATACCGGCTTACGCCGGTGAAATAAGGCGCCCGGTGGTGTTCACTAATAAGACCGTCCCCGCCCTCTGGTTTCCGGAGGTATTTCTCTGCCGCAACCCGGCACCTTGACCTTTACCCAATTCCGAGACTCCAGCATATGGCGTAGTCACTGCTAGCATGTTTGCGGCTCTGGCATTCATCGTCGGCCCCACGGTCGTCGTATCCTGGGAGGGCAAAGGCCTCAACCCGGCGGTGCTAGTATGGGGACGAGCAGGGGCAGCACCCAGATTGCCGGAAAAGTACTTTGCTCGAAACGGATTGGCGGCATCACTGTTTTTAGCCGCCGATTTTCGGGTTACATATTCGACAGATACTTTTGACCGATGTCCGAATCAAGGGAGGAAATATCGCCTACTAAAAGCAGGAATTTGCAACTTTGCAGTAGAAATTGTGTTATGTTCAGGTCTAGAAATAATAGAATGCGTGTTTGGGTCATAGGTACGGACATCCCAGTCAACTCACTCCATCTTAGAATGAGGCGGAGGGAAAGACGTGTAAATGAAGGAGGGGTCGATTATGAGATCTGTTTTGACGAAAACGACGTTTCATCCACCAACTGATTATTACTGCGAGGAATTGGATCCAATTGACGAGCAGTTATGTGCGTTAATAGCCAAGCGCAAAGATGTTTCGGGGAACAACCCTGGGTTTCCAGGCGTAGACCATATTGAAACATGGTGCCAACGGTACGGACTCAATGAGGATATGGTTCGGCTCGTCTTTATCGCTCTCTTTCGCGATCATTTTTTCCATGCACCGCCAGTACCCACCGGATTTCTACGCTTCATCCCGATTATTAAATCAGTTGAGGTGGATGGTGCGGTCTATGCGATTACTTACATGAAACAATATCAGAATGCCAGTGTGGTCTACAGTGAAATAACGATGGAAACCGATGACGAAGACTTGGCGATAAGCTATCCCCAAGTAGACTTGTCTATTAGCCCCGCGTATACCTGCGTGCAGTACTCCGGTAGCGGGCAAGGTAAAACTATTCAAAATAGCTTCATAGTAACCCCGCCGTTGCCCGATCATATCCCGAGATGCGAATTTACTCTGAATATCACCCCCCGGCCAGTTCCGTCCTGGCGAACGGTCGAAATCAAGGCCGCTGCCGTCACCATAAAATAAGGAACGCAGGGCGATGCAACGGCCCTAACGAGAAGATGCGGTGAATTCATAAACCAGGTGAATACGGCATGCTGTCCGGGGAGGGAAAGATTTGGCCTACCATATACGCGAAGCTGACAAAAAGGATATCCCGGTATTGTGCGGTCTCATGCGTGGTCTAACCGGCCACGAAGTTTTCCCTGAGCAAATGCAGGACCGGCTTCTGTTTGTGGCAAACAGTCCGTATGATAGCCTTTATGTTTGCGAAGAAAATGGTAGGGTAGTGGGATTAATTGGCTTTCGCATCAGGAACAACCTGGAGGAAGTCAGTAAGTTTGGCGAGGTTTCCACAATAGTTGTCGATAGCACAGAGAGGGGCAAGGGAGCAGGAAGGTTCATGATTGACTACGCCGAAAAGCTGGCAGCCGATCAAGGGTGCATCGGAACCTGGCTGGTAAGTGGCTTTGGGAGGGAAGAACAAGCCCACGAATTCTATGAAAATATGGGGTATGGGGTTACCGGGTACAGGTTTGTAAAGTATGCAAGTCACGAGAAATGAGTATTTCCCCAGCGCTGAATCATCAGGAGGTAGCTCCTTCCCCATCCTTTCGGGGTTCATTTACCCGCCGCCAACCCGACGTAGCGACAATCCCCGGGCTTTGCCTTCCTCCCTCCGGTTGACCGTGATATAATCGCCGCAGCATGGGCTACGCGAGAAGTCGGCAGGTCATAGACCCCACGGCTAAAGCCGGGTGCTTGAGGAGGCTCTCCTCCGACAGCCTCTGGATTTAGGCGAGAAAGCCCGCGAGGGCGCTATGACCAGCCCAAGTCTGCCGGGATCCCCGAGCGAGCAGGCTACGTTATTCCGGTTAGGGCACCCTGGGATGCTTCTCCAGTCCCAGGAGCTGCCGCCGGCGGTTAAAAAGCGAGCAGGGGTGGATGTAACATTGCACGCAGCACATTCACGGTAATCCCCGTACTTTATGCGAGCAGTGCCGCTGGCGCAAAGCCGGGATAACTTCGGCGAGGAGAGATGCCGGGCGCCGAACCCGGCGCGGAACCGGTCCCGTAAGGGATCTCCGCAAGGAGAGAGGATGAAATCATGGTTTATGTACTCGACAAGCGCAAGAAACCATTAATGCCCTGTTCCGAGAAGCGGGCGCGGCTGCTCCTGGAGCGCGGTCGGGCGGTGGTCCACAATCTGGCGCCGTTCACGATCCGACTCAGGGACCGCGTGGTTGGGGACAGTGTTTTGCAACCCCTCGATCTGAAGCTGGATCCCGGTTCGAAGGTAACCGGGGGCGCGGTGGTCCGGGATGGCAAGGAAACCATCGGCTGCTATGAGTGCTCTCACCGGACGGACATCAAGGCGAACCTGGACGCCCGGCGCAGCCAGCGTCGTGCCCGTCGGAACCGGAAGACCCGGTACCGGAAACCCCGGTTCAACAACCGGCATTCGGAGAAGTGCGCGGCCTGCGGCGGGAACGCCAAACACGGGAGCCGGTACTGCCGGCCGTGCCATGAGGCCAGGCGTTTCGTTGACAACGGCCATCGGGATGCCTGGCTGCCGCCGTCGCTCCGGGCCCGGGTGGAGGAAACCCTGTCCTGGGTGGCAAAGATGCGCAAACTCCTGCCCATCACCGGAGTTGCAATGGAGTTGGTCCGGTTCGACACGCAATTGATGGAGAATCCGGACATCTCCGGGGTGGAGTACCAGCAGGGTACCCTGGCCGGCTACGAAGTTCGGGAGTACCTGTTGCAGAAGTTTGCTCGCCAATGCGCTTACTGTCGGGGTGCCTCCGGAGACCCGGTTCTGAACGTGGAGCATGTGGTGCCAAGGAACCCGGACCACGGGCCGAAGGGCACCGATCGGACCAGTAATCTGGTCATCGCCTGCGAGACGTGCAACACGGTTAAGGGCAACCTGCAGCCGGAGGAATGGCTGGAAGAGTTGCGGGCCTCCGGGGCAAAGCTCGACCGGATCCGGGCGGAGAACCTGCCGAAGGCGCTCCAACAGTTAAAGCAGCCCTTGAAGGATGCGGCAATGATGAACGCCACCAGGTGGACGCTCTACCGAAAGCTGAAAGCTGTCGGCCTTCCCCTGGAAACCGGCAGCGGCGGCCTGACGAAGTACAATCGCACACAGGTTATGAAGCTGCCCAAGACCCACTACTATGATGCCGTGTGCGTGGGGAAAACCCTCCCGGAAACGGTGGCTGTGCCGTTCGTGGATGTCTACACGTCCACCGGTCGGGGCAACCGGCAGATGGCCGGGATCGACAAGTACGGCTTTCCCTATCGGTGGCGGGAGCGGAAGAAGAAGCACTGCGGTTTCCAGACCGGCGACCTGGTGGCGGCCAACATCCCGAAGGGTAAATACAAAGGCAGTTGGCGTGGCCGGGTGGCCGTCAGAAAGACCGGGTACTTTGACATCAAGGACGGTACGGGGAAACGAATCTGCCAAGGCATACCGGCGAAGTATTGTCGTTTACTGCAAAGAGCCAATGGTTGGCAATACGAAAGGGGGTGTGCCGCGCTTCCTCCCCATGGATAAATCCAGGGGCTTCCGCGCGGCAATTTTGGTGATTCCTTTGTCGGACGGGCAGGCCGTGAACAATCCCGCCTTACTCAAAACCCAGTCCCAGGTACGCTGGCTTTTCAACATCCTGGATGCCATTTACGACGGGGTTATGGTGGTGGATCAAAAGGGCTCCATCGTCTACGCCAACCCTGCCTATACCCGGACTTTCGGCGTCTCCGTACACAAGGTGCTGAACCGGCAACTCAGCGATATCGAACCCGATTCCAGGGTACTGGGCGTTCTCCAAACAGGGAGACCGGTTGTGGATGACCCTTCCTTCGTGGCCTCGGCGGGCGTCGATATCGTGGCCAACATAACCCCCGTCTTTGAGGACAAACAGCTGGTGGGTGCGGTGGCCGTATTTAGGGACCGCAGTGAGATCCTCTCCATGCAGGAAAAGTTGAAACTGGCCATAGAGGAGGCCGAAAAACACCGCCTCCTCACCGACCGGTATTATGCTGAACTGCAGGAACTGCGCGCCCGTTTTTTAGAAGTTGACGACATGGTCTTCGAGAGTCGTCCCATGCAAAAAATCCTGGCCATGGTGCTACGGCTGGCCAACGTGGATTCGACGGTGCTGATTACCGGGGAGTCCGGGGTGGGTAAGGAGATCATCGCCATCCTGATCCACCGGACCAGCCGGCGCAGCCA
>DATKUX010000155.1:0-19280 GCA_035530395.1 Spirochaetia bacterium
CATGATCGATGTTTGGGAAAAGGCCAAGGATCATGGTTTTGGATCGCCTCTTCTTGTTTCCGTTGGAAGACAGGGATGGAGTAGGCATAGTTATGACTGAGATGTATTTTGACGAAGTATTTCCACATAGATATCTCCACGGAGATTACAGGCCTGTAGTTCAGGCCATACTCCAATATAATAATATCTCATTGCCCTATTTAATGCTGGTTGATTCTGGTGCAGATGTAACTGTATTGCCAAAAGACGTTATAACGATCTTAAACATAAGGAAAGAGCAACTTCACGCCGTCAGTTCAACTGGCGTGGGTGGAGCGAGCAGTGCATGGGAGCTGGAAGATATGAGGATCACTGTAGGCGGGAAGGAATTTTCTTGCCCAGTGAGATTTGTAGAGAAGTATAGTTTGAAATTTGGCCTTTTGGGCAGATCAATGGTGTTTAGTGAGATTAAGTTGGCTTGTAGGGAATCAGTTAAGCAGATATACATAGGGTATTCTAGATAATGATTACGTCTGCATGTCAATCACCAGGTAGCCCTACGTCTTTCACCCCTATTCTCTGGTCAAGGACCACCGGCGTGGAGGTGGGCAACGTGGCCGCGGTGATGGACGGGGAGATAGATGCCTTCTCGCCGCTTTCCTGCGGGAAAAGGCACTGCGGGAGAGCCGGTAGGGAGCGGAAAAAAGAGCGCTTGTTAGGCTGGCAAGATAATGATATACTATTGTTAAGGTAATTATTTACCTAATTGGCTAGGTGAGGAACTGGTGTTCGCCGGCTCCACTAGCGAAGGGGGCCTTGTCCCCGCACCGGAGGCGACCGGTGGCTTCGGTCGGAGACAAAAATATTCGGCCACGCGGGACTCACGAAGGAGGCGGGCGCAGTGGCGCAGGAAGCTGAAAACGGGTTTGGAAATCCTCCCCAGGTGCCCGAATCTTGGGGCTTTCATATTCTAACGGCCATTAACAATCTCAGGGTGGAACTGGAGGCCAAAATGGACCGGCAGGCCGGTGAATTCCACCAGGAGATTGGTACTGTGCGCCAGGAGATTGGTTCTCTGCGCCAGGAGATGCATGGAGAGATTGGCACCCTGCGCCAGGAGATGCATGGAGAGATTGGCACCCTGAGCCAGGAGATCGGCCGTCTGGATAGCAAGATAGACGGGAAGTTCGATATTTTGGACGGGAAGATCGATACTTTGCGCTACTGGGCCATAGGTACCATAGTGGCGGTAATATTGACGGCGGGCACTATCATCGTCACCATGAGGTGAGGGGCCAGCAACCAGGAGGTACGTTTGCCGGGCAGAGGGCCCGGCTTTTGGTTTTTTCAGGCTTCGCCCAAGGGCGGGAAGCGGGGGCTGTATGCACCGGACGGGTCAACTCCGCCGCAGGACGCGGTTCTTGTTTTGCCAAAGCCAGTCGCTCAGCAATTTCAGAATAATTCCAAGGGTTATATAGATTGGGAAGGAGTAGAAATACCGCCAGGAATACAGCCGGTATAGGTCCATGTATGTCAGCAACGGCTCGGCGATGAAGGCAAAAACGGCCATAAATAGTATTCTGTGCGGGTAGGACCACAAGACTAATTCGGTGCCGGCGGTGTCGAGGGTTATTGCGGCTAGAGCCGCAAAGGAGCCGAGCAGGACCTCAAAAGAATCCAAACTTACCGGTATGATCTGGGATTTGCTATATTCGGCTAACACACTCAGCTTGTTCAGGTCTACCGTTGAACGGTAACTGTCCCAGACGACATAAATAAATACCGCCACATATAGAAGCAGCCATCTGTTATCAAGTACCTTGGTGGCCATTTCGAATCGTCCTGTGAATGAATATAAGATGGAATCATTTAGGTTGGACTTAATGTTTACGATGATTTCCCAGATGATAAATAGAAATTCCTTAACGTAGCTATCCAAAAATATCTGTCCAAAGCCTGGGAATATAAGAGATTAAACCACTGTTGTCCAGGGATTTCGCGCGTGAATGACACTGGTTGCAATTGTAGACACGTAGGCCTTGGGGTGGCGGATGACCCGGTTGCCCGGAGTGCTTTGCAGGGCTGCAACATCTCCCTCCTGCCCGCAGGGTGATAGCTTCATTGCCAGCCTTTATTTTACCCGGATGCTCATGTTGTTACCCGTTCCGGTGCCGTATTAAAGCCGGGGCCGCAACTGGGTCTGTGGTGAAGCTGTTGGCGGCTTCCCTTTTTCCGGCTGAGGAGCTCCGGACCTCCCCCATATTTTCCCTCACCCCCTCCGGGCATAAAAGACAGCCCGCAAAGGAGAATAGGTAAAGAAGCGGGGTGAGAGAATGTCCGGCTTTTTCCGGTTCGGGAAAACCCGTGACAAGGAAGGTCCGGTTTCCGGATCCCCTCCGGAGGAGCGGCCTGATTTTCGGGAAGATGAACTGGCCCGGGTGCCGGTAGTCCGGGATCTGGATCAGAACCTGGCCCGCCTGCGGGAGATTATCGGCGCCAGTTACGATGCCGTTTTCCGGCGCTTCCGCGTGGCGCTGCTGGACGGACTGCCCTGCGCCATTATCTTTCTGGACAACATGGTCAATACCGCGGATGTCCAGGACACCGTGCTCAGGCCACTCATGTTCGAATCCACCCTGGCCGGCCACCCCGGCGGCCGGGATCCCCTGCAAGTGATCAGGGACTATCTCCTGGGCGTGCCGGAGACCATGGCGATAAGAAACCTGGCCGAGTTGTTCACCTACCTGATGTCCGGTTGTGTGATCCTCATGATACAGGGCGAAGAGATGGCCCTTGCCCTGAGCCTGAAGGCCTACCCGCAGCGCCCGGTTGGTACGTCCGAGATAGAACCGGCGGTGCGGGGCCCCCGGGAAGCCTTTACCGAGAATATCGCGGTCAACACGTCCCTGGTGCGCAAGCGGCTCAAAACGCCCAACCTGACGGCGGAAAGCCTCACCCTGGGTACGGTCAGCAGAACTACTGTTGTGGTCATGTATGTCCGGGGTCTGGTCGATCCCAAGTTGGTGGCCGAGGTGAAAAAAAGGCTGACGCGCATCAAGATCGACGCGATACTGGAGAGCGGCTACCTGGAGGAGCTCATTCAGGACAATCCCTATTCTCCCTTTCCCCAGCTGGGCAATACCGAACGGCCGGACCGGATTGCCGCAGCCCTTTTGGAAGGCAGGGTGGCCCTTTTTACCGACGGCACCCCGACAGTCTTGTGGCTGCCGGTGCGCTTTACCGACCTGATCCAGGTTCCGGAGGATTACTATCAGAACTACTACTTCGCCAGCGCCATCAGGATATTGCGCTTCTTCGCCTTTTGGATGGCCATCGCCCTGCCTTCCTTTTACATCGCGGTGATCACCTATCACCAGGAAATGATCCCCACCCGGATCTTTGAGAGCATTGCCGCCTCCCGGGAGGGCATACCCTTTCCCACCGTGGTGGAGGCGCTGCTTCTGGAGGCGGCGACGGAAATGCTGCGGGAGGCCGGCATCCGCCTACCGGTGCTGGTGGGCCAGGCCGTGAGTATAGTAGGCGCCCTCATTTTGGGGCAGGTGGCGGTAACGGCCAGCCTCGTTTCGCCCCAGATGGTGATCGTGGTGGCCCTGGCCCTGATGGCTTCCTTCATGCTGCCCACCTATAATACGGGTTTGACCCTGCGCCTGCTGCGCTTCCCCCTGATGATCATGGCCGCCCTCTGGGGCCTTTTCGGCCTGATGGGCGGTTTGTTCCTCATCCTGATGCACATGCTCAGTCTGCGCTCCTTCGGCGCCGCCTATTACGGACCCTTCGCCCCCTTCGAACCGTCTGGGATGAAGGATACCTTCGTTAGGGCCCCCTGGTGGGCCATGACCCTTAGGCCCCGCCAGATCGCCAAGGAAAACGTCCGCCGTCAGCAACCGGACTGGCTGGCCCGGCCGGGAAGGGATAACTAGTGCTTTTTCGTCTACTGGCTTTGTCTCTGGCCCTGGTCTTAATGCTATTCACCGGTGGCTGCTGGGACCAGCGGGAAGTGGAGACGCTGGGCCTGGTGGACGGTATGGCTCTGGAACGGGGTGCCCACGGTCAGATCAAGGTGACGCTGCAGATACTGAATTCGCGGGCCATATCCCACTCTGCCGGAGCGGGGCCGGTTCAGGGTATCAAGGCCTACCAGAATTTCAGTGCCCAGGGCCAGACTGTCGATCATGCCCTGACCATGCTCAACCGCATCATTCCCCGTCGCCCTTTCTATTCCAGTCTGCGTCTGGTTGTCGTGTCCGAGGACCTGGCCCGGGAGCGGGACCTGCGGGAACTCCTGGATTTTCTGACCCGCAGCCGGGAGGTGCGGCGCAACGCCTGGTTTGTGGTATCGCGTAGCCCGATCAGCCGTCTCTTTGATGAAAACACGCCGCTTTCGATGACCCCCAGTTCCCAGGTGGAAGCCATCATGCACAAGAGCGAACTCTCCGGCTTCTATGCCGTGACTCCACTTTCCGACGTCATCAAAGGGGTGGCGGCTCAAGGGTCGAGCCCGGTGGCCGCCGGCCTGGTGGTGATCCGCAGTGCCTTTCAGGCGCCGCCGGACATGGAGGCGCGGCACGTGATGCTGCCCGAACCCTTTCAGTCGATTGTCCTGTCCGGCGCGGCCGTGTTCCGCGAAGGCCACCTGGCGGGCTGGCTCAACGAGGAAGAGAGCAACGGCCTCCTGTGGGTGCAGGGCAAGCGGGGCGGCGCCATCGAGGTGCCGACCGGAAACAGCATGACTTCGCTAAACCTCCTGCATAGCCGGGCCGCGGTCAAGATGGGGAAAACGGGAGGGCAACCGTCCATCTTCGTGCGGATTGACGCGGAGACCGTGGTTGGTGAGACGGATTCCACCATCACCCTGACCAAGGACACCGATTATACGGAACTGGAGCAGGGAGCGGGGCGGATCGTGCAAAAGGAGGTTGGGGCCGCTCTGAGTAAAGCCCTTGCCGGCTACCGGTCCGACATCTTCGGCTTTTCCCAGGTGGTGCACCGGTCCGACCCCAAACTGTGGAAAACCATCAAGGATACCTGGTCCGACCAGTTACCGCAGTTGCCTGTATCGGTAGAGGCGCATGTGAAGGTGACCACCAGCGGACTGACATCCAAGCCGCTCCTGGACTTGCACTGAGAAGGAGGTGGGGTCGTTGCTGGAAGGGGGCCGCATATCCGAGGCGGAACTAATCGCCATGATGATGTATACCGTGATGGGAACGGCCTTCTTTTTCCTGCCGGCCGTCGCGGCCGCCTTTGCCGGGAGGGATGTCTGGCTGACCCCGATATTGGCGGTGGTGGCCGGATTTCTGGTAGCCCTGTTTACCGGCTATCTCTCCAGCCGGTTTTCCGGCTTCAATTTCTTCAACTGGACGGAAATCATCCTGGGCAAAACGGGCGGCAAGATCCTGCAGTTCTTCTACGTGCTGTGGTTTCTCCACGTAACCAGCATCATCGTGAACGAGTTTGTCTACTTCGTGCGCATCGCCTTCATGCCGGTGACGCCACCCCTGGTCTTTTCGATCCTACTTCTGATCCTGACCGGGGTGGCGGTTTACGGCGGGGTGGAAATGATCGGCCGGTTGGCCATCGTTTATTTGCCGGTCAGCATCGTTATCTCAATGGGAATTACTCTAATGGCCGCCGGTCTATACGATTTTGCCAACCTCACGCCCATTTTGGAGAGGGGTATCGCGCCGGTGCTGGCCGGAACCTTTCCTCCGGCGGGCTGGCGGAGTGAAATCTTTCTGGGAGCGATGTTTTTCCCCTTCCTGAAGCGCCCGGAAAAGGCAGGCTGGGTGCTCTTCCGGGCCGATTTATGGATCGGCTTTTTGCTGCTTGTGGATGCGCTCTCCGTCACCCTGGCTTTCGGAGACGAGGCGGCCAGGCTGACCCTGCCGGTCTACAGCCTGGCCCGGGAGATCAACCTGATGCATTTTTTCCAGCACATGGAGGCCCTGGTGCTGATCATGTGGTTTGCGGGCATTTTCGTCAAGGTAGCGGCCTGGGAGTACGCGACCATGCTCGGTATGGCCCAGTGGCTGAACCTGAAGAGCTACCGGCCGCTGGTGCTGCCGGGCAGCCTTCTCCTGGCCGCCGTGACCAACTATGATATGCCCAATGTGGCCATACTCACCCATTTCCTCGCTTCGGTCACCCCTTTCGACCTCATGCTTTTTACCATCGTATTACCGGGTATCCTGGTGGTCCTGAGTCTGGTCCGTAAGAGCTTGAATCCCCGTCGGGTTAAGAGAAAAGGTTTCCCCGGCAAGAACGTGGTGGCAGATCCGGGCTGACCTGTGAGGTCCCGGCCAGGGAATCCACTTCCTTGGACGCTCCCCGAAGGAACACCTGCCAAGTCCCTCTTAAACTTGCTTACTGACAGGAGGTGGGAAGTTTGCTCGAAGGCGGTCGCCTTTCAGAGGCGGAACTGGTTTTTTTCGATTGGACGGAGATCCTTCTGGGCAGGGTGGGCGGCCGGCTCCTGCAGTTTTTCTACATGCTTTGGTTCATCCACATAACCACGGTCATCATCAACGAGTTCGGCTATTTTATGAACATCGCCTTCCTGCCTGTGGCGCTGGTCTTTACCGCCCTGCTGCTTGTTCTGACCGGTGTGGCGGTCTACGGCGGCGTGGAAACGATCGGCCGCCTCTCTATTATGGTATTGCCGGTCACCTTGGCTATCATCCTCGGCCTGACGATCATGGCCGCCGGCCTTTATGATTTCAGCAACCTCCTGCCCTTTCTGGAGAGAGGCATGGCGCCGGTGGTGGCAGGAGCAGTGCCCCCCGGGACCTGGCACGACGAAGTGTTTCTGGGGGCGATGTTGTTCCCCTTTCTGGCCCGCCCTTCGATCGGCGGCTGGGTTCTATGCCGGGCGGTCCTATACATAACGGTCCTGCTGGTTCTGGATGCGCTGGCTGTCGACCTGGCCTCCGAGACGGCCAGGCTGTCCCTGCCGGTGTACAGCCTGGCCCGGGAGATCAACCTGCTGCATTTTTTTCAGCACCTGGAGGTTTTCGTGCTGGCTGCCTGGGTGGCCGGTGCCTTTTGCAAACTGGCGGTCTGGTATTACGTAATCGTGCTGGGCATGGCCCAGTGGCTCAACCTGCGCAGTTACCGGGTTTTGCCTGCCGATCTTCTCCTGGCGGCGCTGAGCCTGGTCCGGAAGAGGAAGCTAAAACCCGATTTAGTGCAAGGATCTCCCTAACGGCACCGGCAGCCTGTCCGGGCGGCATGCCCGCCTTTCTGCCGGCCGTATGGCGGGAATCGGAAGAAACGGTGCAGGCGGTGGTTGGCCCCGGCCAACCCGCATGACCGGAGGGGGTGAAAGGGTTGTTGGAAGGCGGACGTATATCCGAGGCGGAGCTGGTCACCATGCTCATGTTCACTGTCTTGGGCACGGCCTTTTTCTTCCTGCCCTCCGTAGCGGCCGGCTTCGCCGGCAGGGACGCCTGGCTGACCGTTATACCGGCGACGCTCGCCGCGCTGGCGGTGGCCTGGGCCTGCGGCTGTCTTACCACCCGGTTTCCCGGCTTCAATTTTTTTAACTGGATGGAAATCCTTCTGGGCACGGCCGGTGGCAAGATCCTGCAGTTCTTATACATCCTGTGGTTTATCGACGTAACCGAGACGATCGCCGCCGAGTTCGCCTACTTCATGAACATCGCCTTTCTGCCCCGGACCCCGTCCCTCATGCTCACGGCCCTGCTCCTTTTCCTGGCCGGGGTGGCGGTATACGGCGGTGCGGAGATGATCGGCCGTCTGGCGATCGTCTTTTTGCCCGTAAGCCTGGTAATCTTTCTTGGCATGTTCGCCCTGGCGGGCGGCCTCTATGACTTTTCCAATCTCAGGCCCTTTCTGGAGAAAGGGCTGACGCCTGTAGTGGTGGGATCACTGACCCCCGGCGCCTGGCGGGGGGAAGTCCTTCTCGGAGCGATGTTTTTTCCCCTTCTGGCCCGCCCGGAACGGGGCGGACGGCTGCTGACGCGGTCAATTCTGTGGATAGGGTTGCTGATGCTTGTGGATGCCCTGGCTCTGACCATGGCCTTCGGCGACGAGACGGCCCGCCTCTCCCAGCCGCTTTACAGTCTGGCTCGCGAGATCAACCTGCTGAGTTTCTTTCAGCACCTGGAGAGCCTGGTGCTGATCTCCTGGGTGGCATCAGTCTTCGTCAAGGCGGCGGTCTGGTATTACGTAACCGTGCTGGGCCTGGGTCAGTGGCTCAACCTGAAGAGCTACCGGCCCATGGTGTTGCCCGCCGGTCTCCTCATGCTGGCCGTGGCCGGCTATAATTGGCCCAACATAGCCACCATGGCCCATTTTGTTGCCACGGTCGTTCCTTTTTACAGCGGCGGGACATTCGAGTTTGCGATACCTTTGCTTCTGGCGGTTTGGGCCCTGATCCAGAGCAGGAAGGCGGCTTAGGGGGAAGTCCCCGGCGGACTGGTTGGAGTGTCCGGCTGGGGCAATATTCCGCTTACGGTGGGGCTTGGGACGGCGGCTTCAAGCCACCGCTGGAGAGGTGTGGAAATGAATCCAAACATTACGCCTGCCGGAGTCAGGTCAGGCGGCCAGTCAGGGACAACCCGGAAGGGCCGGGCTGATCCCTTTTGAGCGTGATGGAAAAAAGGGGCTTGGGTCCGCCAACGGCATCTGGTATAATAAGGTTGACAAGAAGAAGCGGGATGGGGGTGGTGGTTTGGGGGGAGACCGGGGAGGACAACCGGGCCAACGATTATTCGTTCAAGAGGACCTTCGGATCGGAAGAAGGGAAAGAAGCGCTGGTGGGATGCGTGACCTTCTCCCCTCAATACCGCGCTGCGGGCACCGGTAGAGGGTCTAGTTTCATTCGGTGCCCGCAGTGATTGTATTCCTGAGTGCTGACCGATTCCCGTGGCCCTTCTCCGTGTCATCCGAGACCATGCCCAATTTGTCCGGGTTCCCGACCACGTCCCACTCGTGGCAAGTCAACAGATTCGCAATGGCGTACAGTTCGTCGCTTGCCTGGGCGTGTTTCGCCGCTGATACAGATGGTGCAGCACCTGCTTTAGCCGCCGAAAGCGGCCTTGCTGGCAAGAAAGTTATCCTGTAAGATTAGTAAGAGCTGACCGGTGTCCTTGAAAGGCGCTACCTTGGGCTTCGCCCTGGGAAAGACTTCCTCATCACCGGGAATTTTTGTCCTTCGGGAGGATGGACGGACACAGGCGCCGACCCCCTTTCGAATCAGCTGTAACAATAAGGTTCCGGTTGCCGAAACGGACGGGCAAAGGATCAGTCAACTCAAAATGGTGTAACAGGAAGGTAACAACATTGCATCTGGAGGGATAATTATGTTGCCAGTCAAAAAGAGAGTAGAACCAGATGGCAGGATTGCAATTGGGGAAGTGTTGAAGATGGCTAAAATTGAACCCGGTGATTGGGTGGACATCACTCCTGCCCACAAAAAGGTAACCATAAAAACAACTAAACGTATTAAACCCAAAGGGGCCATAAGGGCCGCTGCCGGCATGTTAAAAAATCGTAGTAACTTGGTGGAGGAGATGTTACGAATTAGGGAGGATGAAGATGACCGGTCAGGAGCCAGTATTCAATAAATACCTGGTTGATACTAATATAGTCATTTACATTCTCAATGGCGTTGAAGAGGTAGTTGGTCTAGCAGAGAAATTTGAGGATGATAATATTGAAGTTTATTTTTCAACCATAGTTGAAGCGGAGCTATTTTCTTTCCATGAACTCACACAAGAAGAAAGAATCAAGATTAGGGATATTTTAAATCTTGGCGAAATAGTCGACGTAGATTCTGAAGTAGCGCTAAAGGCGGCGGATTTACGATCCTTAAGCAGAAAGACTTATCAACGTAAGCTAAAATTGCCGGATGCCATTGTTGCTGCTACAGCTATTTTGTGCTCAGCGGTTTTAGTTACACGCAATATCGAAGACTTTTACCATCTGCTTAACCATGGTTTGCGCATTTGGAATCCATTTAACCAACAACAAGAATAAGGTTTACCATGCGTGCGGCTTTTTAGCCAATCATCCTTGAAAATGATTTCAGAGATATTCGCGCCCGGCTTAGTCGTGGTTTGCAACTGTCCTTCAGCCTGCCCGGCTAGCCAGGGCCCGTATTTGTGCGGCCGACTTAACCTGCTCCTCTTACCGCACAAGTTTCTGCGGCAGGCCCCGGACGGTGATTTCAAGTCCGTCAGGGCGAGGCGTGTTACGAATCGAGACATACCGACTGCCTCGGAACCGGAAGCGTAGGTTGAAGTCCAGCCGGGCTTTCAGGAAGGACCCCCCCACAGCCGGAGAGAATATGGAGGGGTGGCCGTTCCCAATTTCGGGGGTGAACGTGTTGGAGTCCAGGCGCATCTTTTTTGACTTCCTGGGGGTGACCGTAGGCGCGGTCCTGGCCGCCCTGGGCCTGGACCTCTTTCTGGTACCATTCAAGATCGCCGCCGGTGGCCTTTCCGGCGTGGCCACCATCCTGTACTACGTGCTCAGGCTACCGGTTGGGACCACCATGCTGGTTCTCAACATCCCGCTCTTTATCCTGGGCCTGTACCGCCTGGGGACCAAACCGATCATAAGGTCCCTCTACGGGACGGTGGCCCTCTCGCTGGCCATCGACCTCCTGGCTCCCTATGTCTCCCCGCCTACCCACAACCTTCTCCTAGCCGCCGTCTTCGGCGGGGTGGTGGAAGGACTCGGCCTGGGCCTGGTTTTCCGTTACCGCGGTACCACCGGCGGCACCGACCTGGCGGCGGCCGTAATCCGCTCCTATACCGGGGTAAATGTGGGGCAACTGCTCTTTCTGGTGGATGCGGTCATCGCCCTGCTGGCCGGCGTGGTGTTCGCCTCGACCGATCTCACCATGTACGCCCTGATCACGATATTCATAACCTCCTGGGTGGTGGACCAGGTCCAGGAGGGCCTCTCCTACGCCAAGGCCTTTTTCATCATATCGCCCCGGGTGCCGGAAATAGCCGGTGAAGTGATGGAGGGCCTGGGGCGGGGTGCCACCGCCTGGAACGTCACCGGCATGTACACGGGCCAACTGCGGGAGATGCTCCTGGTGGTGGTCAACCGGGCCGAAGTCACCCGCCTGAAGGATATCGTCTACAACCAGGACCCGTCCAGCTTCGTTATCCTGGCCGACGTGCACGAGGTGCTGGGCGAGGGCTTCAAGAAAATAGAGAAATCCTGAGGAGGCTGTTTCTTGGGTTATCTGATCAACTTCGAAGGAATCGATCTGGCGGGTAAAGGTACCCAGGTGGCCCTCCTGGAAAAGAACCTGACCGGACTCAAGGTGGCTACTCTGCACTTTCCCGTCCTGGAGACGCCTGTGGGGAGAATAATCGAAGACTTTCTGGCTGGCCGGGCACTGCTTTCGCCCGCGGCAGTCCAGATGCTGTATTCGGCTAACCGCTACGAGATGAGGGAAAAGGTCCTTTCCCTGGGACAAGATATGGACGTCCTGATTCTGGACCGCTACTGCCCTTCTGGCTGGGCCTATGGGATGGCCCTGGGGCTGGAGCAACAGTGGCTGCAGAACTTAGATGCGGGCCTGCCCAAAGCCGGCCTGACCATCTTACTGGACCTGCCTATGGAAGTGGCCACGGCTCGCCAGAGGGCGGCAGGGAAGGATGTGTTGGAACGGGATTCCGCCTTTCAGGGTAGGGTGTCCGCGGCTTACCGGCACCTGTCCGCCGAAGGCGGCTGGGCGGTGGTGGATGCCCGGGGGGCGGCGGAAGAGGTAGTGCAAAAAGTACTGGCGGTGGTGCGGGGGTTGATACCAACTGTTGGCAGGGAAACGTTGACAGAGAGAGAATAGTATAACAGCCCGGAGTCTTTCCTTGCCCAGGCGGACTGCCCGCTCGTGAATGGCGGAAATGGTATGACGTTTGAGCGGAGCGGGAATAAGATGGGGAAACCGGGATAAATAGAGAAGTAGCCAAGCCCGGTTTCCCGACCCGGTTGTATTAGGGGTGATGATCGTGTCTAAAACCAGGTTTCTGAGTTTAGCCGAAAAAGGCGTGCTTCAACAGTTTGTTGAGTTTATTACCGGTCTTTATCCGGGGAACATTGACCGAATTGAGGTCTTTGGTTCAAAAGCCCGGGGGAAATCTTGCCCTGATTCTGACATTGACGTATTGATATTGGTGGATGATAAAGAACTTTTTGAAAGAGACAAGGCATATGATTTTGTCTTGGATGCTAATTTGGAGCATGGTATGCTTATTTCTCTGAAGTTATATGAAAAGAAAGATTTTGACAAATTATTATTGGCCAAAGCTCCTTTTGCTGTGAATATTGCCCGTGAGGGGACGGTTTTGTGGGCCAGGTAGAAAACCGTGAGCTGGCGAACCATAGACTTTCTGTTGCGTTTGAACGCCTCAATGCAGCAGGGTTGTTATTTGCATCCGGGCTATACGCCGATGCAGTATCCCGGGCTTATTACGCTGTCTTTAGTGCGGCTAGAGCTATGCTCGCGACTAAAAGTCTAGACTCCAGGAAACACTCAGGGGTAATCTCTCTATTTAATCAGCATTTTGTAAAAACCGAAATAATTTCAAAGGAAGCCGGACGATTGATAATGGAAGCCAGGGATTTAAGAGAAGAAGGAGATTATAATGATTTCTATGTGACTAACGAAAAAGATGCTTCAAAAGTAATAACAGGAGCGAAGATGTTTCTGTCCTCAGTAAGTGATTTCTTCGCGGGCAACGACAGGGAATAAGGAGTTAGTAAGGGCCGCCCTGGGCCTTTACCTGGTACCTTTTAAGATCACGGCCGGGGGTCTTTCCGGCCACCATCCTGTACTACGTCCTCAAGCTCCCGGTCGGCACCACCATGCCCGGTAGGTGCTATTACCGGGAAGGGACACCACAAGGTAAAGTGCTGGAACCACGCTGGGGTTACCTGCGCCCCTTATGTGGAAGAGCGGTTTGTGCTAAAGGGTTACGGCTGCGGCCTATGCCAGACCGGGGTCCCATGTGAGAGCGGGATACCTCCAAAGATGCCGGGCAATAAGTAGCCAGGGGGAGAAGCACCTTTTCCCACCAACCCTCCTTCCGGGATGCTTTTCTTCGCATTGACTTCGCAATTACCGATTGTATCAAAAAGAGAAAACATTCTAATGTCTCTCCCTGAGTTTTCAGATGTTTGGCGACGGGTTTTACCCTTTGTGTTCGTTCTGATATTTGGTCAGCCTCTCTTGGGTGTAAATGTCTTGCAGCAGCCCTCCATGCATTTATTTACATGGCCGCCGGGCTACTATATATAGGCCTTGCCTCTCTTGGACATCTCGTTCTGGGCCGTATGTGCCCGGGGTGTCCTGTTCGCAGGGGCCGGGCGGCTCTCGCCAGTCGACTGTACTGCGTTTCAAAATGCCATTTCTTTGAAGCGTATTGGCAACGGCATGACGGCAAGCTATGCTAGGGTCAGGTGAGAGTCATTGGTTTTGAATGGGATTCTGGAAACGCCGGCCATATACTCGCAAGGCATGGCCTGATGCCGGATGAGGTGGAGGAAGTCTTCCTTGGTATCCCTCTGATTAGGAATCTGGGTGAGGATAGGCTTGCCGCTTACGGCCAGGACGGTAACGGGCGGTACCTTACAGTAGTATGCATTCGCAAGGACGCTGGCGTAGTCCGGGTCGTGACTGCTAGGGATATGAACCAGTGGGAGCGACGGTATCACCGGCGGGAGAAGGGGGTTTAAAAGTGGCTAAGGAGATCCCGGCCTTTGGGAGTGAAAAGACAGAAGCGGATTTTTGGGACACTCACGATACTTTGGAGTATGCTGAAGGTGAGCCCGTTCATCTGGAACTGGAACCCGAGGTTGCCAAAAAACTAGTGGACAGGCAAAAGTCGAAGAGGGTAACTTTGCGGCTAAGGGAATATCAGATCGAAGATGCCAAAATCATAGCCAGGGAGAGGGAAATCCCGTACCAAACCCTCATGCGGTCATGGATAGCCGATGGCATTAAGCGGGAGCGGGCCAAGTAAACATGTAAAAGATGATAATTGGCTTTTTATCGTAAAGAGGAAAGGCGGTTCCCTGTGGGGGTAGCCGTCTTTCTGGTTCTCTCCCCTCCCGCTTTTTGGGTGGCGTGGCGCTTAAGCTGATAGTTATTGATACTGGGTGCCGCCGTACATGGAGGACGGGAACACTCGATTCCTGATCAATCCCATCGCCAACCGCTAAGAGATGAAGGAGAAGACCCTTTCTCTGGCCCGTGACACAGATGTCCTGATCCTTGACCGCTACTGCCCCTCCGGGTGGGTCTACGGGATGGCCCTGAGACTGGAGCAACAATGGCGGAACCTGGATGCGGGACTGCCCCAAGCGCACCTGACCATACTCCTGGACTTGACCCTGGCCTCTGCCCGCAAGCGGGCGGCCGGGAAGGATGTGTTGGAGCGGGATCCCGTCTCTCAGGGCGGGTCTTGTCTGCCGCACCTGGCCGCCGAAGGCGGCTCGGCGGTGGTGGATGTGCAGGGGGGAGGCGGAAGAGGTATATGAGAGGGGCCTGGCGGTGGTGCGGGGGCTGATACCAACTGTCGGCAAGGAAACGTAAGAAGAGAGAGTTTCGCCGAAACCGTATGCGAATGCGAAGCCGCCGGAGTGAGGGAATACTGGGTGATCGACCCGGACCAGGCCGAGTTTTTCCGCCTCTGTCAAGACGGCCGGTATTATCGTATTATCCGGAAACGCCGGATAAACAGGGTGTCTTTCGCGCCGAAACTTTCGCCGGCTTCTGGTTGAAAACCGGCTGGCTCTGGCAGGATCCCCTCCCCTCCAAAATTGCCATCTTGAGAGAAATAGGTGTTCTGTAAATGGAACGGTATGCTAATCTTCCCGGCGGCGCCGGTCGGAAAAGGGACGCCATTTCTGATGCTTAAGTGCCGTTTGGAAGGCCGGCCAACCATTAATGGCCATAGGAAAACGTAAATTACTTACTTTGTTAAACGAAATAACATTGACAGGCGCCGGTTTACCATTTAGGATTTAGGGTGGGGGCCGGTCGTTCGGACATGTTGATCTGTATTTTTCCCCCAATCGAGGGTATTGACTACGCGTATACGATTATGGTAAATAGTATCACAGAACGCAAACATTACCCCTTGCAGAGGTATTGAGCACAAGACCGCAGGCTGTCCCAAAAAATGGGTCGCCTGGAAACGCAACTCGAGTTGGTTTTCCAGCAAGAAACCGAGGCGTGGAGCCCCAGGAGATTGCTTCACGATGCCCGAATTTCCCAAATCGCAAGCGATCCGGTGCCCATACCGTCTACCAGCTTCCGCCACACGCGTTGCGTTTGGGGACCGACGAGTGGCACCTGCTTCTTTGGATAAGAGCTGGGATAAGGACCATGGGGAGAAGAATTATCCGCAACCACAAATATGGAGGGGGTGCCGAAGGAATGGAAGACTTGCGGGAAGCGCTGGCCGAATACGCGGCGTCCCGGCCCCAGCCGCCAGGCAAGCTGAGCTTCGAAGCGTTTCTGGAGTGGTGCGACGAGGATACTTGGGCGGAGTGGGAGGACGGGGAGGTAATCATTTTGACGCCGGCATCAGCCGTTCATCAAGACGTCAAAGGGTTTTTGAATATGGTGATGCGTGGCTTTGCCAGGCACCACCAGTGCGGCAAGGTTTTGGACGCCCCATTCATCGTTCGCCTGCCCGAGCATTTGTGCCGGGCCCGGGAACCAGACATAATCTTTTTTCGCCAGGAGCAGTTGCTCCGGCTCAAAGAAACTTATTTCGATGGTGCTCCGGACGTGATCGTGGAAATTGTTTCGCCTGAAAGTGCCACCCGCGACCGGAAGATCAAGTTCAACGAATACCAAGCCGCCGGGGTAAAGGAATACTGGCTGATCGACCCCGGCCACCGTCAGGCCGAATTCTTCCGCCTCGGACCAGACGACCGGTACCACCCGGCAACGCTGGACGAGCAGGGTGTCTTTCGCTCGGAAGCCTTTTTCGGTTTCTGGCTAAAATCCGAATGGCTCTGGCAGGATCCTCTTCCTTTAGAGATTGATGTTTTACGGGAAATGGGCGTCTAATGGAATCGAGCGGGGCTCGGAGTAAACAGAAGCTCCGATCTCCCCGGTGAAATGCCCGGGGTACGGGGGTACCCACCGGGGGTGGGTCAAGGCGGGTCAGGCGGGGTACCCGCCAAAGGCGAAATGGGCGGCATCTCTGACGCGTGACTGCGGAGTGGAAGGACAGCCAATGGGCATCTGGACCCGAACTGAAGGAGGTGGCAAAGCAATGACCGATTTGCGGGAAGCGCTCGCCGAATACGTGGCTTCCCGGCCCCAGCCGCCAGGCAAGCTAAGCTTCGAAGAAGACCGCATCACCGGCGCAGGTGGGTCTGACCTTCAGCCGCAGGGAATCTCTTTCCGAAGCGCCCCTGTTTCAGAATAGGGATGAACTGGTATTTACAAAATCGAGTCAGCTGGATATAATAAGTCTAGACAGTCTAGACTTATTTAAGGTGGGAATAATGAGCATGGAATGGCAACTCCAAGAAGCAAAAAATCGTTTCAGCCAACTTGTGAATCAAGCAGCCCAAGATGGGCCGCAAATTATTACAGTCCGGGGAAAACCTGCTGCGATTCTCCTTTCGTTCGAAGAATACCAGCACCTGACAAAGCCTCGAATAAAATTAACCGAATTTTTTAAGGAGTCGCCCCTATGTGATGTCGAGCTTGACATGGAAAGAAGCGCAGAACTGCCCCGCGAGGTGGAACTGTGAGATATCTCTTGGACACAAATGTTGTTTCGGAACTGATCAAAAAAGAACCAAATCTACGCGTGGTGCGCTGGATAGAGGAATGCGAAGAGAGCGCTCTGTTTCTCAGTGTGGTTACTTTTGGTGAGCTCCAAAAGGGCATCAAGAAACTTGATGACGAGAATCGGGCGGAACGGCTGCAAAAATGGGTAAACCAAGATTTAGCCAAACGCTTCGAGGGTCGTATTCTTCCTATTGACCTTGATGTGGCATTCGCCTGGGGAAGGATTCAAGGCGTTTCGGAAAAATGCGGCCTGAAACTGCCTGTATTAGATAGCCTGATTGCGGCTATAGCAATTGCCAATAATATGATTATCGTAACTAGAAATGTGCATGACATGGAGCGATGTCAGGCATCTGTCCTTAATCCATGGCAAGAGTGAGACCTGACAAATAAGGCGGACCTGAGTGCTTTCGCTCCAGAGTCGCCTTTTGGGGTGTCGGCGGTTAGTGTTTGGGTGCTTAAAGAACCTCGACTGTAGTTATTGACACTGGGTGCCACCGTACATGGAGGACGGGAACACTCGATTCCTGATCAATCCCATGGAGCGTTTCGTAGCCCACGTCTCGCTGGATCACACGTCATCTGTGGGACTATCTGGCCGGGATGAGCCGTTCTCCCGCGAACTGCGGCAGGCTCCCAGGTGATCGGCCATCGTGGTATCCACAGGGTCTTTTACGGGGGTAAACGTGGGACAACTTCTTTTTCTGGTGGATGCGGTCATCGCCCGTGGCGTTCGCGTCGCCTTACTCACGGGCAATGCGGTGTCGATTATATCAGCCAGGCATAATCCTGACGTCAATCCACTATGTAGTCAATATATACTGTGTCATCCTTGATTTGATAGATGAGTAAATACCGCTTATCCACAAGCAGTTTTCTGTATCTGTTTGGCGGCAATAATGGGTGGGCAAGCCGGGAACCACGCTCCGGAAACTCTTGCAGGGTTTTTACAGCCCCGATTACATCTGTCCTGAGCTTATCAGCCGCCTGTGTGCTGACCTGCGCTAAAAAGCGGGCGTGCTGCACGAGCATTTCTCCGGCTCTTTCCGAGATAATGATATGATATCGTTTATCGGCGCTGCTCACCGGCAGTCTCCTTAATTGCCTGTTTTATCATCTCGTCTACTTCGTCAATTGAAAAGCCTTTTTTACCCCTCACTCTGTCCTCCTCAACCGAAACAAGCTGTTCCCTCAGCCTCAGCATGCTTTCACGTTGAGAAAATGCAGCAATATCCATGACTACTAAATCACCCTCGCCGTTTTTCGTGAGGAATACGGGCTCCTTGGTAGTCTTACAGAGCGCAGATATTTCATTATAGTTTTTCCGTATTGCCGCAGAAGGCTTTATATGCATAACAAATGCCCCCTTTAGTAGTAATATATTATGCTTATCATGTGCTTATTTTACTACTATTATTTCCAAAAATAAAGTGCATTGCCTAAATTTCCGCCTTCCGTCTCCTGCCTAAAAGGGGAGACTTCCCGGGGCCCTCTATGCCATAATGGATCATGTTCAGAGGAGTGTCCAGCCCGACAGCGAAGTGTGAAGGAGATCAAGGCGACCCGGAAACACATTGTCCAGTTTCTGGCGTTCAGGTTCGGGCCGGGGTCCTCGGAGTTGCAGGCCAAGGTGGGCGAGCTAAAAGATCCAGCGGTTGCCGACCGGGTGTTTGCGGAGTTGTTGATCGCCACCGAAATAAGCCCCATTAGGGGCGTTTCGATGCCGGTCCCCCCCCCCGGCCTCGACATGGGGTCCCTGTGACCCGCGAGGGCTGTAAAGCGCAACACGTGTTGCGCTTTACAGCCAAATCCGGTAGCTGAAGCTGAAGGGTCTTCCCCGACCGGAAAGAATCCGGAAAGAATATGGAGGGCAAAGGCCGGAAGTGGAATGTTTGGACACGGGTCGAATATTCCGGAGCGGCCCTGTAGGGCTGTCGCTTGCTCCGGCCGGCTTCGTGATCCGAGGTACAGCAAGTTGCCGGGGTTCAAGAAGATAGATGGCGGCCCTGTTCTTTCAGGAATGATGCGGTAAAACGGATGGCTTCCAGGGCATTTTTAACGAACGGGAAGTCTTCACTCTCCCAACCTGCCGGATCATACATGATGTGGACTTTCGGCCATCGTTCCAATTGTGACGCAGTTCTTTTGACGTCGGCACCGGCAACATCGTTCCCCCGGAGGAGTTCGATGGCGCATTGCCTCGCAGGATTGCTTGACAAACGGGCAGTCTTCCCGCTGCATCCTTGTCGTCCATGCCGTAGAAGCTTATCCATCTCTCCAGCGCGCTGCTTTTATTGGGTCCATCTGTTCAGGCATACCATAAATCGTGAATCCTCCCTCCACCGAGGTGGAGGGCATCCATCCATTGGCAAGGGCGAAGTCTCGGTATTCGGCAGCGGGGCTGCCACCCAGGCTTGCCTGACCCTGTAGGCTGGACGGGTTCCTGGATTCCCGGACACCAACCGGGCGACCCGGCGGCGAC
>DATKUX010000156.1:0-11521 GCA_035530395.1 Spirochaetia bacterium
AGCCGGTCAAAACGGGCGATGTATCCATTCGTCGTTACGGACGAGGTTTTCGAGTGGTGTGAGGGAAAGCCGCCCTCAGGGCGGCGCCCCTTTCATCCCACCCCACTAGGGGGTGGGTTTTCAGGGGCTATTTTCTATAAAACTGCCCGCCGAGGTTGAGTCGAAAGGCGCGCAGGCCAGCTACCAAAACGGCACCATTGTGATCCGTCTGATTAAGAAGAATAGACCCTACGACGATCTTGATGTAAAATTCATCTAGCAGGAGCTTGCTGCGCGCAGATCCGCCGGATGAACCCGCAGGCTCCTACCGGCGTCCGGTGGAGCCGAAGCCGCCTTCGCCCCGCCCGGAAGCCGGCAGATCGTCGGTCAAAACCAGACGCGCCTGTTCCACCGGCACGAAAACCATCTGGGCTATACGGTCGCCGGGCTCGATGGTGTAGGGACCATCAGCCAGGTTGACCATGGCGCAGATGACTTCGCCCCGGTAGTCGCTGTCCACCACGCCCACGCCGTTGGCCAGGGCGAGCCCGTGCCGGGCCGCCAGGCCGCTGCGGGCAAAAACAAGGGCGACCAGGTGGGAGGGTAGGGCCACGGCCAGACCCGTGGGGACCATGGCACGGCAGCCGGGATCCACGGTGAGCGGCCCGTCCAGGCAGGCCGCCAGGTCCAGTCCCGCCGCCCCTTCGCTCTCGTAGCGGGGCAGGGAGGCTTCGGACCGGACCTTCTTTATCAACACGTCCACTTTCGCCATTAATATAATCCCAAAAGCCGTCTCAAGGTGCCAGACGACCCGCTATGGCCCGGAACTCACCCTCGTCCTGCCAGGGTCCGATGGAGGCCAGGGCGAACAGTTCCGGCCGGAACAGCTCGCCGGCCACCCGGGCAATATCCTCCCGGGTTACCGCGGCAACCCGTTCCACCAGTTCCGCGGGGGGAATGACCGTACCCAGGTACAGTTGGGACTTACCCAGACGGCTCATACGGGTATTGACGTTTTCCAGGCTCAAATACAGGTTGCCCTTAAGCTGGTCCTTGGCCCGGACCAGTTCCTCAGGCGTCACGCCGCCCTTCTGTATTTCCCCTATCTCCTGCATGACCAGTTCGAGAGCCTGGCGTACGTTGTCCTTGCCCAAACCGGCATAGATGCCGAACACGCCCGCGTCGTGGTAAGAGCTGTGATAGGAGTATACGGAATAAACGAGTCCTCTCTTTTCCCTGATCTCCTGGAAGAGACGGGAACTGATCCCCCCGCCGAGGATGGTGTTGATAACCTGGGCGATGTAAATGCGCTGGTCGCTCAGGGAGTAGCCTGGTACCCCCACGCAGAGGTGGACCTGCTCCGTATCCTTGGCCCGGCAAATGATCCCGTTTTTCGGTGCCGGCGGGCCCATGCGGCGTTCCTGAACGCGCTTTTCCCCACCAAACCGGGCTTTGATCTTTTCCATGACAATCTGGTGGTCAATATTGCCGGCCACGGAGACCACCATGGCCCCCGACCGGTAATGCAGGCGGTAGAAATCCGCAAGGTTTTCCCGGCTTAGGTTCTGCACGGTGTCGACCGACCCGATAATGGGTTGGCCCAGATGGTGCCCCTGCCACAGGGAGGCGGCAAAGAGATCGTGTACGAGTTCGTCAGGTGTGTCCTCGTACATCTTTATTTCTTCCAAAATCACATTGCGTTCCCGGTCCACGTCGGCCTGGTCCAGACGGGAGTCAAAAAGCATATCGCCCAGGAGGTCCAGGGCCAGGTCAAAGTGCTCGTCCAGGACCCGGGCAAAATAGCAGGTGTACTCCTTGGTGGTAAATGCGTTCAGCTGCCCTCCGACGGCGTCCAGCGCTTCGGCGATGTCCTTGGCGGTCCTGCTGCCGGTTCCCTTGAACATCATGTGCTCGATGAAATGGGAGATGCCCCTCTCGTCGTCCCCCTCGTAACGGGAACCAACGTCCACCCAGACCCCCAGGGCCACCGAACGTACATGCTTTATCTCCTCGGCCAGAATGGTCAACCCGTTCGGCATCTCGTCTTTATGATACATCGGACTCCTCCATCCCCCCAAAATAAACGCCTGCCCGGCCTTCCATAGCCGACCCCGGGCCAGAGCCGGATCGCAACCTGTATTCTCGTCCCCGGAAGGCAATTCCTGCCTGGGGCCGGACAACCCAGGAACAAAAGTGCGAAAGAACACCCGGAGACTTCTCCAGAGCCCGGTTATGCTCCTGGTAGTATTTTTCGAGGCCGGCAAAGACCGCCCAGGCGATTTCCCGCCGGAACGCCGCCTTGGCCAGGGATTTTCTTTCCGCCGGGTTGGAGATGAAGCCCGCTTCCACGATAACTGCCGGCATGGGCGATTGGCGCAGGATATAGAGATTGTTCCCCGTCAAGACGCATCCTCTGGCCGGGAAGAGTCCCATGAGCTCGTTTTGGATGGCCAGTGCGATGTCCCGGGCTTCGGGCCGGTCGTTATAGTAGACGAAAGCGCCGCTCTTTTTGGTACTCGGGCTGCTGTTGACGTGCAGGCTGACCAGGACGTCCGCCCCGTTCGTTCGGGCCATCGTCACCCTTTCCCGCAGGTCGAAGCGCTTACGCCCAGAGAGCGACATCATGTCCGGCGGAGCCAGGTCGTTGTCACCGTTGCGGGTAGTCACCACCCGCGCCCCCGCCCCGCTCAAAAAGCCGGAAAGGTCCCGGCCGATGTCCAGGACCAAATCCTTTTCCAGGAGTTCCCGCTTATAGTGGGCACCGGGATCCACTCCGCCGTGCCCAGGGTCCACCAGCACCGTCAGGCCGTTCAGCGGAACGGGCAGGAAGGGGGTGCCGGTGGAACAGAGCTGGAAAACAAGGAAAGATAACACGAAGGTCAACAAGGGCCTACCTCCCGCAGAGCAGCAAAACTTTCACCTGTAGCCGCTAACGGCCTTCCCCCAGCATGGTGTTGAGATCGACCAACTGGTATCCCTGACGTTTCAATTTGGCTATAATTGTGGGCAGGGCATGCAGGGTGGGTGCCGTCGGGTGCATCAGGACTATACAGCCCGGTCCGGCGCCCTCCATCACCCTCCGAACGATGACCGAGGAATCCGGCAGCTGCCAGTCGATGGTATCGGTACTCCAGAGAACGGTCCGGTAACCGGCCCTCTCCGCCGCCCGGAGCACGGTAGATCCCCGCTCGCCGTAGGGAGGAGCAAAAAAGGTGGGCTTTTTACCGGTATATTTGACGATTGCCTCCTCCGCCTGCTGAATTTCCCGTAGGTTGGCGTCCTCCGACAAATGGTCGACGTGCGGATGGGAATAGCCGTGACTCTCGATCTCCTGCCCGGAATCAACTATTTCGCGGGCCAGAAGCGGATACTGTTCCGTCCAGGTTCCGCCCAAAAAGAATGTCGCATGGACACCGTTTTCTTTAAGGATATCCAGGATTCCGGGGATGTACTCCTCGCCCCAGAAAACATTGAAGGTCAGGGCAATTTCCTTTTTGTCGGCGCTGCCGTTGTAAACCGGCTGGGCCACCGTTGGTACGGCCAGCGGGCCGGATGGAGGCCGGTGCACAAAAAACAGGAAGAGGCCAATGGCGAAAAGAACATTAAATATCGCTAACCTGCGGTGACGCAGACTGGTCAAGGTACATCCCCCCGGGGACATCCTATGCAGGAAGAGCGTCCAATATCTCCCTGTCCTGGGACAGAAAAAAGGGTTCCGCTGTCCGGCTGACCATCAGCCGGTGCGGAACCCTGACCCGGGTCAAAACCACAAATTTCACTTCCGGAAGACCTGACTCAAATCCGGGCTTAGCCCCACCCCCCGGCCATGATATCCTGTCCAAGCTCGCCCCCGTTGTACAGGATGTCAAATCCGGGTTCTACACCGCCGGCACCCGAAAGAATATCCTCCGGAATCTCGTCGCCCCCGCCCAGGATGTCCTGGCCTATTTCCTCCCCCGTGCCTATAATGTCCCCTGCGCCGCGGTACGGCCCTCCCATAATGTCCCCTGCGCCGCGGTACGGCCCTCCCATAACGTCAACTACCGGCTGATCCGGGCCGCCCATGATGTCGACCACCTGAGCCGGAGCGCCCATGATATTGTCATCATCCATGATTCTTTTCTCCTTTTGGTAAGACTACCTCCCACAGTAACCAGAGCACCCGGTGGGCAACCCCCTTTCCCCGCCGGCCGGGAAGGCCGGTCATAGTTAAGGAATAATTTGCTCACCACACAGCTCCGGCATGCGCCGGAAAAAGAAAAAGGCTGCCGGACTTGACCGCCGCCGTTGTCAGGCCGGTAGCAGATAGCCGCCGATAGCGAAAAGGATGGTGGAGAAGAGAGCGGCCACGAGGGCCGGTTTCAGCTTGTACCGGGCATATTCCATTACCGGCAGCCGGAGGACCGTGGCCATGGCCACCGTATTGTCGCTCAGCGGGGAGGCGAACCCGCCGAAGGTGCCGCTGGCAAAAACACTGGCCGCAATGAGCGCGGGAGATACGTGGGCCGGGCCGGCCAGGGAAAAGCCGATGGGTAACAGAATGCCCCAGGTGCCGAAGGAGGAACCGATAAAGTAGGAGAGAAGACAGCCGAAAACAAAAAGGACCGGGGCAAGAAAGGCCGGCGGTATATAGTTACCGGCCACCGCGTGGAGATAGCCGGTAAAACCCAGGTCGGTGGAAACGGCGGATACGGCCCAGACCAGGGCCAGCAAGACGATGACCTCCATCATCTCGTTGCCTCCCCCGATGACTGCTGCCATCAGGCGTCCCACCCGCTGCCCCCGTCCCAGATACAGGATGAGGCTCCCGAACAGGGTCGCCATGAGCGCCTGCAACATCGCCAGCGAGGCATTCGCATGCAGGAGCCTGGCCCATGGTCCTGCACCGCCCGGCGAGTCGAGCCAGGTAAAGAATATGGTCAGGATGAGCAACAGCCCCAGAGGCACGGCCAGGTTCCAAACGTCCGGTTTGGCCTGCCGTCCCAGGTATTCCACCGGGTCGGGCGGAATGTCGCCGGGCTCCCGACCGTCTTTTCCAGCCGGTGACCCGTCCCCCGACGTCTTTGGCGCGTTTCTGTCTTCCGCCCCGGCCCGACGGCGGTTGCGCCAGATGACGCTCCCGACCCCCATGGCCAGCATGACCAGGGCAAAGAAGTTAAGCGGAATACTCAGGAGGTAGATCTGGTAGGGGTTTTGCCCGAGGTGCTGGTGGCGTACCAGGGTGGCCAAAAGACCTACCATGTAACCGACGAAGACCGTACCAACCGGCACCAGGACGCAAAACGGTGTAGCCGTTACGTCGATGGCATAGCCGATTTCCTCTTTCCGGACATTCAACTTTTCCATGACGTTCTGCATAACCGGCCCTACGGTTATGATCCGGAAATCAGGCGCCATAAAGGTACCCAGCGCCGAAAGCCAGATCAGGTTGAAGGCCGCTGCCCGGGTCCGGACGAAGCGCTTGACCCATTCACCGAAGCCGGTCACTCCCCCGGAGGCCCGCAAGAGACCCACCAGGGCGCCGAAGGCGTAAAGAAAAAGGACCAGACGCAGGTTGTCCGCCACGGCCAGTTCCTTGAGCAGGTAGCTTATGGTATCGTTCAGCCCGCCCAAAAGGCTTTTGGAAAGCAGCACTCCACCCAGGAAGAGACCGACCAGGAGGCCGGGAATGACCTGGCGGGTAAAAACGGCAACCGGAACGACAATCAAAAAGGGCAAAAGGGACCAGGCGCTGGCCGGCACGTCAGGTGATTCCCCCTCTCCCCGCTACCTTTAAGTTGTCAAGAGGAGAGGGATTTCATGCACTTTTCTTTGGGTCGGCACCCCGGTGTCAAGGCGCCGGTAAGGCGGGGCCGCACCCCAAACTCAGGGTAAACCGCAGTTGCACGATCGGAGTGATGAAGACGACCAACAACGCCACGCCCTCACTCCGGGGCGTAGCCCGGTCAAAGGTCAGATCGAAGGTAATGCCGGCTTTGAGCAGCAATCCTACCGCCGCCTGCAGCTCCGCGATCGTCAGGGCTTTGCAATTGAAAAGATTGAGAAAGATCTCGCTGGTCAGCAGGGCTTTCAGATCTTTGTCCAGCACGTCAATTGGATTCATGCCGACGTCCCTTTTCCACCCGTATCTGTGACATAGTATGAACCAGGCCGGACAATGGCCAAAGGCTCCCCGGCGTCTCCCCGCCTCATGACACTCCGGTGGGGCGCCCTTCGTTGCTAGTTTATGGTACTACTACCTATACCTGGTCGCCAAACGTAGCCCCGGTGCCCGGGGGTTCCCCAGGACGCTTCAGCCAGGGATCTCGTAACCCTCGTACCAGTCGCTTTGCTCCCTCAGGGTGCCGACCGGCCGGCCACCGGTGATGACACCATCGGCCCATCTTCACCTGGGGTGATGCTCGGATGTCTCCCAGGGACACCGGCCGTTGAAGTCTCCAATGCACCGGGCAGTGCCCAGGCCAGGTTGTTCCACCTGTCGACTGGATAATGCAGGCAATTCCACCATAATATTGTCACCACTTCCTTCCATCGAGAATATCCTTCAGTATAACCTCACTGCCAAAGATATCCTAGTCAACGATACACCATAACTGACAGATCCCAGGTTGTCATTGTAGGCTTACTATCTCGGGCCAAAAACATGGGGAGGAATAACTATGTCTGAAAACGAGGCATCCAAGCAAGATTATTTTGAGCCGGCTAGGGTTTCGGCCGAAAACGTGGGGGCATGTAGTTTTGTCACTGTAGCTCCGACAGTAGTAAACACAACAGCCCCTGTGGTAGGGAAAATACCTGTTGTCCTTCAGGAGATAACAGTACAGATTGATGTCTTGGCGAATATTACCCTGGATGAACGGGCAATTGAGATTAAGCGGGTCAAAAATCGCTTGAAGCTGGTGCAATGCAGGCTCTTGCAACCCACCGGCAAGTTATTCTTGAGGGGCTTTGTCCGGCAGAATATAGAGTATGCCGCCGAACCTAAAGAAGTGACGCCCACGACGGCATGCGGCGATATTTTAGACTGTATTGTCGATATCCCCTTCGAGTGCCTAACAGATATCACAACGTTTATTAACCCGCCGGTTTTTGGGGGTTTCAATTCTAGCAACGAATTCGAATACTTCAAATCCACCCGTCTTCCTCATCAATTCCCCGAAAAGGAAAGATTGCTGGCCGGCGATTTATCGGAGTTCAACCAGCAGACCGTTGAATCGTTCACAGAGATTCCCTTCTGCGAGTTGCTTAGCACCAGAATTACTCATTTCCTTGAATTCATACACCGCGAACCTATCCGGCATGGCCCCTTTGAAGAAAGGACCTTCCATCGAATTGAGGAAAAAATTGATATCGAGCTTACCTTGAAAATACTGCAAA
Organism: Spirochaetia bacterium; assembly: GCA_035530395.1. Classification (GTDB taxonomy): domain Bacteria; phylum Bacillota; class Desulfotomaculia; order Desulfotomaculales; family JAJYZD01; genus JAJYZD01. The sequence goes on from DATKUX010000156.1 coordinate 7,357, forward strand.
ATCAGCAGGTTTGCGTGGCAGCAAGTACGTCTTGTCCTTAAGATGCTTATGGTCAAGTAAACCTCCTTCAGTGGAATTCAAAGGGTTCTTCCTCCGCCGTTAAGGCGGAGGAAGAACCCTTAATTTGCATAGATACTAAGAGTTTCCTCTCGCTTTTACTTTGACCGAGCCAACTTTGGCAACCACTGTCGCCGATGTCGACCGGGGAGGTCTGCTCTCCCCGGATGGTTCTCTCCCAGAGCTGGCCGCAAGGTGAAGATCCAGTTTCATGGCGGACATCTTGACGAAGTCTTCCTGACTACTGAGTTCCAGTACCGTCTCTGCTTTCAATGTTTTTTTTTGCACAGTGTGATCCTCCCTGGAATTAGTTTGCTACGGGCAGAAACACTTATAGGCTAAACCATATTATGACAATGTGTCCATTTTTGCCACATCCGTTGATTAATTTTATTCAGCCTGGGCCTGCCAATGATTTCATGCCAAATGGTAACTACATATAATATACCAGGCAAAAAAGGATTTGGAACCCAAAAAGGTTTGAGGAAAACAGCATTAGCCCATAACGCCCTGACCGTCTTCTGAATATGTTAATAACAGGGCTTACTCTTGACCAGTTCCGATTTTGGAGGGAGAAATTGCCATGGCCTGGTTGTCCGGAGCTATTGAATTTAATGCCCCAGCGGCGAACCAGCATGATTTCAACGGCAACATCGTGCTGAAAAAAGAAGATACCCTGATTTTACATGGCGCTGTAATAGAGGATGAAACAGGTAAACCATCTCCGGGAGTCCTGGTGGAGTTGTATGCCCGCCGTAAGGACGGCGGAGAATATCTGCTTTGCCAAACTTTCAGTAATGATGGGGGAGACTACCTGCTTCATGTCGACAAAAAAAGAATCACTAAGGATATTACTGCCATTATTCTCAGAGCCGGACCGAGCTTCCGCTTATACTGTCTAGGATAGAGTAGCGTGGTTTATTAGCTATGAGTTGAAATCTTACGATTTTCCCTAATAGTGGGAGTGACAGTAAATGATTGTGGGAGTGATCCATTATGGAGAACAGATCAAAATCGGGACTCGGAGACTCTGTAAACGGTCAACAGATCTCCAGGTCATTAAATTTCCATGGTGTTGTTACGGATGACAATGACAGGGCCGTGGAAGGCGCGGCCGTAGTGCTGTTCGCCTGTTATTACGGCGGGGTCGAAAGATCGTTGGGATCCGCCTTCACCGACAGGACAGGTGCTTACCTCATTTTGGTGCCCAAGCCGGACTACACTGAGCTGCTTGGATTTAAAATAAGAGCCGGTAAAGCACAAATGTTCTCTGAAACATCTGGCAATAAAAGCATAAGCCAAGTTGATGAAACATATGTAAGAAGGAGCGGGGAATCTGCGATTGAGAATGCCCTTACGGATAACCGCGGCAAAAGCTCGGCTCTTCACCGGCGCATCCAAATTGTTTCGGGGATTGCCGGCCCACTCTACAGTCCACAGGTAATACGCCGGTAATTTCCGGCGGGGCAAAGGCCGCACCCCGGAAAAATTAAAAACCCGGCTTCAATAAGTCCGGGTAATTAAGTCTTCTCCAGGACAATAGTTATAGAAAAGCCCTTCGTTCGAAAGGTGGGCCGGGGGGTGGCCGAAAGCCTTCCCCGGCTGGGCAACTTTCCAACGAACCGGGGGATTGTCCTTAGTTTTACCTGTCCCTGCCTCTGAATCCACCGCCCGGGCGAGGTCCTTCGGGCCGCCGGAAATCGCGTTCCTGTCCGCCGCCTGCCGCCCTTTTCTCTTCCTCTTCGGGGGTGGGGGGCGCGACATCCTTCTTGGACAGCTTCATCCGTCCCTGAGGGTCGTAGCCAATAACCTTGACCAGGATCCGGTCCCCTTCCCGGACAATGTCTTCCGTTTTCTCCACCCGGTAGTGCGCCAGTTGCGAGATATGGACAAGACCCTCTTTGCCGGGTATGCCAAGAGCGCCGGGAACGACCTCCACGAAACAGCCGAAGTCAGTGCACCGGGTCACCCGGCCATTGTAGATCTGTCCCACTTCGACTTCCTTGGTCAGGTTCTCGATGATCTCCATCGCCTTCTTGGCCCCGTCGGGATTCACGGAGGCTATGAAGACCCGCCCGTCGTCCTCGATGTCTATCTGGGTGCCGGTTTCCTCAATGATCCGCCGGATGATCTTGCCGCCCGGACCGATGACGTCACGGATCTTGTCGGGATCGATAGAGAAGTTGATGATCCGCGGTGCCAGCGGGGACAGTTCCTGCCTGGGTGCCGGAATAACCGCCAGCATCTTGTCCAGAATGAACAGGCGACCCTCCCTGGCCTGGGCCAGAGCCCTGCCCAGAACCTCCCGGTCAACCCCGGCTACCTTGATGTCCATCTGCAGCGCGGTGATGCCGTTTGGGGTTCCGGCCACCTTGAAGTCCATGTCCCCCAGGTGATCCTCAACGCCCTGAATATCGGTGAGAACCTCAAACCGGTCCCCTTCTTTGATCAGCCCCATGGCCACACCACTGACCGTGGCTTTGGCCGGTACCCCGGCGTCCATCAGGCCGAGCATGCTGCCGCAGACAGAGGCCATCGAGGTGGAGCCGTTCGACTCCAGAACCTCGGAGACGATCCGGATGGTATAGGGAAAGGCCTGCTCCGCGGGAATGATCGCGGAAAGCGCCTTTTCCGCTAGGGCGCCGTGCCCGATCTCCCGCCGTCCCGGCGACCGCATCGGCTTGGTCTCGCCGGTGGAAAACGGAGGGAAGTTGTAGTGGTGCATGAACCGCTTGGTATCCTCCAGCCCCAGCCCGTCCAGGATCTGCTCGTCGCTGATGGGCCCTAGGGTTACCACCGATAGAACCTGGGTCTGACCCCGGGTGAAAAGGCCCGAACCGTGGGCGCGCGGTAAAACACCGACCTCCACCGTAATGGGACGAACTTCGTTGACGGCCCGGCCGTCGATGCGTTTGCCGTCTTCCAGGATCAGGCGGCGGACGGCCTTTTTCTCGCTGGCCTCCACCACGGCCCAAATTTGCTTCTCCTGATCAGGGAGCGTGGCGGCAAACGAGGCCACAATTTCTGCCTTGACCTTGTCCAGGTATGCCTCCCTGGTCTTCTTGTCCACTTTTTCCGCAGCCATGTGGTTGGCCACCTGAACCAAACGTTCGTAGGCCGTCGCGGCGACCGCCTCCACCACGTGTTCGTCCGGCTTGGCCAAAATGGGCTCCGCCTTGGGCTTGGCCAGGCCCATGCCGAGGGCCTCCTCGCGTAAGGCGTTTATGAATTCCACGATTTCGCCAATCGCCCGGTGGCCGAAGGCGATGGCTTCCAGAACGATGTCCTCGGGGATTTCGCTGGCCCTGGCCTCCACCATCATCACCGCGTCGCGGGTACCCGCCACCACCAGGTGCAGTTCGCTCTGGGCGGCCTGCTCCACCGTGGGGTTCAGGACCAGTTCACCATTGACCCTGCCCACCACTACGGCAGCAATGGGGCCGCCGAAGGGTATCTCGGAGAGGGTGAGTGCCGTCGACGCACCGATAATGGCCGTCACATCCGGCGGGCTGTCCTGATCCACCGACATGACGATAGCCACCACCTGCACCTCGTTGCGCATCCCTTTCGGGAAAAGGGGCCGTAGGGGCCGGTCCATGAGCCGGCTGGAAAGGATGGCCTTTTCGCTGGGACGACCCTCCCGCTTGATGAAGCCGCCGGGAATGCGTCCCACGGCGTAAAACCGCTCCTCGTAGTCGCAGGTGAGAGGGAAGAAATCAATACCCTCCCGTAAGTGATCGGACATGGTCGCCGCCACCATGATGACGGTTTCCCCGTACCTGACGAACACCCCCCCGCTGGCCTGTTTGGCCACCCGGCCAACCTCCACGGACAGCGTGCGACCGGCCAGCTGCATTTCTCTTTTGAGCACTGGCATTAAAACGTTACCTCCTGATTCCTAAATCAACTTGCCAAAACATATTCTTCTCCATCATAGTATTATTTCCTGTCTCGTACTTAAAGATACAAGCGGCCCGGCCCGAAACATGCAAAAAAAGCGGGATATTCCCCGCTTTCTTATTTCCTCAGGCCGAGCTTCCCTATCAAGCTGCGGTACCGCTCAAACTCACTCGCCTTCAAGTAGTTCAACAGGCGACGGCGCTGACCG
>DATKUX010000157.1:0-26572 GCA_035530395.1 Spirochaetia bacterium
TCCCGGCACGCTTACCAGGGAGGAGGAGTCTCTGGCCGCCGGTCTGGCCGGCAAATATGCCGGGCCGGAGTGGAACGCCCGGCACAGAGCCGGGCGTTCAGGATTAATTAGCCCGCGGATTCCCCTTAATTTATTGGGGGGAGGAACGGGCTGTATTTGACAGCCACGTTCGACTTTTACCCTTTTGTATAGCCCGCAAGTCTTTCGGGTGCCGTTGTGTAAATTGGCACTTGCGCCCCTTTTGATAGCTACAGAAGAGAATCTTGACCAACGCATTACTCATAAGCGAAATAATCTTGGACACAATCCCTTCCTTGGTGCGGACTATATCGCCTTTCTCAAATAGCTTGTAACGCGGTAAAACTGTAGGGTCTTGTCCGCGCCAGATACGGCGGTTTTTTACCACAACCGGGTTATCGTCAGCACCAATATAAACAGCCTCATTAACGGCATAAGCCTCGTTGAGTTTCTTCTTGCCAGGAAGTAAGCCGTAGTTGAATCGGCCTTCCAGCCTTAGTCCTTTGTAATACCTACTTCTCACATGCCGCCGGTAGCTGCGGTTCTTTCGGTTTGTTTCTTGATCGTGGTCATCTGTCTTCATCCGAGTCTGATCAACGCCGGGCTGTATGTCAGCTTCCGAGCGGTAATGGGCCACGCCGGGGTTGGCGTTAAACAGCTTTCGGTTCGGATGGCGTTTGCGGTACTCCACCCGCCACGTCAAAACGGGTAATCGTAACGGATACCCGTCACGGGAGCCCAATGCCGCAGCATCGTTGATATGGCTCTTGAAAAGTCCGAGTTTCTCACGCTGCGCCTTAGTCTCATAACCATATCGCACGTCTACGGGTAGACCTAGTTTTTGCAACTCCGCTTCGAGCAGGTATCTGCCGTGCATGAGCCTGCCGGCCGCCCTTGGGTCCGGAAACCGGTTGGCATCAAACACAATCGAAAGGTCTTCCGTAGTAACGGAGGTATGACACTTCCTACACAGAGTTCCCATCACGTCGTATCGATTTGTGCCGCCGGATTTCCGCGTTTTGAAGTGGTGAATGTCCGCTGTTTCTTCCGTAACCGGCTCGCCGCAGTACAGACATTTGTACCCGTCCCGCTTCAAAATCGCCAGGCGCTTCTTTTGCTGCCTGTTATCGGCCTGCACGCCGCCGGCGGGGCCTTCTGGTATTCCTTTCCCGTGACACCGGGACGCCTTTTCCTTACCATGTCGATCTTAACTGGTTCCAGGATGATTCGGTTTACTGGAAAATATTTGAGTACGTCTTTGACTGCGTTAAGTTTGGCCTGCACGTCACTGCGAATGCTCTGAGGATACTCGGAGACTTTTCGGTAATTGAAACGTGACTCGCCTTCCTTCCTGCGTTTCTTGTTGCGACGATTCCGGCGGCCACCGCGAAGAGACCTCCGTTCTTTCAAGTTGTCGCTGATCTCCCGACCTCTGGGGTGCCCCTCCAAACCTACGATTACCTGATCATGGATTTGGCGGTGCTCAACTACCGCAATTCCGTAGGTCTCTCCGTCGTCTATCACCATGTCGGCATCCATGACAACCGGATCTTGGATTTCGTATGTCAACTGAATGACAAACGGATATACCGATACCATTTTGGCCTTGCCATGTTTCAAAAGCCACCGGGCGCGGGCCGGGCGCGCCGGTGACAAGAGCGTGCCTTCATTGTTCAATACTCCTACGGTATTTCCGCACTGCCGCATTACCAGGTCTCCTTCCTTACCCCTTGCGGGGCCGGGCGTAACCGCCCGGGTCACCGCTTACGCGGGTACTATGCCCCCTGCGCCTCCACCAAACACGGACCGGAGGTTGCCCTCCGGAGGAACGCCGCCGCGAACCGGCTGGGACACCACCGCCCTTGTAGGTAGCGTTCCTGTCTGGATTCGACGGTGCGAGTCAACACTGCCGGATTGCTACCCGAAGGTAACACCTGCTCACGCGATTCTTCATCGCATGCCTAGCACTTCAGTGTTAGGTAGTTGACAGCCAGGACTTTAACTTCTTCTCGTCGGTGATCGTTATCTTCTGACGGTCGACTTCGAGGACGCCGCTGCGGCGGAAATCGTTGAGGATGCGGTTGGCCGTCTCCCGGGTGGTGCCGATGAGGTTGGCCAATTCCTGGTTGGTAAGGTTGATGTCGATACAGGTGCCTTTTTCCGCCTGCACCCCGTAGGTGCGGGCCAGGTCGAGCAGCATGCCGGTCATGCGGCGGTAGGAGTCCTGGTGCGCCAGGCTGTTGATTTTGGCCTGGGCTTCGCGCAGGCGCCGGGCCATGAGCTTCAACAGGGCTACCCCGATAGACGGGCTCTTGATTAAAAGGGCTTCCATGTCCCGGTTGCGGACCAGGCCGATCAGAGAGTCTTCCATGACCTCCGCGCTCGCCGGGTAGGTCTGGTCGCCGAACAAGACCACCTCGGCAAACACCTCGCCGGGCTGGATGTAGTGCAGGATATGCTCGCGGCCGTCGGGCGTGGTCTTGGCGATCTTGATCCGCCCGGACTTCAGGAAGAATACGGCCTCGCCCGGCTCCCCCTCCATGAAGATAATGCGCCTCTTGCCGTAGCGGCGCTCGATGACCAGCTTTGCGATCTCGGCCAGTTCCTCTTGATCAAGGCCGGCAAAGATGGGGATGTGGCGCAAATACTCGCGGTAATCGGACACGTTGGTGCTCCTTCGCCCCGCCGTCCCTTAACGGCGGGTTTTTCCGTCAAGGCCGGCCAATTCGTTGGTCAGGGCGGTAAAGGCCGGCAGTGAGTTCAGGACGATCTGCTTCGGCACGCTGTAGGACAGGCGGAAGTAGCCGGGCCGTCCGAAACCGCGTCCCGGCACCAGAAGGATGTTGTATTTCTGGGCCAGGGCTACGAAGGCCAGGTCATCGGGGATGGGCGAGCGGGGGAAGAGGTAGAAGGCCCCCTGGGGTTTGACCATTTCGTAACCGAGGGCGCTCAGGTGGTCGTACAGAATGTCCCTCTTCTCCCGGTAAGGTGTGACATCGACCGGCTGACCTTGCAGCGGGGTAACCAGGCGCTGCATGAGGGCGGGGGCGTTGACGAAGCCCAGGGTGCGGTTGCAGAAGATCAGGGCCTGCATGAGAACATCGACCGACTCGATGCGCGGGCTGGCCGCCAGGTAACCGATCCGTTCCCCCGGCAGGCCCAGGTCCTTGGAATGGGAAGTGGCGACCAGGGCGTTTTTAATGTGCCGCAGGACGGGCGGCACCGTCACCCCGTCGTAGACCAGTTTGGCGTAGGGCTCGTCGGAAATTACGTAGATGGTTTGCCCCGTCGCCGTTTCCCGGTCGCCCAAGAGCTGTTGCAGGGCGTCCAGCACCGCCGCCGGATAGACCACTCCGGTTGGATTGTTGGGGGAATTCAGGATGATGGCCCTGGTCTTTTCATTGATGGCCCCGGCGAGGGCGGCCAGGTCGGGCAGGAAGTCGTCCCCGGTGGGGACTTCGCGGATGACCCCGCCGTGGTTGTCCACGTAGAACCGGTATTCCATGAAGTAGGGGGGCAGGACGATAACTTCCTGACCGGGGTCCAGAATGGCCTTCAATATCACGTTCAGAGCCCCACCGGCACCGCAGGTCATCACGACGTGCTCCGGTTCCACGGGCAGACCGGCTTCCCGGGCCAGCACCAGGGCCACCGCGGCGCGGGTCTCGGCGTAGCCGGCATTGGGCATATAGCGGTGCATGCCCGGGACAGGGTCACAGGCCAACTTTTTCAGTTGGGCGTGGAAGGCCGCAGGCGGTTCCTCGCTGGGATTGCCTAGGCTGAAATCGTAGACCCGGTCGGCGCCGTGGATGGCCCGCAGTCTTTCCCCCTCTTCAAACATCTTGCGAATGAAGGAGGCCCCTTCGAGGGACGAGGCGATCTTCTGGGATATGTTCATTGAACTGAACTCTCCTTTCCGGCCTTTTGGCCGTGCGTAACAAGTCGTACAACTATATTAGCTTATCCAGGGAGATTTGAGAAGGGTCCGGCCGGTCAAAAGCGGGGAGAAGGGGTCGGGGCCGGACGAAAATAATCCTGGGGTCCTTTACTGCTTGTCCCTAAGGGATTTTCTGTTTCTCTCCCACAATGGAATACAATGGCACCAGCCTCGTAAGCAGGACTTTCTGCAGCCGGAGCAGAATATCTGAGTAGTATACTTGGAACGTGGAGATCATCTCCCAAAGAAATCTTCTTAGATCAGTGCCGTTTATGGTAAGTCGAACGTTAGCGAGGGAGGGTTCCTAATTGGGTGGGGCAAACGATGAAGCTAGCCTGCGCAAGTTGTTGGAGAGATTGCAGGAAGACCTGGAGGAACTGGAAGAGGAAAAGGTGTTTACGCTTTCCCAGACCGGTCTGCACGTCACGGGCGGCGCGGTCAAGAAATTTGAGGCCGATCTCCGCGGCTTGAAGGAGAGGATCAAGGATGTGGAGGAGCAACTCCGGCAGTGCCGCGGCTAGAGGCGCACATTGAGACCCTTTTCCACCAGGGCTGTGATCACCGGGGCCGGGTTGGTGGTAGCCAGGCGCACGACGGTCTGGATCCGGCCTCCGTCCAGGTACAGGCAGGCGATGCCCAGAATGGGGATATGCCGCTGATGGATCAGGGCGGTAATCTCGGACAGGGCGCCGGCCCGGTTATGCGTCTCCACAACTACCCGGGTGCTGGCGTGGCGCAGGCCGAAAAAGCGCACCAGAGCCTCGACCATGTCGGTCTGCGTGATAATGCCTACCAACCGGCCACCCTCCAGGACCGGCAGGCTGCCTATCTTATGGTCGCGCATCAAAAGGGCTGCCTCTTCCACCGGACAGTCGGGGGTGACGGTAACCGGCCTGCTCACCATGACCTGCTTTGCGGTCAGGGAGGGATCCTGACCGACATGCTCCCCGCCGGAACCGGGAGACAGGGCTTGCAGAAGGATGCGCTTGGTGACCAGCCCGACCAGGTGCCCTTCTTCCACCACCGGCAGATGTCTGCATTTGCGCCGGTGCATCAAAGAAAGGGCCTCTTCGACCGCGGTGTCCGGCGCGATGGTTACAGGTGACGGAGTCATATGGTTTTGCACGAACACGCTGCTCACCCCCTGCCGGGGTTGGCCGGCCGACCGTTTTGATTCACAGTCACATTTTAACAAAAGGGTCCGCAAAGATCAATGGCCCGGGTTCACGGCCGGCATTCCGGCGCGGGAAATAGTACATATGTCCGGCAAAGTTGTGACAGAAGGGAAACAAACCGCCTATTGACACCTTCCTTACCCTTTTGCTATACTGACAGGGAAAATATAATAACGGTGCTCTTATCCGGAGTGGTGGAGGGACTGGCCCAATGAAGCCCGGCAACCGGCCCGTCAAAAGGCGACTTGCTCTTTTGACGCGGCGAGGTGCTAATTCCTGCAGGAGACGTTGTCTTCTGATAGATAAGAGGAGGAATGCTCGGGGGCCTCTTCTGCTACGGAAGAGGCCCCCTTTCCTTGACGGAAGGGCACTGGAAAAGGGAGCTGTATTTAGTTGACCGTCAGAACCTATGGGGAGATCAATGCCCGAATCAGGTCCGGCAAGGTTGTGGTACTGACCGCCGAGGAGGCCATCGAACTGGTGGCGGCCAAAGGGTTGGCCAAGGCGGCCGCCGAGGTGGACGTTGTGACCACGGGTACCTTCGGACCGATGTGCTCTTCCGGCGCCTATTTCAATTTCGGCCATTCCCGGCCGCGCATGCGGATGCAGAAGGTCTGGCTCAACGGGGTGCCCGCTTATGCCGGCCTGGCCGCGGTGGACGCCTATCTGGGGGCTACCGAGTTGCCGGAGGACGACCCGTGCAACAGTAAGTACCCGGGCGAATTCAAGTATGGCGGGGGCCACGTGATTGAAGAACTGGTAGCCGGCCGCAGGGTCCACCTGGAGGCCGAGAGCTACGGTACGGACTGCTATCCGCGCAAGAAACTAGACACCTGGTTTTCCCTGGCCGAGATCAACGAGGCTGTGCTGTTCAACCCGCGCAACGCGTATCAGAACTACAACTGTGCGGTTAACCAGAGCGACCGGACCATCTATACCTATATGGGCGTCCTGAAACCACGCCTCGGCAACGCTCATTACAGCACGTCGGGCCAGCTGAGTCCGCTGCTCAAGGATCCGTCCTTCCGTACCATCGGCATGGGTACCCGCATCTTTTTAGGCGGCGGCACCGGTTACGTGGCCTGGCAGGGTACCCAGCACTTTCCGGGCGTGCACCGGGACGCCGAGGGTCGCGAGTTCGGACCGGCCGGGGGCACCCTGGCCGTTATCGGGGACCTCAAGCAAATGAGCCCCCGCTGGCTCATGGGTTCCAGCTTCACCGGCTACGGAGCCACCCTGACCGTCGGTCTGGGCATACCGATCCCGGTGTTGGACGAGGAGATCCTGCGGGCGGCCACCGCGACCGATGCCGACCTCTTCGCCCAGATAGTCGACTATTCCGACGCCTACCCCGACCGGCGGCCGGAAAATCTCGGTTTGGTCAGCTACGCCGAGCTCAAGACGGGAAAGATCACCCTCCTGGAGCGGCAGGTACCCACAGCCCCGGTTTCCAGTTACCCGCGGGCCAGGGAAATAGCGGCGATCTTGAAGGAATGGATTCAAAAGGGCGACTTTACCCTGACCGAGCCGGCCTTCACCCTGGGGGCGGCCGTGCAGGCAGCTCCGGCGCGGTCGCTGGAAGACAGGTCCAAAGAATAGGTCTTGAAGGGAGGGAGCGGTCCGCCACAAGGGGCCGCGCGAACATGACCCGCAGGAAAATCGTGCTCCGTTTCGACGCCGCCAACGTCGATGAGCCAATCATCTACCGGCTGGCCCGGGATTACGACCTGGTCTTCAACATCCTCAAAGCCAACGTCAGTTCCCAAATGGAGGGGTCACTGGTCATGGAACTGACCGGGGAACGTTACCAGGAGGGCCTGGCCTATCTGAAGGAGCAGGGCGTAGATGTTCAGCCGCTCAACCAGGAGGTGGTACAGAATCAGGAACGCTGCACCAGTTGCGGGGCCTGTACCGCTATCTGTCCCACCGGTGCCCTGCATCTGGCGCGACCCGCCATGCAGGTGGAGTTCGACCGGGACGAGTGCGTGCTGTGCCAGCTGTGCGTGGCCGCCTGTCCGGTAAAGGCCATGGAGGTGCACTTCTAGCTTGGGCGAAGTTCGCTCCTACCGGAGTCTGTTCCGTCAACAGGATCTGGTCCACTTCGAGGTGGTGGTCCGGGAAACGGATCTCTCCATCGGTGTGCGCCGGGAGGTGTTCAGTGAGGAGTTGGTTCGCCGCACCAGCGCCCTCGTCCGGCGACTGCGCTCCCTTATGGAGGCCTATGTGGCGGCGGAGCCGGGTTTTGTGGCGGCGCTTGCTCCCTATGAGCCAGGCCCGGGCGCTCCGGCCATCGCCGTCGATATGGCCCGGGCGGCCGCGGCGGTCGGTGTGGGACCCATGGCCGCGGTAGCGGGTGCCTTCGCCCAGTACACCGGCCGGTTCCTGGCCCGCCATTCCCGGGACGTCGTAGTAGAGAACGGGGGCGACATCTACCTGAAAACCTCCGTCCGGCGGACGGTCGGCATTTATGCCGGGACATCGCCCTTTTCCCACCGTCTGGCCCTGGAGGTGCAACCCTTCCAGAGCCCCCTGGGTATCTGCACTTCCTCCGGGACCGTCGGCCCGTCACTCTCCTTCGGCCGGGCCGATGCCGTGGTCATTTTGGCGCCCTCGCCCCTGGTGGCGGATGCCGCGGCGACCGCGGTGGGCAACCGGGTGCAGGGGCCGGGGGATGTGGAGGAAGCGGCCCTTTTCGCCGGCAGCCTGGCCGGGGTGGCGGGAGCCGTGGTGATCGCCGGCGACCGGATGGCGGCCTGGGGAGAGGTGAAGCTGGTCCCTCTTGACGATCAGGCGGGCGGATGATAAAGTTGACTGGCAAGAGACAATGAAGGGGTTGGTGTTCTATGTTCGACTGGAGCGGATTCTACGTTGGACTGGCCATCTTTATCGTGCTGGCCGGATTGACGACCGGCTATTCCCGTGCTATTGCCGCCCAGATGGGACGGGTGGAGTGGCACAGCATCGGTAAGAACAAACCCATGTACTAGATCCGGGGTTTTACGGTTTTCCGGCCCGGACGTCCTCCAGGTAGGGCCATCTGCTGCGGACGCGCGTTATCTCCGCCAGGTCGAGGCTGAAATACGGGAGGCTTGCCGCCGGTCCGGCGTCCGTTAACCGGTTGCCGTAGGGCCAGGCCACGAAGCTGCCGCCGCTGACCGGGCGGCCGTCACCGTAACTGGTGGCGGTGTGTTGGCTATGGCCAGGAAGATGGTGTTTTCGGCGGCGCGGGTCAGGCCGGGGGACGGTCAGGCCGAGGAGACCAGAAGACCTGATATGGATTGAGGAAATCCCCGATTCTGTGCTATGGTATTACTTAGTAATACCCACCGGGAGGCTGCTATGAGCAGAGTCACCATTCACCCCGTGGCGGTTAAGTTGGACTCCGACACCAATGAACGCGTGAAGCGCCTGGCCGAGGCGCGGCATCGCACCCCGCATTGGGTGATGCGGGAAGCGATCCTTCAGTACGTGGACCGGGAGGAAAAACGCGAGGCGTTCCGGCAGGACGGCATCAGAGCGTGGAACGAGTATCAAGCCACGGGCTTGCATGTGACGCTGGAAGAGGCGGACGCTTGGCTTGACAAGCTGGAAGCAGGACAAGACGGGGATCCGCCTGAATGCCACGTCTGATTTGGTCGCCGTCCGCGCTACGCGATGTTCAACGCGCCTACCGCTTTCTGGCGGAGAAGAACATGGACGCAGCCAAGCGGGCCGTAAAAGCAATTCGGTCGAGTGTGGAGGTCCTTGCGCAGCATCCCGAGATCGGACGGCCAGCCGAAGAGATGGAACCGGAATATCGGGAATGGCTGATCGACTTTGGCGACAGCGGGTATGTGGCTTTGTACCGCTACGACGGCAAAACTACGCTGATCGTGGCAGTGCGCCACCAGAAGGAAGTCGGATATTTTTAGGGGGCCGTGCGGTTGTCGCGCGGCCCTAAGAACATAAGTCGTAAGGGCGGCGCTCACGCGGGCGGTCCCGGTGAGCAGGGTCCAGTTCTGTCGCCGCAGCCGTTCCGGTCGATCCATGTTCAATTGTAAGAAGAAACCCATGTACTAAACTCCGGTTTTTACGGTTTTGCGGCCCGGACGTCCTCCAGGTAGGGCCATCTGCTGCGGACGCGCGTTATCTCCGCCAGGTCGAGGCTGAAATAGTGCAGGCCTTCCGCCGGTCCGGCGTCGGTTAACCGGTTGCCGTAGGGCCAGGCTACGAAACTGCCGCCGCTGACCGGGCGGCCGTCGCTGTAACTGGTGGCGGTATTGTTGGCCATGGCCAGGAAGATGGTGTTTTCGGCGGCGCGCGCAAGCCCAAGGGCCCGCCAAAGTTCCGCACGGTCGGCCGGGATACTGGCCGGGTTGAGCACCACCTCCGCACCGTTCCTAAACACGTAGACAAACGTATACGGCTATAATCATTGCTACAAATAAGCGGCGATGACAAGTGCAATCAGCCAAAGTTTTGCCGCGGATAAACTGCCTTTGACCGACGCAGGGCGAACAGTTTTCCCTGCGATTCGCAGCTGGAGTCGCACCCGCGTTAGAGCCGGCACATCCATGCCGCCCGTAGGCTTGCACCCGCAAGCGGACCTCATCGAAACCGGTCACCGCCGGGGCCGTACCTCCCCGGATGCGGGGGCCATCCAGTTCAGCCGGTGCCCGACGGGATGGGAAGGGTTTATCTGGCGCCCCCTCCCGCCCCAACTGTCCTGTTTGGACATGCTACGTTCTTGCGCTGTCACCTTCGGACCGATAGTGACACGTGGTTTCGGTTATACTTGCAGTTATCCGGAAAGCGCCGCCGCTACCGTTGCCCGAAGTCACCAGCGCAGAGAGAAAAAGGTATCCAATATTAGAAACTATCAGCGTACAAGAGGTTCATCCTGTCACCGAAACGCACCGTCTTGAGACTTCTGCAGACCTGCAACCAGTAGTTCCTTCGCTTTGTCCGACGACGTTCCGGCAGATCCAAGGCATTGCTGACGACGTTGCTCTCCAGCTTGTAACCAAGGCCCCTCCGGGCTATCACGCAGGCCGCGGCTCCGTGCGAACTCAGCCCGTATCGCGCCATAAACTTCACCTGACCGACCGCCGACGTGGCAAACGGGTCGACCCGGATCAGTTCCACCGCGGTCCTACCCGCTGCCGACTCGGCCATCTTCTGGTATTTCGCGTATACCAGCCCCGACAGCATCCGGGAATAACGAGCGCCCTTTTCCCCAAGGGATCGCTTCTTTTTTTCGAAGTCCAGCAACTCCATCGCCACCGGCTTGTTCTTCGACGCGCTCAATTCCATTACTTGTTTGAGCGCATCCCCCAGGGCGGCGTTGATCTGGCCCGTGCTCCGGTCGCGCATCGGCACCGGAATAATGAATTCGCCCATAGGATTCCCGAACCGGTCGATTTCTCCCACCGCCAGGAAACCATAGTTCAAGTCGACTCCAATCGCGCCGATTCCCCTTCTCGTCGCCGGTGCCGGATCCTTTCGCTCAAGACTCGCATGCACATACCAACGGTCTTCTCGTTTCAGGAATCGGTAGGAGATTGGCCGGTCGTAAATCTTCTTCGAGTGCCCCTTGGCATCCCGTGTCTTTACGAACTGCCGCGCCATATCCAGCTCTTTTTGCCCGTAGGGGAAAGCCACGTCCCGTATTGTAATGTGAACGCCATACTTGCCTGTGAAGCGTTTAGCCACCCGCAGCCGCATGGCGTTGTCGAATCCATAGGTGCAGGTCTGGTTCCCGTAGGATTCGTCTTTCGACCCGAGCACGAAAAAGCTGCTCGACCGGGCCTCGCGCCAGGCATTGACCCACTCGGCATGGTCAAGGTACTCGTTGGCCTCCAGGTCAAACTGGGCCTTGAACAGCTTGCGCCCACCGAAGCAGATCCGGTACTTGTCCCTGTCCAGGTCCTGCCGCACACTGGCCAGCTTATGCTGGAGGTTTCTCAGTCTTCGCTTCTTTTGGTGTAGCACGAATTTGATCCGGGCCAGTTTCTTGACAATGGCTTCCCACTGGGCGCTTCCCTGTTTGATCTTCTTTTGCTTCAGCTTCTTGCGAGCCTTTTCCCGGGCCCGTTCCTTTTCCTTGATGAACTTCTCCACGGACTCAATTTGATCCCTCAAGGTGGATTCCCGGTATTTGAGGCCTTCCCTCACCGAACTTACTTTGCCGGCTACGCTGTTGTACAGCGAATTGAACTGGCGCGCGGTTATACCGTACTTTACGATGTATTCCTTCTTCAGTTCCGCCCATTTCCCGCCAAGAACATGCCAATCCACGAATAATCGCCGCTCCAAACTGCCGAACAGCCGCCCCATCTCTTCGAAGTACCTGTAAGCCTCGTCATTAACCGGGCTGATCACCGTCCGGTAGGTAGTCTGCACTTTCTATCACCTCCCTGTCCTGCCTATCACCGCATCATTTTTTTGCTGCGGTTGCCGTAGAGTCTGCCGTAAAAGCTGGTTACTATGGAAAAAAGATGATCCATCAGCTCTTCGTACACACTTTCGACGTTATCGCTGACCACGTGAATCTTGACGCCGTGACTTTGAAAGTACGTCTGCAGATAATTGAATCCGAATCTCGTCAGCCGACCCTTGAAGCTTACCGCCACGTCGCTAACCTTGCCTTCCCGGGCCAGCTTCATCAGCGTCACAAGCCCCGCCCGCCGGTCGTTCAGCCCGAAGGCTACGTCAGTGATTACGATTATATATTCGAACACCCGGCGATCGAACTGCTTGCGGACGTGTTCTACCTGCCGATCCAGATCTCCTTTTGTCTTCTGTTCATGCGACGATACCCGACCGTAAACCGCTAACACCCGCCTACCCGATGTTTGAGATGGGCCGTCCTTCTCGCCTAGAAGCCTTATCACCTCCAACTCGGGGATTCTGCGCCTGTGCGTCGGCGTCCGGAGCATCCTGACCTTTCCCGTGTTGTCACATCGCTGCAAAGTCTTCAGACAAACTCCTAAAACCTTGCCCGCTACCCTCATGGTGTATAGTTTTTCCATGTCAACATTATGCCATATAAGCACATGTTTGGTGGCTATATTTTGGAACTGCTAATACCCCCCCCTGCACTACGCACGACATCGTCCGATGCCGCCTGTCCACCACCAGCCCATGGCCGGTATCCGGTATTAATGTTGGTAGCACATTGACAAACAGTTAAAATGATCCAAGGTAAATCCCTGACTTGTGTCACCGGAGATGGCCCCATGAGGTCTCCACGCTGTTACTTCATCGCCCCTTCAAAAGGTTCCAATGGTCATACGGACGGGTCTGCCACCTTTGGCATTGCTAATTTTAGAACCTGATGGCCAAGATGCTTTTGGGTTAATTGTTAATTATTATACACCTAACGTATACGCCAGGTCAAGGATGGAAAAGGTCTCCTGGGAATTATTTTTAGGGCTTAGGACATAGCGACTCGGTAACACGGTACATGGGATGAAGCCCGCGGCGGTACCCACCTGACTCTGGCGGTACCCGTGGCTTTCCACTGCCTGTCAAACGGCAACTGAGGGGTTGGTCAGGAAGGCTGCGTTCACCCTTCAGACCTCGGCGATCCTCTCGCTCGGCGTCCGTATCGTTTTACCCCGTTGAAAAGCCTCCGAGTACACCACCCAAAACACTATGGCATCGCTAAGTCAAACACCTTATCAGTGGTCCATAGTTTGCCACATATGTAGCGGTATGTCTACTCTTTCTTATGGCTGCTACGAACCCTGCAGGGCCAGCCGCCGTAACAGTTCGGGGTACATGAGGTCGACGCACACCACTGCCCTGAGGCGGACACCGCGGTGTTCGACTACCGGCAGGCAGTGGCAGGGGGTCACGAAGCGGCGCTCCCCAATGGCATGGGAAGGAAAATGTTTTTCGAAGGGCACGGCGCCTTGACCGGGGGGCAGGAAAAGACCCCGGGAATAGACTGTGCCGGCGATGGAAACGTACTGGGCTCCCGATTCCAGGAGGCAGCCAGGCGGCACCAGGGCGGACAACTCCAGGGCGATGGCCAGGTATTCGGTCCAGGGGATGACCTCCGGGCCCAGCTAGTCTTCCGGCAGGAGCAGGATGTCCACCTCGTCCATAGCGGTCAGGTAGCCGGCCATACGGCGGATTTTTGGGACCGGTCGTCGATGAGGCGGGGAAACTGTACCAGGGCCAGGCGTAGATCCAGGCGCAGATCCAGGCGTAGATCCAGACGTAGATCCAGACGGGTTCACTCCTTCGGAGGGGTGGGCCGTTTTTTGTTATTTTAGGAAAAAGAAGCCGGCCGGTCCAGGCTGGTTCGGGGCACCCGCGAGAGTTGCGAGTTGGGAAAAAATGAGGGGGGATGTACCCTACAAGTACATCCCCCCTGGCGTCTACCGCAGGCCGGCAATGGCCCTTTCGGCTCGTTCGATGGCCAAACGCACCAGGTTGCCGCAGTCGCGGGAGGATACGCTACCCCAACCCTCCCGGTCAACAAGATGAGCAACTCCGAGTTCCTGGGCCAGCTCGTATTTCAGCTCTTCGGACATGAGTCCCCGTCGCTTACTCATTAGCCCGCCCCCTTCGTTTGGTTATCCGCCGGTAGCCGCAATAGTATTGTGGATGGTTTGGGAGGAGGATATCCGTTCGATCGGAAGATCGGCAAATTTAATGGAGCGGCTGACTGGCGCCAACCGCCTCGCCTACGGTAATGTCGGGCCCGCCACAGGCAGTCCAAGGCCAAAGGCGTCTCACTATGCGAGACATCTCAACATAGGACAGCGTCGTATGGAAGTGACGCCCCTTACGCCAGGTGTTGCCCAACTACTGCGCGCGTGGGCCCGCAGGCCGGGGCCTTTTGGATCGGCACGGCTCTGGCACGACAATTGCGTAAGACTAGCTCAGAAGGGAGGGTTCTGGCAACCGGGAGGGAGGTTTACGGAGGGCGGGCTCCGACCCCCGGGCGCGGATACCCGTTACGCGTACCGCACATATTGGGAAGTGAGGGCGCACCGGGTCAGAAAAGGCCCGGGTGGCGTTTGCTCCAGGGCAGATTAATCCTGTCGGCAGGAGGCGCCAGGAAGAAGGGCCTGGTGGGCTCTGGGTAGGAAATTGTTTGCACGGGCCCAAGAGTCGCACCTGGATTGAGCGGAAGGACTGCGGCGGTCGTCCCCAATGTGTAAGTCGCGGCCGCCAAGGAATGCGGGGACGCCGTAGCCGGAACGGATAGTGACGGGCATCAAGGTAGTAGGGCAGATATTGCATGGTCAGACGCCAATTGTGCAAATATTTGCAGAAAGGAGTTGGAACAGGCGCCTGGTCCGCTGTTTCCAGTTCTGTGCTTAGGGCTCAGGGTGCAGGCGGGTTGACGTCATGTTTGGGGAGAGGCGCAGCCGGATTTTTACGGCATCGGGGGAAGATGCGAGGCAGCCATGGCAGGTACCTGATGAAATAGTGGAGGTGTGGAGAGGGAAATGGCACAAGTAACTTGCGACACGTTGACCGGCGACTTCCTGGAAGCCGCCACCCATTACCTGGATCTGGCAGCCCAGCAACTGGGGTTGGAAAAGGATATCCTGAAAATCCTGAAGGAACCGAAACGCACCCTCACGGTGGCGGTTCCCATCCGCCTGGATAACGGCAAGGTGGAGGTGTTCCGGGGCTTCCGGGTCCAGCACAGCCTGGCCCTAGGCCCGGCCAAGGGCGGTATCCGCTTCCATCCGGACGTCAACTTGGAAGAGGTCGTGGCTCTGGCCATGCTCATGACCTGGAAGTGCGCCGTGGTGGATATTCCCTTCGGCGGGGCCAAGGGAGCGGTCATCTGCAATCCTAAGGAGCTTACCGACGCGGAACTGGAACGCGTCACCCGGCGTTATATAAGCGAGATCAGCATAATCATCGGACCGGAAAAGGACATTCCCGCCCCCGACGTCAACACCAACCCCCAGGTCATGGCCTGGGTGATGGATACCTTCAGCATGCTGAGCGGCTTTTCCGTGCCCTCCGTGGTGACGGGCAAACCCCTGGAGATCGGGGGCTCACTGGGGCGGAGTGAGGCTACTGGCCGGGGCGTGGTATTTACCATCGAAGACGCCTGCGCACGTTTGAAAATCAACCTTGCCGCCGCCACGGCAGCTGTACAGGGTTTCGGCAACGTCGGTTACGTATCCGCCAAGAGTCTCCATGACCTGGGTTGCCGGGTGGTGGCCGTATCCGATTCCCGGGGCGGTATTTATTGCGAACAGGGGCTCAATCCCGAGGAGGTCCTGGCTTTTAAGAATAAAACCGGCAGCGTGCAGGACTTCCCGGATGCCCGGAACATTTCCAACGAGGATCTCTTGCTGACGGAATGCGACATCCTGGTGCCGGCCGCCCTGGAAAACCAGATTACAGCCAAGAACGCTCCGTCGGTCAAGGCCCGATTGATCGCCGAGGGGGCCAACGGTCCCATTACCGCGCAAGCCGACCGGATTTTGAACGAGCGGGCCATTACGGTCATCCCCGATATTCTGGCCAACGCCGGCGGCGTCGTCGTTTCCTATTTCGAGTGGGTTCAGGGCCTGCAGCACTTTTTCTGGAGCGGCGACGAGGTCAACCGCCAGCTGCGACGCCGGATCATCGAAAGCTTCCGGAGGGTCTGGGCGATCAAGGAGGAGCACGGCGTCAGCCTTCGGTTAGCCGCTTATATGCTCGCCCTGGAAAAGGTGGCGACGGCCATGAGGCTGCGGGGACTTTATCCGTAGGCGGGAGATAGCCCCGCGGGTAGCAACCTTTATAGCCAGGCGCACGGTTGCGGGCCTTCTCTTGGGCATCTCCCGCCGGTCCGGGAGCGGGTCTGTCGCGGCTGGGCCATTGCCAAGTGCGCCTGCGTGGTGTATATATAGGTTGACCGGTTCCATCCGGTGTGCGATTAATTACAGGAAGCCCGCCAGCGGGCTTTGAAGGAACACCGGTCCAGGAAACGAGGCATGGGCAGCGTTATGAGCTCGGACGGGAAGAACCAGGCCGGGTCGACCGGATACGGGGAAGGGGTCAGGTTTCTGCCGGCCGGGGATATGGCCTTGGTGGTGGAGTTCGGCACGGAGATCAACCCCCGCGTAAACCGTCTGGTGCGCCAGCTGTACTGGCGGCTGAAGAGGACGGATGTGGCGGGGATTGCAGAGTTGGTGCCGACGTACCGGTCCCTTCTCATATTGTACGAGCCGGCCCCCATTTCTTACCGTGAACTGGCGGAGTTGGTCCGGACCCTGGAGCGGCAGCCGCCGAAGGCTGCCTTGCCCCCGCCGCAGACCTGGATGGTGCCGGTGATCTACGGTGGCGTAGACGGACCGGACCTGCCCGATGTGGCGGCCATGAACCGTCTGACGGAGGAAGAAGTGATCGCCCTCCACCAAGAGCCGGAGTACATGATCTACATGTTCGGATTCGCGCCCGGGTTTCCCTATCTGGGCGGCCTGTCGCCGCGCATCGCGGCAGCCTGGCGGTACCGCAGACCCGGATTCCGGCCGGTTCGGTGGGTATCGCCGGTCGCCAGACCGGCGTCTATCCCCTGGCGGGCCCGGGGGGGGGGGGGGGCTGATCGGCCGGACCCCGGTCAAACCTTTCGACCCCTGCCGGGAACCGCAGGTGCTTTTCGCGGTGGGGGAATACCTGAAGTTTGGACCGGTGAGCGAATAGGAATACCTGGATATAAAGGCCAGGGTCGACCAGGGGCGCTACGAAATCCGGGCGGCAATCGTCCCGGACCGCTTAGGGGGCCTGCCGGTTTGACGACCATGTGGATCGAGGAGCCCGGACCGTTTACAACAGTTCAGGACCTGGGGCGCAAGGGCTTCCGGCAGTTCGGCGTACCCGTCTGCGGAGCGGTGGATCTGCTTTGTCTGCAGGTCGCCAATCTTTTGGCCGGCAATCCACCCGGCGAAGGCGCGCTGGAGTTGACCATGGCCGGACCGGTGGTGCAATTCGATGCCGGCGCCGTCATAGGGGTGGCCGGCGCCGATATGGATCCGCGGCTCAACGGCCGACCCATGCCCATGTGGCGGGCGGTTGCGGTTCAGCCCGGCGACCGGCTGCTGTTCAGGTGGGCCGGAAAGGGCTGCCGGGCCTATCTGGCGGTGTCCGGCGGTATAGATGTCCCCCTGGTTATGGGCAGCAAGTCGACCTATGTGCGCGGCGGCATCGGCGGATTCCAAGGCCGGGCCTTGCAGAAGGGCGATTGCGTGCGGGCCGGCCTTCCCGCCACCGCGCCGGAGCGGCTCCTGGAGCGGCGGATGCCCGCCGGGTGCAGGCCGGAATTTGCCCCGCCGTGGACCGTCAGGGTGCTACCCGGGCCGCAGGCCGGCTATTTCACCGGGAGCGGGTGGCATACCTTTTTGAACCGGGAGTATCGGGTCGGCAGGGATGCCGACCGTATGGGCTGCCGGCTCGAAGGTCCGGCCGTCGAGCACGCGGGCGGCGCCGACATTGTTTCCGATGGGGTATTACCCGGTTCGATACAGGTGCCGGGCAACGGACGGCCTATCGTGCTGCTGGCCGACTGTAACACCACCGGTGGCTACGCCAAGATCGCCACGGTCATCCAACCCGACCTGTGGCGGATAGGACAGGCGCGGCCGGGGGACGTCATCCGGTTTGCGGCCGTTACCGCGGAGGAAGCCCGGGAGATATATCTTCGGCATAGAAGTTACATACATTTTCTGATCAGTTACCTTGGAACCGGGGGGGCCGGCCTGTGCTTCGTCACCGCTCCCGTCAGCGGCGTCTATTTCCGGTCAGCCGGCGGCAAGCCGTATGTGCAGATCGGGGAAGTGGTCCGGGAAGGTCAAACGGTCGGTCTTCTCGAATTCATGAAATTGACTGTGGAATTAAGGGCCGTAACCGGCGGCGAGGTCGTGGGAATCCTGGCGGGGGATCGTGAGTGGGTTAGCGCCGGGGAAAGAATTGTGGCCATCAGGCCGGCGGGCTAGGTCCCGTAAGTTCCGGGGGGCAGGACGCTGGCATGAAAGCGGGGGTACGACATGGCTCCTTCGGCCGTGGATCTGAATTGCGACATGGGCGAGAGTTTCGGCGTGTACCAGCTGGGTTGCGATGAGGAGATCGTTCAGTTCGTCTCCTCGGCCAACATTGCCTGCGGTTGGCACGCCGGCGACCCCCTGGTGATGGACCGAACCGTGGCCCTCGCCGCGGCCGGGGGATTGGCCATAGGCGCCGATCCGGGCCTGCCCGACCTGGCGGGGTTCGGACGGCGCGCCATGGCGCTTGCGCCGGATGAAACCGGATCGGGCGTATTGTACCAGATCGGGGCCCTGGCCGCCTTTTGCCGGAAATACGGCGTGCAGCTGAAGCACGTCAAGCCCCACGGCAGCCTCTACAATCTGGCCGGCCGGGACAGGGCAACGGCTCTGGCGATTGCCGGAGCGGTGAAAGCTTTTGACCCGGCCTTGATTTTGGTGACCCGGGCCGGTTCCGAACTGGCCAAGGCGGGCCGGGAATATGGTCTGAGGGTGGCCGGGGAGGTTTTTGCCGACCGGGCCTGCAACAGTGATGGTTCACTGGTGCCCCGGCGTCTGGCGGGATCCGTTCTCGCCGACTCGGAAAGCGTCGTGCCGAGGGTCGTGCGCATGGTCCGGGAGGGCCGGGTAGCGGCGGTCGACGGACAGGATATCCCGGTCCGGGCGGATACGGTATGCGTGCACGGCGATACCCCGGGGCCCCGGCGTTGGCGGCGCGGATAAGGGCCGGACTGGAGCGGGCCGGCATTACGGTCCTTGCCCCGGCCTAGCCGGGCAGACGGGATTGGCCGGGGAAAATATTTGCAGCGGGAGTAGAGCGTTAGTGTCGAGATTGTCGCAAGTCCAGGAGGAATGCCAGAGGGTGGCTTCGGTCATTGCCTCCGTCCTGGGTGTCGAGGTGGAGATCATCGACCGGGAGCTTTTCCGGGTGGCCGGCACCGGCCAGGTGCGCAACGACGTGGGTTCGCGCCTGTTAAGGGGCTTTGTCAATAAACACGTGTTGAAACACGGCGAGGCTATTTTCATTGGTGAGGCCGGCCGGCACGCCATCTGTACCTCCTGTCCCCTGGCCGGCCGGTGTTTCTATCTTGCTTCCATCGTCTATCCCATTCTGGTCGAGGACGGGATTGCCGGCACCATCAGCCTGATCGCCTTCAGCGAGGAACAAAAGGTCAGTTTGCGCGAGCGAACCGGCTCACTTACGGATTTCATCGGCGGCCTGGCCGGTCTGATCGGGGCCCTGGTCCTGGAGAAGGAGGCCGTGGCGGCCAAGATGATTATGGCCAGTCAGCTGGACGCCGTGATGGACGCGGTGGACGAGAGCGTCGTGGCCGTGGACGGCGCCGGCAGGGTGACCCATTTCAACCTGCCCGCCGAGCGCATGTTCAGCACCCTGCGGGAAGAAATAATCGGCCACCCCCTGGAAGAGCACGTCAAAGGGCTGCCGCTGCGCCAAATTCTGGAGGGTGGCGGAGGGTTCTCGTCCCGGGAGGTATTCGCCACCGTACGCGACCGCCGGGCCATTCATCTGCTGGTGACGGCCCAACCGATCAACGACGCCGCACGGCAGACCGTGGGCGTGGTCGTGACGGCGCGCGATTTCAAGGAAACCCAGAAAAGAGCCTACGAACTGGTCAGTTCCCAGAGGGTCATAACCTTTGCCGACCTTGTCGGCACCAGCCCGGCCCTTGTTGAGCTGAAGAAAAGGGCGGCCAGGGTGGCCTTCAGCGATTCCACCATCCTCATCACCGGTGAGAGCGGCACGGGCAAGGAGGTCCTGACCCGGGGCATCCACGCCGCCAGTCCCAGGCACGACCGGCCGTTCGTGGCTATTAACTGCGGGGCCATTCCGGAGAGCCTGCTGGAAAGCGAGCTCTTCGGCTATGAGGAAGGTTCCTTTACCGGCGCCCTCCGGGGAGGCAAGCCGGGCAAGTTCGAACTGGCCAATCACGGCACCATCTTTCTGGACGAAATCGGCAACATGTCTCTTTACCTGCAGGCCAAGCTGTTGCGCGTCCTGCAGGAAAGGCAGATCGAGCGCGTGGGGGCGCTAAAGCCCACAGCGGTAGACGTGAGGGTCATTGCGGCCACCAACCAGGACTTGGAGGACCTCATGCTTAAGGGGCATTTCCGGGAAGATCTGTTCTACCGCCTGAGCGTTATCCCCGTGCGCCTGCCGCCGTTGCGGGAAAGGCCTGAGGATATTCCCCTCCTGTTGGATCACTACCGCCGCTATTTTAACGACTTGTTGGCCAAAAATATCGAGGGCTTTACGCCTGCCGCCATGAGCCTCGCCGGGAGTTACGCCTGGCCGGGCAACGTTCGGGAACTCATCAATGCGGTGGAATATGCCGTAAATCTGGCCGACGGCGCGTCGATAGACGTCACCAACCTGCCGGGTCAGTTACGGGACCCGGCCCGAAAAGCCGCCGCCGGACCGGAGCGGCTGCTCAGCCTGCAGCAACTGGAGAGGGAAGCCGTTGAGGCTGCCCTAAGGAAGTTCGGCTGGACGGACGAGGGTAAATCACTGGCGGCACGGGCACTGGGCGTAAGCCGGGCCACCATTTACCGTAAAATTTCCCGTTACCGGCTGGCGAACCGGTCCCAGTAACCGGCGGGTGGTGCCTCGTGCCGGGTGACAAGCACCGCAAAGCGATCAATACCTTGAGGGCCGGGACGGCCCTTTTTTTTCTCGTTCGGCAACATATGGCAGATGGTGATCATCGGCGGGTTGATTCCGGGCAAGGTATGCAGTATTCACCGGCGTCAACAGAAGGTCTCGGGATGATCGTAGAGAATAGGTATCTGGTTAGACGCCAATGGTTTCCCGGGGCGTACGCTTGAACGGTGTTGAGGAGGCTGTTATAATTTGGGTGACAATCAGACGACTAAGATCATTCAGGCCCATTTGGTTGAGGGTAATATGGAGCCGGGTAAGGAAATAGCGATTAAGATCGATCAGACCCTTACCCAGGATGCCACCGGTACCATGGCCTATCTCCAGTTTGCAGCGATGGATATTCCCCGGATCAAGGCTGAACTCTCCGTGAGTTATGTGGACCATAACACCCTGCAAAACGGCTTCGAGAATGCCGATGACCACAGGTTCTTGCAGGGGATGGCAGCTAAATACGGTGCCTATTTTTCCCGTCCCGGCAACGGCATCTGCCACCAGGTTCATTTAGAGCGCTTCGGCATCCCGGGCAAAACCCTGATCGGATCGGACAGCCATACCCCGACCGGCGGCGGTTTGGGTATGCTGGCCATCGGTGTCGGTGGTTTGGATGTCGCCGTGGCCATGGGCGGCGGTCCCCTGCATTTGACCATGCCCCGGGTGGTGAACATAAGATTGCACGGCCAACTCGCTCCCTGGGTAGCGGCCAAAGACATCGTGTTGGAAGTTCTACGGCTCCTCACGGTAAAGGGAGGAGTAGGGAAGGTATTGGAGTACAGCGGGGACGGGGTGTCCGGTCTTTCTGTTCCCGAGCGGGCGACTATCACCAACATGGGGGCGGAAACGGGAGCGACTACCTCCATTTTCCCCAGTGACGAAGTTACCAGGGACTTTCTGCGGCGACAGGGACGGGAACAGTGCTGGGTGCCTTTAGCCGCGGACCGGGATGCCGGATACGATCAGGTTGTCGATATCGACCTGTCGGCCCTGGAACCGCTGGTGGCCAAACCGCACATGCCCGATAACGTAGTCAGGGTGAAGGACATAGGTGATCTACCGGTCAGCCAGGTCATGATAGGGAGTTGCACCAATTCTTCCTATTTGGACCTTATGCGGGTGGCGGCCGTTCTCAAAGGCAAGACGGTTCATCCCGCCGTGAGCCTGGTTATTGCCCCCGGCTCCCGTCAAGTCTTTAAACTCTTGAGCGAAAACGGCGCTTTAACGGACCTGATCGCCGCCGGCGCCCGTATCCTGGAATGCGCCTGCGGACCGTGTGTGGGCGTAGGTCAGGCACCCCACTCGGGTGCTGTCTCCGTTCGTACCATCAACCGTAATTTTGAAGGCCGCAGCGGCACCAAAGACGCCCAGGTTTATTTGGTGAGCCCGGAAACCGCCGCCGCTACGGCTATAGCCGGTGTACTGGCCGATCCCAGAACTTTAGGTGAGGCGCCCCTTATTACCGTACCGGTCACCTTTGCGCCGGATGACCGTATGATCATACCACCGCCCGCCGATGTTCGGAACCTCGCGGTAATGCGCGGGCCGAATATTCAGCCGGTGCCGGTGGCTAAACCCCTGGCAGCCAATGTGACGGGGCAGATCCTGTTAAAAGTCGGTGATAATATTACGACTGACCACATTATGCCGGCCGGTTCCAAAGTATTGCCGCTACGTTCCAATATCCCGGCCATGTCCAAGCATTCATTCGAGCCCGTAGATCCCACTTTCCCGGCCAGGGCCGTAGCCGCCGGGGGCGGTTACATTGTCGGCGGGGAGAATTACGGGCAGGGGTCCAGCCGGGAACACGCCGCTTTGGTACCTATGTATTTGGGAATCCGGGCTGTTATAGCCAAATCGTTTGCCCGTATTCACAGGGATAATCTGATAAACTTCGGCATTTTGCCGCTCACCTTCAGCGATCCTTCGGACTATAACAAGGTGGGGCAAAACGATGTGTTAGAGATTGATAATATAAATGAGACTCTTCTAAAAGGATTAGAATTGGACGTTAGAAATGTTACGCGAAACACTACCTTTAAAGTTAAATCGCAAATGACATCCCGGCAGATAGGGATCGTGGCGGCGGGAGGCCTGCTTAATTATACCCGCCGGTCGCAAGAAACAGGGGCATGATATTGAAAGAACTCATGCGCGCGTAGGCGGTCGAAGTAAGTACATGTGGGCGGGAAAGACCCCGGGGCACTATTTACGGCAAAATTCCCGGCGTCCGGCTGCCGTGGGACAAAGACCGGGACCTGCCGGGGCCAGGAGCGTCGCAGGTTGCGACGCGTATCAAAATGCGATAAACGTTATCAGGGGCGGTTTCCGCCCCTTTTTGTCTCATCCCGCTACAATATATTCCTGGCCGTTCTTGGCAAACCGTTTGTTTTGGGCGTCTTGAGGCTGGGCGGTACGGTACGGAAATTGCTTATACTAATCGATAAGGTTTTAGGATCGTTTAGCGGGGGTGGAGGGTCATGAACGAAAACGCGCGACTGATGCAAGGCAACGAGGCTGTGGTGGAAGCCGCCTGTGCGGCGGGGTTGAAATTCTTTGCCGGTTACCCCATCACTCCGGCTACGGACATAGCCGAGATGGCGGCTGTGCTGATGCCCAAGGCGGGTGGGGTCTTCGTCCAGATGGAGGACGAAATAGCAAGTATGGCGGCGGTCATCGGGGCATCCCTCACGGGGGCTAAAGCCATGACCGCCACCAGTGGTCCCGGTTTTTCCCTCATGCAGGAAAACATCGGTTTTGCCGCCATGGCGGAGGTGCCCTGCGTGATAGTAGATGTGCAGCGGCTGGGTCCCAGCACGGGTATCGCCACTGCGCCCGCCCAGGGTGATGTCATGCAGGTCCGCTGGGGTACGCACGGGGACCATCCGGTGGTGGCCCTGGCGCCGGCGGGCGTGGCCGAGACCTACGATCTGACGGTCAAGGCTTTCAACCTGGCCGAGAGCTTGCGGACGCCGGTAGTGCTCCTCCTGGACGAGGTGGTGGCCCACATGCGCGAAGGGGTGGTCGTGCCGGACGCGGGCGCCCTGGTCGTGAGGGAAAGAAGACGCCCCCCGGGCGGACCAGCCTACCGGGCTCTCGGGGACGGCGTTCCGGCGGTGCCCGACTTCGGGAGCGGCGGTGCCGTCCATGTCACCGGCCTGGTGCACGACGAGCGGGGTCTGCCCTCCAACGACCGCCAGGTGGCCGATGCCCTGATCCGGCGCCTGCACGACAAGGTACAGCGGGCTGCCGGTGAGTTTACCTTCACCAACTCCTGGTTCCTGGAGGATGCCGACGTGGCCGTGGTGGCTTACGGCAGCGTTGTGCGGGCGGCCCACCGGGCCGTGGTATTGGCCAGGGAAAAGGGCCTTCGGGCGGGGCTTTTGCAGTTGCAGACCATCTGGCCCTTTCCGGCCGCGGCGGTAGCCTCCCTGGGCCGGCGGGTGAGCAGAGTTATCGTGCCGGAGATGAATTTGGGTCAGCTGGTGGGGGAAGTGGAGCGGGTCGTCCGCGGGCAGACGGACGTTATTCCCCTGTCCGGGTTGGCCGGGCGCCTGTTTACCCCGGACGAAATCCTCAATGAGATCATCAGGCGGGGCAAGTCCGCCCGGGCTGTACCGGGCAGCGGTCTCAGAGCCTACAGGGGGAGGTGAGGCTGGTGAGCGGAGCGGTCGTCGATGTGGATGAGAAGCGGTGCAAAGGCTGTGGCATCTGCCTGACCTTGTGTCCGCGCCGGGTCTTTAACCCGGATGAACGGGGCAAGGTCAAGGTGAGCCGGCCGGAACGGTGCACCGGCTGCCTGATTTGTGACAACCTGTGCCCCGACCTGGCCATCACTGTTCACCGGGCAAAGGAAGGGAGGGAGGGCGGCCGGGTAAGGCCTCCCGCCGTTTGATGCAGGAAGTTTTGGAGGAGTACCTGCGCCAGGATATGATGCCCCACATGTGGTGCGCGGGCTGCGGCAACGGCATCGTCTTGCACAGCCTGATCCGGGCGCTGCACGATCTGGCATTGGAGAAGGAGAAAGTGGTTGTGGTGGCCGGCATCGGCTGCGCCGGCAGGGCGGCCGGCTATCTTAACCTGGATACTTTGCACAGCACCCACGGACGGGCTCTGGCTTTCGCCACCGGTGTTAAACTGGCCAATCCGGATCTGACCGTGGTCGTCCTGATGGGCGACGGCGACGCCACCGCCATCGGCGGCAACCACCTCATCCATGCCGCCAGACGGGATATCGACCTTACCGCCATCGTTTTCAACAACAGTATTTACGGCATGACCGGCGGGCAGCAATCACCGCTGACGCCCCAGAAGAGTATCGCGACCACGGCGCCAGGCGGCACTACCCAGCGGCCCTTCGACCTCCCGCAGTTGGCCAGGGGGGCCGGGGCTGGTTTCGTCGGCCGGTCCACGACCTTTCACCACCAGCTGATGACCAGGCTGATCGGGGATGGCATAACACACCCGGGCTTCGCCTTGGTGGAAGCCATAACCTACTGCCCGACAGCCTTCGGACGTCAGAACAAGATGGGGTCGCCCGTCGAGGGCCTGCGCTGGCAGAGGGATCACTTCGTGGAGATCAACAAGTTTTTGAGCCTGCCGGAAGAGGATAAGAAGGGCAAGGAGCCCATGGGTCAGTTCCACCCGGCCAAAGGTCCGGCGTGGCCGCACTAAGCGGCGGTCAGCCTTTTTGCGGAAGGTGGTTTCATGGAAAAGAGACAGGAAATTTGCTTGAGCGGGTCCGGGGGCCAGGGGATCATTCTGGCCGGCCAGGTGCTGGCGGAGGCCGCACTAAAGTCGGGCTGGTACGTGGTTCAGACCCAGAGCTACGGCCCGGAGGCGCGGGGCGGAGCCACCAAAGCCGAGGTCATCCTGAGTGATGCCCCGGTGGACTATCCCATGGTGACCGCGGCCGACCTCCTGCTGGCCATGAACCAGGAATCATGCGACCGCTACCTGGCCGGAGTGAAGAATAACGGCACCGTGATCGTGGACAGCACCAACGTGTCGCATACTCCTCCCACGCCGACCCGCCTGGTATCACTCCCGCTGACCGCGGTGGCCAGGGAGGAACTGGGCAAAGAGATGTTCGCCAACATGGTGGCCCTGGGGGTCATTACCTCACTGACCGGCGAGATATCCCTGCGGGAAGCGGAAAACGCCCTGCTCACCCGGGTGCCGCCCGCCACCACGGAGGCGAACCGCAAGGCCTTCTGGCTGGGCGTCCAACTGGCCAACCGGCTGGTCTGAGCCGGAGGCGGTAAATCCGGGGCGGAGTCTGGATGGACTGGTGGATGCTGGCTGCACCGGGGTGGGGTGGCGCCGCAAAGCCGGTTGCCCCGGCCGCCCTCCCTGTCTGGCGGAGTAATGTAGTTGCTCCCGGGTTGATCCGATGGTGTTGCCGGATCCGCCGAACGGCAACTTCCCTGCTCCCCGTTACATGCCTGCGGCCGCAAACTCCGTTATACTCCCTTCAATATGATCATCAGTGTCTCTTGCTCCGGCCCGGTAGTCCTAGGCTGGCTTTCAGTTATACCTGTTCAGTTCCGGAGGAATTCGGCGACAGTCAGAGAAGTAATGCTTGCAAGCTACAAGGTTGCTCTGAAGGGGGCTGCAGGCAATGAATGACAGGTTTGGTTTTCATATACCCACCCGGGTCGAAGTCGGAAACGGCCTCTTACAAGCCACTGGCGAACTGACGCGGAAAGTGGTGGCGGGGAACAGGGCCTTCCTCGTAACCGATTCGGGCGTCCGCGGAACAGGATTGGCCGCGGAGGTATGGAATTCG
>DATKUX010000158.1:0-7226 GCA_035530395.1 Spirochaetia bacterium
AGCTTAATCGTAGTGGTTTAGGGGGTCTGACTTCTCCTCCTTCTCAGTAAAGAGAGAAAGCGAATGCAGATAGCAAATGTGGCCGGAGGGCCGCTTGTTCGCTGGGTGTTTCCCCTGTGGTCAGTGTCTCGACCCAAAGCCTACGGGTGTACGGTTGGAAGAAGCCATACGAAACACCCTTAAAAGAACCCACGGGGCTTGCCCGTGGAGGAAGTCAGAATATCTCACCGGCCGTAGGCATCACCCCGGAGATGTTCGCCAGGATGAGCGCAAATGAAGTGATAGACCAGAAAGGATACCTGAGGGTGCAGTTCTTAGAGCCCGGGATTGGCTCACTCAGGCCACGTGAATGCGCTCCCACAGGGGGCAGCAGCGGGCGCGGTTGTTTACCCTCGCCCAGAGTGTCGAGGGTTGTGGTTTTGTGGAGTAAAAAAGTACCGGCCGGGTTCACGGTGCACATGGAATACATGTTTTCCGTCTTCTGAGCAGGATTACCAGCCGGGTCAGGCCTTCAAGGCAGCAGTCAGCTGTTGGTTTGCCCGGATGACGAGGTTCTTCCGCACCAGTTCCTCCATGACGTCATCGTAAACGCCCTGGTACTGCCCCTGAAAAAAAAGATCGACCGTTTGCGGGTACCAGAGGGTCGTCATCAAATAAGGAAAGAAGTCCGCCTCATGATAGCCGCGTTTCATGAGCAGCGTATAGAGGACTATCTTCTTGATCTGGTCGCGTGCCATGGCCGCCGGCTCGGCGAGGAACCTCTCAATCCTCTTCCGGCACCGGTCGATGGACTCCCGCGCTCCGTGAATTACCCCGCCGTGGCCGGGGTAGATGACGGAGACTGGTAAGGCAGCCAGCCTCTCCAGAGACCTTTGCTGCAAGAAAGGAGCGGTGGCACCCTCGACAACGGGGGTCAGGACGCCGAAATCGCCCTGCCAGACCGCGTCGGCGGCAATGAGAAATCGGAATTTCGGGCAGTACAGGGCAATCTGGCCGGCGGCGTGCCCGGGCACATGCAACACCTCCAGCCCGAGCCCGTCTAGTTCGACGGTCTCTCCGTCCTCCAAGGACCGGTGGACGGGGAAAAAGTCAGCCTGCTGGTCGTAATAGCTCCACCAGGTATGGTGATCGTCCTGAGTCTCTATGAAATGCCGGTCAATGGGATGCATAGCTATTTCGCAACCGGACAAATCCTGGATGAAGCGGTTGCCACCGATATGGTCGGAGTGGCTGTGGGTCGAGATAATCGTGCCTACCGAATGAGGCGCCATGCCGGTTTGCTGGATTAGGCCCAGAGTCTGGGCTAGGTGCGCCTTGTAACCGGTGTCGATGAGCACCTTGTGCCGGCCGTTGAAGACGAAATGATTGGCGTTTAGCCACCCGCGCTCCACGAAGTAGAAATTATCAGCGATCAAGTGAAACATCGTGGACATCCCCCACCTCACGGGTAGAGCCGGCGCACGAGGCCGGCTCTACCCGCTAAGTCCTGACGTTGGTCCGGATCCATTCCACTATGGTTTCCAGATTGGTGCCCGGGGTGAAAATCTCCCTGGCCCAGCCTTTTTCCTTCAACTCCCGGATATCGGCCTGAGGAATGGTACCGCCCCCGATGACCATGATGTCCTGGGCTCCCCTCTGCCGTAGGAGTTCCATCACCCGGGGGAAGAACGTCATGTGGGCCCCCGAGAGGATGGAGAGTCCCACCACGTCGACGTCCTCCTGGATGGCCGCCTGCACGACCTGTTCGACGGTCTGGTGCAGGCCGGTGTAAACCACTTCCATGCCGGCGTCCCTAAGGCCCCTGGCAATCACCTTGACCCCCCGGTCGTGGCCGTCCAGACCCGGTTTGGCCATCAAAACCCTTATCTTCCTTTGCGCCACGCTTTCCTTCCCCCTTAAAATACCGGTTTCTCCCGGTATTCTCCGAATACCTCGCGGAATACCTGGATAATCTCGCCTTCCGTGGCGTAGGCCCGTACCGCCGCCAGAATGAAGGGCATCAGATTATCGGTACCCATGGCTGCCTTCCTCAAGTCGTCCATGGCCTCATTAACCTTGAGATTGTCCCGGGTCCGCCGCAGCTTCCGCAGGCGCTCAACTTGTTCGCGTTCCACGGCCGGGTCGATGCTCAGCAGGTCGATGTCCTGGCTTTCGGCCGGATCGACATAGTCGTTGACTCCCACCACGATGCGCTGGCGGCTATCGACGGCCTGCTGAAAGTGGTAGGCGGCATCGGCGATTTCCTGCTGGAAGAAGTTCTGGTCGATGGCTGCGATCACGCCGCCGCGGCGCTCTATTTCGGCGAAGTATTTTTCGGCCCCTTCTTCCATCTGGTTAGTAAGCGACTCGACGTAATAGGAACCGGCCAGGGGGTCGATGACATTGGCCACGCCGGTCTCGCAAGCGATGATCTGCTGGGTGCGCAGGGCGATCTGTACTGACTTTTCCGTGGGCAGGGCCAGCACTTCGTCCAGGGAGTTGGTGTGCAGGGACTGGGTGCCGGCGAGGACGGCGGCCAGCGCTTGATAGGCGGTGCGTACCACGTTGTTTTCCGGCTGCTGGGCGGTCAGGCTGCAACCGGCCGTCTGGGTGTGGAAGCGGCAGAGCAGCGAGCGGGGGTCCTTGGCCCCGTATTTTTCCTTCATCCGGCGGGCCCAGATGCGCCGGGCCGCCCGCATCTTGGCGATCTCCTCGAAAAAGTCGATGTGCGAATTGAAGAAGAAGGAGAGGCGGGGGACAAACCGGTCCACGTCCAGCCCGGCCTTGATTCCCGCTTCCACATACGCGAAGCCGTCGGCCAGGGTGAAGGCCAGTTCCTGCACAGCGGTGGAGCCGGCCTCCCGGATGTGGTAGCCGCTGACACTGACTGTGTTCCAGCGGGGCACGTGTTCGGCGGCGAAGGCAAAGATGTCCGTGATGAGGCGCAGGGACGGTTGGGGCGGGAAGATCCAGGACTTTTGGGCGATGTATTCCTTCAAGATATCGTTTTGGATGGTGCCGGTCAGTTTTGGTGAAGGTACGCCCTGCTTTTCGCCGCAGGCGATGTACATGGCCCAGATGATCGCGGCTGGAGCGTTGATGGTCATGGAAGTGCTGACCCGGTCCATGGGTATGCCGGCAAAAAGGGTTTCCATGTCGGCGAGCGAGTCGATGGCCACCCCCACCCGGCCCACCTCACCGCAGGCGCGGGGATGGTCGGAGTCGTAGCCCATGATGGTGGGCATGTCGAAAGCAACGGAAAGACCGGAGGTGCCGCGTTCCAATAGGAACTTGTAGCGGGCGTTGCTTTCTGCGGCCGTGGCGAAGCCGGCGAACTGGCGCATGGTCCAAAGGCGTCCCCGGTACATGTTCATCTGCACCCCCCGTGTATAGGGGTATTGGCCGGGAAAGCCCAGGTCGCGGTCGTAGTCGAAGCCGGTCAGGTCAACCGGCGTGTACAGGTCCTGCAGCGGCAGGCCGGAAATGGTGGTAAAGTTGTCGGGTCGGTCCGTCAGTTGGGACCCGGCCGCCTGCCAGGCTTCCCGCTCCTTGTCCAGGTCCGGTTTTGATTCGTCTTGACTCATGGATAAAGCCTCCTTGCGGCTAATATTCGATGCCCTCCCGCGCCTCTACCCCGCGGTAGTAGGGGTGCTTGACCAGCTTGACCTCGCTGACCAGGTCGGCCAGGGCGATGATGCGATCGTTCGCGTACCGGCCGGTGAGGACCAGTTCCATCTCGGCCGGCCGGGAGGCGATCAGTTCCTCCACGTCCTCCACCCGGAGGAGGCCGTAGTCCAGGGCGACGTTGATCTCGTCGAGGATGACCAGGTCCCAGCCGCCGCCCGTGATTTCCTGCCTGGCCCTGGCCAGGCCCGCGGCGGCCAGGCGGAGGTCTTCCGGCGAGGGGTTGGCCTTGTCCACGAAAGTGGGTAGGCCGCTCTGCACGAGGGTGAAGCCGGGCAACAGGGCGGCGGCCCTGACTTCCCCGTAATCAGGGCTTCCTTTCATGAACTGGAGCATGAAGACCCGTTTGCCGTGGCCTGCGGACCGCAGGGCCAGGCCGAGGACCGCGGTGGTCTTACCCTTGCCGTTGCCGGTGTAAACTTGTACCATTCCCTGATGTTGTTCCGCTGACAATAATGGTCCCCCTATTTCGTGAGATGCCTGGCGATAACCAGGCGCTGAATCTGGTTGGTCCCCTCATAAATCTGGGTCACCTTGGCGTCCCGCATGTATCTTTCCACCGGGTAGTCCCGGCAGTAACCGTAGCCGCCCAGCACTTGCACGGCGTTGGTGGTTACCTGCATGGCGGTGTCGGTGGCAAACATCTTGGCCATGGAGGCCTCCTTACTGTGCGGCTCACCCCGGTCCTTGAGGGCTGCGGCCCGGTAGACCAGGAGCCGGGCGGCGTCCACGGACGTGGCCATGTCGGCCAGGAGGAACTGAATACCCTGAAACGAGGCGATGTTCTGGCGGAACTGCACGCGCTGGCGGGCATATTCGACGGCCACGTCCAGAGCGGCCTGGGCGATGCCCACTCCCTGAGCGCCGATGCCGATGCGCCCGCCGTCCAAAAGGGACATGGCCACCACAAAGCCCTTGTTTTCTTCGCCCAGAATGTTGTCCACGCTGACCTCGGCGTTTTCAAAGATCAACTCCCCGGTCGCCGAACCGTGCAGCCCCATTTTCTCCTCCAGTCGTCCCACCCGGAACCCGGGCGCATCCTTTTCCACCAGGAGGGCGGTGATACCGCGGGCTCCCCGGGCTGGATCGGTGGAAACGAAAGTTACGTACAGGTCGGCCACTCCGGCACTGCTGATGAAGATCTTGGTGCCGTTGATGATGAAGCGGTCGCCCTTGCGGACGGCCCGGGTGGCCAGGTTGGCCGCGTCTGAGCCGGCGTTGGCCTCGGTAAGGGCGAAGGCCCCCAGAAGTCGTCCGGCGGCCAGGGCGGTGAGGTACTTTCTCTTTTGCGCTTCCGTACCGAAGTTGAGTACGGAAAAGCAGGCCAGCGAGGTATGCACGGCCAGGATGACGCCGGTAGAGGCGCAAGCCTTGGATATCTCCTCCAGGGCCAGCACGTACGACAAAAAGTCGTATCCGGCGCCACCCCACTGCTCCGGCACCGGCATGCCCATCAAGCCCAGGCGCCTTGCTCCCTCGATGTTCTCATGCGGAAAAACGTGGTCCCGGTCGACCCGGGCGGCGCGCGGGGCCACTTCCTCGCGGGCGAAACGCCGTACCGTCTCCAGGACTAACTGCTGTTCTTCGTTCAGTTCAAACACAATATATTCCCTGCCCCCAAAAGCATGTTTGTTTAGGAAAATATGCAAGAAACGTACCAGTTGGCAGGGGCTTTAGTTTGGCGGTTTCCGGTCCGACAGGCGGCCGGATGTGTCAACCATAGTTTACACCAAAAATCAGAATATGTCCCACCGGCCGCAACGGGAGCCCCAGCGGCCGATGACCTGGTCGCCTTCGTAAATCTCCACGATCTCACACACGTTGGAGCAGCCGTGACACTCAAAGCCGCTGGTGCGGTGGGGGAGGGCGTTGACGGCAAATCCCTTGAAGGTGGTGTGTCCAGAGCGCTCCGCTTCTTCGCGGGCGAGGCGGGCCGCGCCGATGGCGCCCATGAGGTCGTGATAGGGAGGTACCTGTACCGGCATCCCCAGAGCCCTCTCGAAGGCGGCCACGATGCCGATGTTGGCGGCTACGCCGCCCTGGAACAATACCGGGGGAGATATCTCCTTGCCTTTACCCACGTTGTTAAGGTAGTTGCGCACCAGGGCTTCGCAGAGGCCCCGGACGATGTCCTGCACCTGGTGGCCCATCTGCTGTTTATGGATCATGTCCGATTCGGCAAAAACGGTACAGCGTCCGGCAATACGGACCGCATTGTCCGACTCGAGCGCCAGGGACCCGAATTCCTCGATGGGGATGCCCAGGCGCGAAGCCTGTTGATCCAGGAAGGAGCCGGTACCGGCCGCGCAGACGGTGTTCATGGCAAAATCGGTTACGATGCCGTGGCGCAGGACGATGATCTTGGAGTCCTGGCCGCCTATTTCCAGGATGGTCTGGACGTCGGGCTGGATGAGGGAGGCGGCCACCGCGTGGGCG
The DNA here is from genome assembly GCA_035530395.1 of Spirochaetia bacterium. Lineage (GTDB taxonomy): Bacteria > Bacillota > Desulfotomaculia > Desulfotomaculales > JAJYZD01 > JAJYZD01. Next base: position 6,100 of record DATKUX010000158.1, read on the forward strand.
GTGATTTCGTTCTTGATGACATCCGCTCCGGTCATCACCCCGGCCAGGTATCGTCCGCTGCCGGTGGTACCGACGGCGGCTACGCCCATGTCTGGACCCAGGCGGGTCTCGGTCTCCCTGAGTCCTTGCAGGATGACCTCCAGGGGGCGGCCCCTGGTGCGCAGGTAGAGGCCGGACTTCACCTGCCCGGTTTCGTCCACGGCCACGATGTTGATGCTCACCGATCCGACGTCGATGCCGAGATAACAGTTCAAGCGAAATACCTCCGAGTGCCCAGTGTCCCACATCTACCGGCTTGGCCATTTGTTGCCCTTGGTGATGAAATCCGGGTCGAACTAAGGGCTGAAGGGCCCCAGTACTAATTCTCCAAGCTGTACGGATTTCCTTTTCCAAGCCGGGCAAGCCGGAAGCCTGATCTCCGGGTGGTAGCCTGGCAGCATACGCCGGGTAGCACTATACGGAGAAGGGGGTGTAGGTTGGCTACTATTAAAGATGTCTGTTCTGCACGGTTCCAGAAGTAAGACAGGGCCTGAGTTTCCCGAAAATGATGTTGCTTTGAAGCTGATGTCTATGGTAGAATGTAGGCAAAGATCAAATTAACGACAAATATCGCGTGGATACAAATGCCTTGCGCCTCTGCCCGGCAAAAGCGAAAATTTCGACATGTTTTTCGCCGTTAGTATCGAGAGTTTGATGGTGTATGGGAGGATGATCATTGTTGGCGGTAAAGAAGAGAATTGAACGGGACGGCAGTATATTAATCGGGGATGTTCTAAAGACGGCCAGGATTCAGCCTGGTGACGTAGTCGAGATTATTCCGGCTCGGAACAAAATAACCATCAAACCCGTAACACCCCAAAGAGGAAAAGGGGTAGTTAGAGAGGTCGCCGGCAAATGGAAGGATCGCTGCGACCTCGTTGATGAACTGTTACGAATCAGGGAAGATGAGTGTGATCGACCCGGAACGAGCATGGATTAAGTATATTATGATTCCGCTGCAAAAAGTAGGGCAATGACAGAATAACTATCCCTCTCGTGATGCCAGGGAGGGGTATTTTCTTCAATCCCAGCTCTCCGATCGAACTGCAGCGCGTGATTATCCCCCTCTTTTTCCTCTATTTCCAAGG
>DATKUX010000159.1:0-10766 GCA_035530395.1 Spirochaetia bacterium
CATGACCAGGCTGAAGCTGTCTTGTTGCGCGGCCAGCGCCTGCGGTGGCTGCGATGTGGCCCTTCTGGACACGCAGGAAGAGATCCTGAGTATCGCTCGCGCAGCCGATTTCGTCTTCTGGCCGATGGTAACCGATTTTAAATACCGGGACCTGACGGCCATCCCGGACGGCGGCCTCGACCTGTGCCTTTTTTCCGGCGCGGTGCGCACCGCCCGGGACGAAGAGGTGGCCCGCCTGGCCAGGCGAAAAGCGTGAGTCCTGGTGGCTGCCGGCAGTTGCGCCGTGACCGGCGGCATCACCGCCCTGGCCAATTTGGCGGCGCCGGATGCCATCCTGCAGGAGATCTATGTCTGCTCGATCTCCACCGTCAATCCGGCCGGGGTTTTGCCCCGGGAGAAGTTTGCCGCTCCGGAGGGCGAACTGTCCTTGCCTGGCTTTCAACCCCGGGTCCGCGCCCTGGACGAGGTGGTACCGGTGGATTATTACCTGCCTGGTTGCCCTCCCGCTCCGGCCGGGATCGGGGCAGTGATTCGTTCCCTCCTGACCGGTCCGTTGCCCGAGCCGGGTGCGACGGTTGGCGCGGCTGACAGCACGGTGTGCCGGGACTGTCTGCGGGTCCGGCGGGAAAAGAAAATAGCCAGGTTCTACCGTCTGCACGAGATAATCCCGGATGAGGAAAACTGCCTGCTGGAACAGGGGCTGATCTGCCTGGGGCCGGTAACCCGCTCCGGGTGCGGCGCCAGTTGTCTGAAGGCCAACATGCCCTGCCGCGGCTGCTACGGGCCTCCCCCCGGCATTGTGGACCAGGGGGCCAAGTTTATCAGCACCCTGGGTTCCCTGCTCGACGCCGACAGCCCGGCCGATATCGTCCGGCTGGTGGAGGAAATACCGGATCTTTCGGGCACCCTCTTTCGCTTTTCCCTGGCCAAATCTCTGCTCAAGGGGGTCGGTCCAGCTTGCCGAGGATAACCATCGACCCGGTCACCAGGCTGGAAGGGCACGGCCAGGTGGAGATTTTTTTAGATGATGAAGGAAATGTGGCGAACGCCTATCTTCAGGTTCCCGAACTGAGAGGTTTTGAAAAATTTGTGGCCGGCCGGCCCGTCGAAGAGTTGCCGCGGATTGTCACCCGGCTGTGCGGCATCTGCCCGGGTGCTCATCATATCTGCTCGGCTAAGGGCGCCGACGCCGTTTTCCAGGTCCAGCCCCCGCCGCCGGCGGTTAAGTTGCGGGAACTGTTCTATTGCGCCCACTTTCTGCACAGCCACATCGCCCATCTCTACCTGCTGGCGGCCCCGGACCTGATAATGGGAGAGGCCGGACCGGCGGACCGGAACTTTCCGGGGCTGGTGGAGCGGATGGGCCGGTAGACAGGGTCGGCCGTGATCAGGCACCGGGCCATGGCCCAGGAGATCCAGGCCATTTTAGGGGGCAAGGCCACCCACCCGGCCTGGGCCCTGCCCGGCGGCGTCTCCAAGGGATTGTCGGCCTTGGAGAGGGAGAGGGTGCGGGAGATTGCCGCGGCCCAGGTGGACTTTGCCGTCTTTTCCCTGCGTTTCTTCGAGAGACTGGTTCTCAAAGACCGGGGTTACCGGGAGATGGTCGGGGCCGAGGCCCACCAGGTCCGGACCTATTACATGGGTCTGGTGGACGGCCAAAACCGGGTGAACTTTTATGACGGGACGGCCCGGATCGTCGGACCGGACGGGGAGGAAACCGGGCGTTTCGGTGCAGCCGCCTACCTGGACTACGTGGCCGAGGCCGTGGCGCCGTGGAGCTACATGAAGTTTCCCTTTCTGCGCCGCCAGGTCTGGAATGGACTGGCGGAGGGACCGGCCAGTGGGGTCTACCAGGTCGGGCCCCTGGCCCGCCTGAACGTGGCCGACGGCATGGCCACCCCGCTGGCGCAGGAAGCTTACGAGCAGTTTTTGGCCGGCCCTGGGGCCCAAACCGGTGCATGCCGTGCTGGGCCAGCACTGGGCCCGCCTGGTGGAACTGCTCTACGCCGCCGAGCGGCTGGCCGAACTGGCGGCCGACCCGGAGATCACTGGCGGCCGTTTACGGGTAATCCCGCAAGAGGCCCCCGGCGAGGGGGTGGGCCTGGTGGAGGCGCCCCGTGGCATCCTGATCCACCACTACCTAACCGATGAGCGGGGTATTGTCAAGAAAGCCAACTTCCTGGCCGGGACCACCCACAACCACGCGCCCATCGGCCTGGCGTTGAAAAAAGCGGCTGCCGCCGTCATACGCCCCGGCAGGCCGGTCACCGAGGCCCTGCTCAATACGGTGGAAACGGTCCTGCGGGCCTATGATCCCTGCTTTTCCTGTTCCACCCACGCTCTGGCCTTTGAGGCGCGGCCCAAAATACGGGTGTTCCGGGCGGACGGGGAAATGATCCGGGAACTGGGGGGAGCCTAAATGGGGGGAACCATGGTTCTGGGCGTGGGCAACCCCTGGCGGGGTGACGACGGCGTCGGACCGGCCGTGGTAGAGAGCCTGCGGGGCACGCTGGATGCCGGCGTGCGGCTGGAGGACGCCGGGGCCCCGGGGCTGGCCCTGGTGGAAATGATGCTGGGCATGGCCCATGTCATCGTGGTGGATGCCCTGGTGGACGAAAATATGGCACCGGGACAGGTTCAGGTGCAAAGACCGGAGGATTTCCCGGGGCTTGCGCCGGCCTCGCACCACCACGGCGTGGGGCTCCTGGATGCCCTACGCTTCGGGCACCGGGTTGTGCCGGCGGATATGCCGTGCCGGCTGGCGCTGGTGACGGTGGCCATCAGGCCGCCGGGACTGGAGGAAAAGCTCTCGCCGCCGGTGGCGGCGGCGGTGGCGGTGGCCGCGGAAGCGGTCAGGCGGCTCTTGCGGGAGTGGAGAGAGCCGCTAACCTGAGGGGTGGAGGTGGTGGGGGTGCACGAGGTATCCCTGATAGCGGAGTTGGTAAATATTCTGGAGCAGAGTGCCCGTGAACACGGTATCGTCCAGGTGAAAAAGGTACGCCTGGTGGTGGGAGAATCCTACCAGGCCCTGCCCGAGGCCCTGGCTACCGCTTTCGAGGTCCTGACTACGGACACGCTGGCTGCCGGGGCCGAGCTGGAGATCGGCCAGGTGAAGGTGCTCTTTCGCTGTCAGGAGTGCGAGCGGGAGTATGGCGGCTCGGAATGGCCGGTGCCCTGTCCGGCGTGCGGTTCCTTTCGCCGTACCCTGGTCAGCGGCAACGAACTTTATCTTGACTACTATGAGGGAGAAACGGAGGCAGACCTTTCTTGCGAGTAATCATGGGCAAGGGGCTCCTGGCCGCCAATGCCGGCAAGGCCAGGGATAACCGTCTTTATTTAGCGCAGAGGAACATTACGGCCATCAATCTGATCAGCTCGCCGGGCGCCGGCAAGACGACGCTCCTGGAAGGCACCCTGACCCGTCTGGGGGGGCGGTTGAAGACGGCCGTCATCGAGGGTGACCTGTATACCGCCCTGGACGCTGAGCGCTTGGAGGACAAGGCTGCCAGCGTGGTCCAGATCAATACCGAGGGTGTCTGCCACTTGAATGCCGCCATGGTGGAACGGGCGATGCAGGGTCTGGAGGCCGTACAGACCGTTGACCTCCTCGTCATCGAGAACGTGGGCAACCTGGTCTGTCCCGCCGGCTTCGACCTGGGCGAGGATTTCAAGGTGGTTCTTCTCTCCGTAGCCGAGGGCTCGGACAAGCCGGCCAAATACCGGGAGTCCTTCGCCGCGGCCCAGGCGGTGGTAATCACCAAGGTCGACCTTTTGCCTTATACCGACTTTGATCTGCCCGGCGTACTTCAGACCATCCGGGAGATCAACCCGGACCTGCCGGTCATGGTCACTTCGGTCCGCACGGGGGAGGGGATGGAAGCCTGGTGCGAATTCCTGGGACAGGCGGTGGCGGCTAAGAAGGCAGGGCGGGCTTGAAAACTAATACCCGGCCAGAAATCTTATGCGTCGTTGGGAGACACCCGGCGGCGCTTTTTTGTGCCCTCCCGGGCCTGCTAAGGCCGAATTCTTACGACGCATAAGTTGCCAGAGAAGGTGGGCGCCGCAGGTCCCCGTTAAGACTGGATCCGTAGCGGGGAATATACAATGCGGTGAGTTTTGATAGAGCCTTAACTCCTTCGAGGGGCGGGCACTCTTGTTGTTCCAGGGCACGAAAACCACGACGACACCCTCTCCCGGGATCAACGGGGAGCTCCTGTTACCGGGACGACGATGTTCCTGGACGAGGCCTTCGATGACTTCGTCCACGTCTACAACGGGGATGCCGTGGAGAACACGGTGGCCTTGGCAGGGTGCCACCACCGCTTAGAGATTCCAAAAAACCATTGGTGGCCCCTGAAAAAATCGCTCCTCCAACATGTTAAACCCCCAAGCCGCGCCAATCGCTGGGGAAGTACAGCCCCCCGCCTGTGCCGGGTGCCAGGTAACATTCCGCTTGACGGGGAGGGGGCTACTATGCCTATTTTACATCTTTGCCGGCTTTTTAGAGTGTTTGATGTTTTTCACTTTTTACCAAGTTCATTAACTTAGCATCATTTGTGAGTAACTTGAGATGTTTAAAAATCCATAGCGCATACCGAAGTCAGTACTTCTAAATTCGCGGTGTCGTTCTATCCGAATTATCTAAAGTTTGGCGAGACTTGATGTAATATAGACCTGGTGCATAAATCAAAGCACCGGGTTTTTTGGGCCAAACTTCAAGGTAATTCCCTATGGATAATGGGAAGTTCTCACCTACAATGTCTTCTAAAGGATTCAACTTCCGCGAGAATACTCCCGAACGGGATTTCAATAATTGAACATATAGGATACCCCGGTAGGGTATGTTGAAACTAACCACTAAATGCGCAAAGCGGTCACCAGAAGCTCCGGTCAAAAAGGGCTGGAGGATCACCTTATTTTGAAATGAAGTATTTTGTGTCACAGGTAGGGTGATGCGCTCAAGATGTTGCCAAGAAGGCGGCTAAGAGGGGCGCTAACTCTTTTCTCGGTCATTTATGTGGTACCTCCGGAATGCCGGCGGTGGCCATCACGGCCGCGGCTAGTGTGCTGTAAGGGTATAGAACGCAGCCACATGGGCGAAAGGCCCGTGTGCAAAAGAGGGGGATTTATAATTGGACGCGATAGCGATTGACGTTGGCTACAGCGCTACAAAGGCGGTCACGGCGTCCGGCCCCGTGCATTACTGCCGTCCGTGGTGGCCCGTACAGGGATATGCCGCTTAGGTGATCTGGCCAAGAACGGATGCGGCCATGTTGTGAGCGTCCGGAAAGTTCTGGGTGACACCTCAAAGCATTTCCTCGGTGACCTGGGCGTACGGGAGGGGCAGGGAGCCACCTTCACCCTGGACCGGGAAAAGCACCTGCATCCCAACCACGACGTAATTATCATAACCGCCGCCCGACTCTTGGGGGCGAATCCCGGGACATCACTGGTCGTCGGGCTTCCGGTCGCCTATTACCGGCGGCAGACTGAGGAGATGTCGGCCCCAGGGCATCAGGGAATTGCCGGCAATGTGCATCGCTACGTGGATTATCAGGCTCGAAGATTATCTACGATAAAACTGTAAAGGTCTGACCCCCTGAACAAAAGGCCCCTTATTCCAGCGTTTACTGCTGCCTCCATGTCACTCTCCTTATCCCCAACCAAGAAAGATCTGCCGGTGTCAACCTGCCACTCGGTAACAGCCCTCAGAATCATGCCCGGTAACGGCTTGCGACAGTTACAGCTAATCGCATATTCATAAAGAATACCGTCGGGGTGATGAGGACAATAGTAAAACTGATCAATTAGCGTGCCATGCTGACGTAGGGTCTGGTTCATCCACTCGTGCAGATCCTTAACATGTTGCTCGGTAAAGTACCCCCTGGCCACGCCACTTTGATTAGTAACCACAAAGACAAGATACCCAGCCTTTTTAGCCACTCTTATAGCATCTATTGCCCCGTCTACCCAGACAAAAATTTCTCTTTGGTAAACATACCCAGTATCGATATTGATAACGCCATCTCTATCGAAAAAGAGCGCGGGCAGGTAGACTTTGTCGATCACTACTATCGCCTCTATAAATAATCCATGAACCTTTCTTCAATTGGGAATGACGTGAACAATTAAGCAAGATAGCCATCATTATTAGAGAGGATATCAACGTACTCGGATAGTGCATCCTCGAGTTCCATAAAACTACCATCAAAACCGGCTCCAAGAAGCTTATCGGTTTGTGCATGGGTAAAACTTTGATATTTTCCTCTTAGGGAATCTGGAAAATCAATATATTCCAGCTCTCCCCTGTCCAAAGTACTAATTAAGGTTTGCGCAACTGCCATAAATGTTCTGGGCCTTCCGGTACCGCAATTAAATATGCCGCTCTGATGCGGATGTTGAAGAAAAAAGAGGTTCACCCGTACCACATCCTTAACGTAGACGAAATCTCGTTTCTGTTCGCCGTCTCCATACCCGTCACTACCCTTGAATAGCCGGGCGACGTGACCATCAGTCAATTGCCTGTAAAGCTGATACGCGATCGACGCCATTCTTTCTTTGTGATTTTCCTGAGGGCCATAAACATTAAAGTAACGCAAACCAACTACCTGGCTTTGTGCACAAGGCATTACGCTTCTCACATACCTATCAAACATAAGCTTGGAAAAGGCATAGATATTTAATGCGTCCTCTGACTCCTCGTCCTCAAAAAACCCTCTTAGCCCGTTGCCGTACACCGAAGCCGACGATGCATAGATAAAAGGGACCCTCTTTTGCAAACAAAACTGAAGGAGCACCTTACTATATTCATAATTATTTTGCATCATGTATTTTCCATCATGTTCCATTGTGTCTGAACAAGCTCCCTGATGAAAAACAGCTTCAATCCGATGGTTGGTAAACTTATCGGTGATAATATTTTCGATAAAGTTAGTTTTATCTTGGAAGTCGCAGAATTTAAGCGGCAGCAAGTTCCTAAATTTTTTAGCCTTAGTCAAGGTGTCAACTACCAGAATATTGCTATAGCCTTTTTGGTTAAGCCCAAATACGATATTACTACCAATAAATCCAGCACCGCCCGTGACAACAATCATAAAACTGCCTCCTGTCTCCGAAGATACTCTCTTATAATTCTCTCTAAAAGCAGTGAAGTGGAATACCCATTCTCAAAAGGAATAAGCTTTACTTCCTTTGCGAATTCCCTACCGACAACTTCGTCCTCACGATAGTCCCCGCCCTTAACAAGAATATCCGGCCTCACGGCCTGAATCAAGTCACGGGGAGTGTCCTCAGAGAATATTACAACGCAGTCAACCGGCTCAAAGGCTCCGACAATTCGCGCCCTGTCACTATCATTAACAATTGGGTGCCCTATCCCCTTAAGTCGCCTCACTGATTCGTCGGAATTGATGGCAACTATAAGAAAATCGCCGGTCGCTTTTGCGTTCTCCAAGAGTGCCAAATGACCCTTGTGAAGGATATCGAAACAGCCGTTGGTAAATACCACCTTTTTTCCCCCTCTCCGGCATTGCTCTACTAATTGAACTACTTCATCACGAGTTAGCACCTGTCTTTTATGCGGGGAACTGTTCCGCTTGGCCGCAGTCATTAGCTCATCGCTATTAATAGCATGCGTGCCAGCCTTTCCCACCACCACTCCCGCAGCCAAGTTGGCCAGTGGCACAGCCTCCACCGTAGTAAGCCCTGCTGCTAAACCTGCGATTACTACGGCGGCTACTGCATCTCCCGCGCCCGAAACATCGAACACTTCCTGACTCTGGGTAGGAGTATGCACCACCGATAAATCATTGATCAAACTTAAACCTTTCGACGATCTCGTGACCAAAATCTGGGCTATCTCGAAGCGCTTCCTTGCCGCTAGTGCATAAGAAACAATAGGCCCGTCTTCGTTCGGAATTTCTGTCCCAAAAGCGGTACCAAGTTCTTTCACGTTGGGGGTAATGATAGAGGCTCCCTTGTATTTTTCCCAGCTAGGCCCCTTGGGATCTATTAAAACTGGGATGTTTGCATGGTGGCATCGCTGTATAATATAAGTGCATAGCCCAGGAGTACAATTGCCCTTTGCATAATCCGATATCACCACCCCATCGATACCGTCATCGATAATTGCCCAGACGTAACTTTTAATTGTCTCCTCTACCCACTGTTCGATAAATGCTGTTTCTTCAAAATCAAGACGGATCATCTGTTGCTGTTGAACAACAACCCTTAATTTTGTCATCGTTGGCCTATTAGTAGCAAACAGTCCCGAGAAATCAATACCTTTTGACTCTAACAGTCTGGATAATCGTTCGTTTTCTTGGTCATTTCCAGTCGTTCCGGCCATTACCACGTGGCAACCCAACCCAGCCAGGTTGTTTGCCACGTTGGCTGATCCCCCGAGCGTTTCGTGTTCTTTTAATACTCTAACAATAGGGACGGGCGCTTCTGGTGATATGCGATCAACACTACCATAATAGTATTTATCAAGCATGGCGTCGCCAAATACCAATATTCTGCACTGTTTGACAGCTTTATCAAATTGGCATAATTTAGAGAGGATGCTATCCATTGAAATCCACCTCGTCGATAACCTTACATAAGATATGCCCCACTAACGCGTGGCCCTCCTGAATCCTGGCTGTATCATTAGAAGGTATGCGAATACATATGTCACAGACACTTACAAGATCGCCACCGGTACTGCCGGTCATTCCCACGGAAAGAGCTCCGATTTCTTTGGCTATTTGCAAGGCCTTTACGACGTTTTTGCTCGTGCCTGACGTAGAAATCCCGACGACTAGATCAGTATTCTTTGCCAAAGCAACCACTTGGCGGGCAAAGATATTTTCAAATCCATAATCATTCCCTACGGCGGTAATGATCGATGTGTCGGTTGTCATCGCAACCGCTGGCAAGGCCTTCCGTTCGCTCAGAAACCGGCCTACAAGCTCCGCCGTCCAGTGTTGAGCGTCGGCGGCGCTCCCCCCGTTTCCGCAGAAATAGATAGTCCCCCCATTTCGCAGGGTAGTAATACAGGCTTCGATAAACTGTTCTACAGCCGTCACAAAGTCAGTATCTATCATCTTTTTAATTACAGATATGTGTTCTCTTATAATTTGCTCGACGGACATAGTACACTCTCTCTCCCTTGTCAACGGCTAGGAGTTCCCCCACATTTGTTTTGGTCTTTCTCCATACCATGCGAGCTATCCTGAGGTATTTGAAGCGGCATCGCGCACCATGCCCCTGAAGTGGTACATACGATCACCCGACCACTTCGTGGCTGAAAACTTCTCTCGCAAGTTTCGCTACCCGGGCAAAGACATGGCCCGGCTTTACGGAAGCAATACACTCCATATTGTAAGAACATTGCCTAAAGCCACAAGGCATACAGGGCATCGCCTTTATCAACACTTCTACGATATGGCCGGGCGGAAACCAGTCTGTTATATTAGTACCTCCGCTGAAGATGGCTATAACTGGTACTCCGGCGACAGCCGCTATATGCGTGGGGCCGGTATCGTTCCCAACGTAGATGTTGCATTGGTTTGCCACAGCCTCAGCATAATTTGCTGTCGACACTGCCCCTGACATATCCACAATCGTTCCGCTGTTCGCGTGGTCCTGGATAATTTGTTGATTCATTTCACGTTCTCCCGGCCCCCCGAACAATATTACCCTTAAACCTGCCGCCAGTAACAAGCCGACCAGTTGGCTGAAGTATTCTAGCGGCCAGCATTTTGCTCTGTGGCCTGACCCTGGATGTATGCCGACCGAGAGCAGACCCCGGGGCCCCGGCACACAGTCTTTGGACCCCACCGGGAGGAGAGGAATGGTGTCGACCAATCTGACCAAGTAATTGCTTAGGTGGTCGGAAACGCGAGTTGAGTCCACCGCGAGGGATATAGTGGGATTGTACCTAACTGTTTCGTACCCAATGGTGAGAGGAGCACCCGATAATCCTAAGATCCATCTTGTTTCAGGCTGTCGCCTTAGATCTATGGCAATATCCAGGTTCAGCGGCGACAACTTCCGTTGTAACCCCAATCTTTCGCCGTCGCTAAGATCAAACGTCATCACATGATCTGTCGTAATCACATGATCTACGTAATCAAATGTCCTAACCAGATCCCCATACAACGATCCACACAGAACCGAGATGGTTGCCTCGGGCAGCCTCTCCCTAAGGCGGGTTATCGCTGGCCGCCCAAAAATGACATCGCCCAAAAGATCTAATTTAACCACCAAAACATTTTTTACTTCACTTGGTTTGAGAAATGGCGTAGAAATGACCGTGATCCCATTATCCATGTCGATCTGTCTTGGATAGTACCCGGGACTGTTTTTTTTCTTAATAAGATCGATAGCCCGGCTAAGATTGACAAGGTTCTCATAACTGCGAAACCCGTCGTTCTCATAGTTCGCCATTGGTCTGAGTTCAATCTTTCTTTTGTTCCCACTCCACTTAACGTCTTGCCAAGTAGGTGAAACGCCCTTTAAATACATTTCGCTATACCCCGCTTTACCTTGATTGCCTACCAATCACGCCACAGAATTTGCCGTATAATACTATTGACGTCGGCCTGGCAACCACCGAGATGTTGACTTTAACATTGCGTGTCTGCTGCACCGGTGCTCCGTACGTCCTCCTCCACCTATCGACAACCTGGGTGATCATGTATCACATGGCATAATATGTGTATTAACCCCCCGTTGACACCGTTGTTTTTACGGTGGGGATCTCCAGCAAACTTGTTGCAAAA
>DATKUX010000160.1:0-20184 GCA_035530395.1 Spirochaetia bacterium
CACACCGTTGGCTAAAGCATCGCCAATCCCTTCCCGTCGAACAATTCTTTCAAGCAGCCAGAAAAATCTCTCCCCGGAGTCGGACGGAAATCCTGGCAGGTCCTTGTCAGTTAAAATCCCGGCTTCGTAAAGTTCAACAGCGAAGGCTAGAACTTGCGGCGTTGAGAATCCGTCCAGTCCATACTCCTGAGTAACGCCAAGTATGTCATAACTAAAATCAAGCTCTTTATAGGCCGCCATGGCATAGGTAAGTTTGCTGTAGCATTTTTGGAAATATGTCTGCCGGCCCGGGTAGGAAATCGCTTGATGGCAATCCTTCGGACAGTTGTAGCAACCTGTCCATCGAAGCCGTACGCTTTCAGTAAGCGCCGTCCACTTCTCTTCACGTTCTTTGTTCCAATAACCTTTTTGCCGCGCACGCGCATTGCCCCAGGCGAAATTGTTGACGTGGAACTCTTCGTCATCCTCATGCGCCATAAAATCCCCACAATTGGGGTTATCATAAATTTCCTTATACATGCGGTTGCATATCTCAAAAAGTTCAGCCGGTCGGGCAATATTGATATCCTTTGTCCCACGAACAGCTATCGCCTTTAACCTTTTATCTCCCATGATCATGCCTACCCCTCGAGAGGCACTGGAGTTAGCGTGTTCGATGGTAGCCATATAGACCCTGTTTTCACCGGCCAAGCCGATAGCGGCCACCTGGGCTTTGGGTTCCTTCAACTCCTCTTTAATGAGTTCCGCTGTTTCTAGAGCGCCTTTCCCCTGGAGATGGGCGGCATCGCGTATTTCTACTTTGTCATTGTTTATCCACAAATAAACCAGACTGGGGGCCTTGCCGCGAATGACTATTTTGTCGTAACCGGCATGTTTCAGTTCCGGTCCAAAAAATCCTCCAAATAATGAGTGTGAATAACGGTCTGTCTGGGGAGAAAAGGTATCAACAGTGGTACGATTGGCACCGGGTACAGGTGTGGAATGTAAAAGACCGCTGCTGAATATTAGTAAATTTTCGGGAGAAAAGGGTTCAACTTCAGGAGGAACCCTATCCCATAGTATCTTCGCGGCAGTACCCTGCCCCCCCAGATGAAGTTCCGTTAACCTTTGGTCAGTTTCTACCCTCTCAATGTTTCCTCGGGATAGATCAATTTCTAAATTATACCCTGTCTCTGCGTACCTCATTTTTAAACCCCTCTAAGTATCTGTTTAGCCCCTTTTGGGTATCCCCGCAGCCATGGCCTTCAGGTGCGCTGCCTACAGTATTTCCTTCGAAACATAGGAGCAAAATCAGCCTATCACTTGCGGATATGTGCCAGCCGGGTGGAAAGTCTTGCTATCAATGACTTGGGCTACACCACCCCAGTATATCACAACATATCCATTTTAAGTGGTTCGACTCCTAAATAATGCCATATGTTAGGGTTTAATTCGCTAGAATCCCTAGGTAGATTGTAAAGGAGAGAAAGATTAAATAAAATCGCTTAAAGGCGTGAAAGCTGGTTAAGGAGCGGGTGAAAGGAGGATTAACCCTTTCGGGTTACTTTCGCTCACACTTATGGTGACACAATTTTTCATAGGCTCTTGACGGGTTTCAGACTGGTCGGCCTCCGAGCCAGGGGAAAGCGGGAAGGCCCTTCCGAGAACCCGTGCTAGCCGTGGATTTCTGGCAGCCGGGATATCCTGGCTTGCTGACTACAGTCCATCAGTCGCCGATGACAACTTCGTCCATGAGGATGGCCTCCCAGGCCCACCACCAAGTCGGTGTCCAGCTTGGGCCCTGCAGGATGGCCCCGACCCCGATGTGGCAGCGGGGTCCCAGGACCACGGAGCCCTGAATCGCCGCCCGATATAGAAGTTGGGACCGACCGTAAGCGCCTCGATCAGGGGGTGCACAAAGGCCGCCGGATGCACCGGCGGCCTTTTGCCCTCCAACCCATATCAACCCACTGTCAACACCTTTGGGTAGTTTATAAATCCGGGGTCAAAACCACCCGGCGTGGGTTTGCTCGAAAACATCCGGGTAGTATTCGGTCAGACAACCCCAAATGCGGGTGGCGCCGGACTCCGTCGTGCGGGCCGGCCGTGCTCCACATCGGCCTGCTGCAGGGCCATGATCAGTTCCTGCATTATCCCCCTTAAAAAAGGTCGTCCAGTTCGTCCCCGGCGCCGCCGGGCATCCGCCCGTGCTCTTCCACGAAGCGGGCGATCAGTTGGCTCTCCCGCTGGGTATACATGGGGTTCTCCTCCCAGGTGAAGTAGGTGGCCGCGCTTCCCGCAGCCAGCACCTCCTCCAGGGCGTTATGCAGGTCGTCCGTGCCGACGATTGTTTGCACGTTCTTCTCGGCGTCCCAAAGCTGGTACACGCCTGGCCCAGCCGGAACATCCCGGACCGCAGCCGCCGTCAGCGGATAGACGCCGGCCGGCGGCCGGGGGGCGGCTGGAATGAGCAGGCGCAGATCGCAATTGAGACAGCGGCCTGCCTCCTCCTCGGCCATTTCCTCAGTCAGGGGCCAGGCCACTTCGGCAAAGCGGCTCACCAGCACGTCCCCGGCCGGACAGCCCCCCGTCTCCTGCGGCTTATAAAACCGTCCCGTAAACCCGGGGCGGGCAAGAGTCCAAAAACCTTCCACCGGCGAAAGAAGTGATCCAGGCATCGGAGGCGGGTCAAACAAACGGGGCAACTCCCCGCCGCCGCCCAGGTAACGGTCGATGACCAGGGCCGCCTGGCGCCCTGAGGCGATCGCCTCCACCACCGACGACGAGCCGTTAACCAGATCCCCGCCGGCAAAGATACCCGGTACGGGTGTCCGCCCCTCCCTGTCCGCCACCCTGGTTGACAAGCCCACGGCCTGTGGATCCGGGTTTTGCCCCACCGCCACTATAGCTGTGCCCGCCGCCAGGGTAAACATACTTTCTCTTGCGGCAACCACCCGCCCCCTGCCGCCGGTCTCGCCCTCGACCAACCCGTATTTGAGACACTCTATGTTCTCCAGCTGATACTGCCCCCCGAAGGCTGTCGGGCCGGCCAACGGCCAAAAGGTGACTCCCTCGGCCGCAGCCTGGGCCCATTCTTCGGCCCCAGCCGGACTTGCCTCCAGGGTGCGGCGGTAGAGCACGGTCACCTGTGCCCCCAGCCGCACAGCGCTGCGGGCGCAGTCCACCGCGGTGTGGCCGCCGCCGATGACAACCACCGGATCCCGTAGCACCGGCGGCTGGCCGGCGGCCACCGCCGCCAGGAAATCCAGGCCGGTGATCACTCCGGCCAAATCCTCGCCGGGCAGGCCCAGTACCTGGGCCTTGACCGCCCCGGTGGCCACGAAAACCGCATCATACTCCACCAAAAGGCCGGCCGCGTCAGCCACCGCCACGCCCGTTTTTATCGTCACGCCCCGTTCTTCGAGGGCGGCAATCTCCTGATGTACCACTTCCCGGGGCAGGCGGTAGGCCGGAATGGCCCAGCGGAGCATGCCGCCCGGTTGGGAGCGGGCCTCCAGAACAGTCACCCGGTGCCCCAGGCTGACCAGGGCGTCGGCCGCGGCCAGTCCGGCCGGACCGGCTCCCACCACAGCCACCAGTTTGCCGGTAGCCGCCAGGGGCGGAGGCGGATTCGCGCCACCGTAAGCCACCGCCGCCCGTTTCAGGCGGCAGATGGCCACCGGCTGGTTGACCAGGCCCCGGCGGCAGACGTCCTCGCAGGGATGGAAGCATACCCGTGCCAGCACCCCCGGCAGGGCCAGGGACTCCCGCAGGACGCGGACCGCCTGGTCGTAGTCGCCATTAGCGACCGCCCGCACGTAGGCCGGCACGTCCACCCCGGCCGGGCAGACCCAGTGGCAGGGTACCAGGGCCGCCTCCCGCTCCCCGGTCGCCAGGGCCACATCCGTCAGGGCCCCGGTGGGGCAGACCGCCACACAGGCGCCGCACAAACGGCAACCGGAGCCAGCCAGATCCTCCCGCGCCGGCCCTGCCCGCTTGGTCCCGCCCCGGTTTACCAGGGTCAGGGCACTTACGCCGCGCAGGTCGGCGCAGCTCCTAACGCACCGCCCGCACCCCACGCACAACTCCGGCCGTCGCAAGAAAAGAGGTTCCGGCACGGGCACAAGACCGGCCGCCCGGTAGCGAGGCGTATCCGCCGGGATGCCGAGAAAATCGGCGACCTGCCCCAGTTCACAGGAGCCCAGCAGTTCGCAGCAGCGCTCTTCCACCGGTACGTTGGAGGAGCACTGGGTACGGCTGCAGCCCTCCCTCTGGGCACAGGTCAGACAGGCGTGAGGGTGGGTGGCCAAAATGGCCTTCAGGTTTTCCCGGCGCGAATCCCGCACGGCCGGGGTGTCCGTGCGAACCTCCATACCCTGGACCACGGAGGTCTGGCAGGCCTTCACCGGCCCGGCCACCCCTGTAACCTCCACGAGGCACAACCCGCACTCGCCGGCTGGCGGCAAAGCCGGATGGCTGCAAAGAGCCGGCAGATAGATGCCGGCCTCCCGGGCTGCCGCCAGGAGCGAATCGCCCTGGCGGCCCGTCACCATCCGGCCGTCAATCAAAAAGTCCATGACATTGCCCCCGCTTTACCAAGAATGACGGATGGCTCCCGCAGCGCAGGCCGTCTGGCAGGGAAGGGAAGGCGGCCCCGCCTCCGACCCACCCTCCGGGTGGATGCCCCGGTGCCCCGGCTTGCAGGAAGCACAACTGTACTTTATTTTCTTACGGTGTTCCTCGCGCACGGACGCCACCACGTCCCCGTAGTCGTCCTCCATGATCTCCAGCACCCCCGCCGGGCAGGCCGCCGCACAACCCTTGGCCTGGCACTCCCCGCACCGGTCGGTGTTGATGGTGATGAAAAAGTCACCCGAGCCGTCCTGGTACCCGTAATTGGCCAGCAAGCGGATTTCCCTCCCCGGCTACCCTATTTGCCCTTTTGCGCCAGCGCCCGGCCAAAGAGAGCCGCCCCCAGAGCCCCGGCGATCTGGCTGTCGTAACTGGTCTGGGCGGCGGTAATGCCTAGTTCCTTTTCGATGCGCCGGACCACGCCGACGTTTTTGGCGATACCGCCGGTAATGGCGAACTCGGGTTCCACGCCGATCCTTTCCAGGAGCGTGACCACCCGGTGGGCCATGGCCGAACAATAGGCGGCCAGAACCCGCTCGCGGGACCAACCCGCCCGCAGGAGCCCGGTGGCCTCGGTCTTGGCGAACACCACGCAGGTGCTCGAAACCGGTTCCGGCTCCTCGTCCACCTGCAGAGACAGCTCCCCGACGTCCTCGATGGAAACGCCCAGCAGATCGGCAAAAACCTCCATGCCCCGGCCCGTGCCCGCGGCACACTTATCGTTCATAAGAAAGGAAGTGACCTTGCCCTTTTCGTCGCAGTGAATGGCCTTGCAGTCCTGGCCGCCCATATCCAGCACGGTGCGCACCCCGGGACCGTAGATGAAATTGGCCCCCCGGGCATGGCAGGCGATCTCGGTGATGGCCTTGTGGGCAAAGGGAACGTTGACCCGCCCGTAGCCGGTACCGACGATGTAATGGATGTCGCCCAGAGTCATTCCGGTATCCTCGACGGCCCAGTTAAAGGCATTCTCAGCGCTCGAGGGGCTGTCCGAGCCGGTGCGCATGCTGGCGAAAGCGTAAAGTTCACCGTCGACCATGACTACGGCCTGGGAACTGACCGAACCCACGTCCACGCCTCCGGAAACGATCTTCCCTACGCGCCAGTCGAGATCCGGGTTGTGCCAGTTGTATTCCTTCCAGCGCCAGAACTCCTTTTTTTGCTCTGCCTCAGCCATTGTCCTTCCCCCCGTTCCCCGCTTTTTCCCGCGCCGCGCACGCCGCTCCCAGGGCGGTAACATACTCCGGCCCCTCCGGGATGACCACCTTCAGCTCCAATCCTTCTTCCAGCCCCTTGACGAAACCGACGTTGTGGGCCACGCCGCCAATCAACACCACTTCTTTTTCCACGCCCACGCGCCGGGTCATAGAAACGATGCGGCTGGCCATGGCGTCGTTGACCGCCCGCGCGATGTCCTCCTTGGAGGTGCGGGCGTGAATGAGGGAAACCACTTCCGATTCGGCAAACACGGCGCACTGGGCGTTCATGGGCACCAGCCGGGTCGACTTCAACGAAAGCGGTCCCATTTCGATCAGGTCCACTTCCAGGGCCCGGGCCATGGATTCGGTAAAGGAACCCGCGCCGGCCGCACATTTTTCGTTCATGGCGAAGTCGACCACCCGGCCGTTGCCGTCCAGGCGGATGGCGCGGCCCTCCTCGGCCCCAACGTCCACTACCGTCCGGGCGGCCGGTACCAGGAACAAAGCTCCCCGGGCGTCCGCCCCCACCTCGGTTATGTGATCGTCGGCAAAGACGACCTCGCTCTTGCCGGCCCCTGTAGCCACCACGCCGGCCACCTGCTCCCGGGAAATACCGGCCTCAGCCAGGGCTGCAACCAAGGCGCTTGACGCGGCCTCTTTCTGTTCGAAGCCAGTCGGCCTGCTTTGCCGGGCCAAGACCCGGTCCCCGTCCAAGAGAACCACCTTGGCATACTTGTTGCCTACATCTATACCCGCCGTTATCATCTGTGCGAACACCTCCCTAAACTAGCTTCCTGATGCCCAGGCTCTCCATGAAGGTGTCGATGCGGGACATGGTAGCCACCTCGTCAAACTCCCGCTCGTCCCCCATGTTGCCCTCGAAGATCATTACCGGCACGCCGGCCTCGATGAGACCCAGCCGGTTTTCGGCGATACCCACGGAAAGTCCCTCGCAACCCCGGTTGTAGTGGAGAAGCCCCCCGTCCAGGTGCCACTCCTTGAAAATGCGCTTCATCATATCGGTCTTGTAACGGGGGTGGTAGAAGTGCTGCCACTCGGGTTTAGACATGTTCCACTCTACATTGATCCAGACCGCCTGTTCGCGCGTTTTGATTTCGATGCCCTTTTCCATGGGCGTCTTGCGGGGACCCCAACTGCCGTCTTCCTGATCCTCCCAGATGCCTTGCAGGCCGAAAGTGTACAGCGAACCGACGGAGACGGCCCCGTACCGTTCCAGGTAGCGGAAGACCCGTAAGAAGCCCCAGGGCGGCTGGGTGTCGGTGATCAGACGGCACTGCTCGTTGCCCACCGCGGCAATACCCCGGGCCACCCGGTCGGCCACCTCGTCCCGCAACTCCCGGTAAAACTCCACCGCCCAGGGGGCGGCCTTGTGCAGAACGTTCAATACATACAGGGCATACATGCTTTTCTCGTCCAGGGGCGCCGGCACCGCCTTGTTCAGGACGCAGATGTCCGCCCACAAGGCCGTGGCCTCACACTCGTTCTTGACCGCCTGAATGAATTTTTCGTCGTCAAACTTGCGGCCGGTAACCTTTTCCAGCCATTCGATGCCGTCCAGGACCTGATCGGCCACATAGCGAATCTTGGCGTCGGTCATTTGGTCGTAGGGACCGGCGGCCACGTCGACGCTGTACATGGGAAGATCCGGGTGCATGTCTTTGACCACCTGGTACCACTTGGAGTGACTGCAGCAGATATGGTCCTGCCAGACGAAATCGGGTACCGGGTAGGGCCCTCCCCCGAATTCCTCGGGGTACTGGTCGGTCAGGACGGAGCCCCAGTAAATGCGCATGTAGGAGCACAAATCCCGGGCGTAGCCGGCCTTTTCGGCCGCTTCCATACACTCGACGGCCATTTGCTTGTTATGGGCGATCGACGCTCCGTAACCCTCGCTGGTCAGCGGGTAAACGTCGTCACCGAGACCGCGCGGGACGGCGTCGAAGGTCCAGGCGCCGCCCGCCCAGCGCAGGCCGCCCTTCTCATGGGCGTTCTTGTAGTCCATGTAATACTGTTGTCTGAGCTCCTTGGCCTTGGCCCAGCACTTCAGGGGCTCAGTAGGATATTTCTGCGCCAACTGCTGTCACTTCCTTCTTCCGAACTCGGAAAAACTTAGAAAAGGTCGTCCTGGCTGATCATCTCCAGAAAAGCCTCGACCCGGATGCGGAACGGACCGATGGGCACCGTGACGTCGAACTCCAGGAACAGCGTGGGGATGCCGGCGGCCTCCAGGGCCTTCTTGGCCGCCACCAGGTCCAGTTCATGGGGATCGCAAAACTTCTGCTGCACCAGGATGGCCCCGTCCACCCGCCATTCCTTGGCCAGTTGCAGAATGTGGGGAATCCGCCTGCGCTCGGGCCAGTCCTTGGTGGGGCAGGCCGGGCGTTCGATGTAGCGGGCCGCGATTGCCGCCAGGCGGTCTTCGGCCGGTTCCACCTGGTTCCAGAAGTAACGGGTTCCCGTGCAGTGGTCGTCGGTAACAAACGTGGCGGACAAAGACTCGGCCATGGCCATGAATTTAGTGTCGTCGTTCTCGCTGCCCAGGATCATCAGGCGCTTGCCCGTATCCCGCCCGGTTGTCCTAGCCGGCAGCTCCGCAAGAAGACTCGATGCGGCCGCGTTGTGCTCCGCCTTGTCCACCATCTGGGAAGACAGTACCAGGTACATGGCTTCCAGACCCGTCAGCGGCGGATCGTCCGCCTTCCGCAGGTCGTAGATTTCCCTCATCAGGCGCCGGTTTTCGTTCATCAGGGCAATGCCCCGGTCCAGGTCCGCGTCGGTGATGGTCTTACCCGTCCACCCTTCTACCGCGGCCTTGAAGGCGACCAGTTCTTCCCGCAGGAAGGGCAGGGCCCGCGGGCTCTGCACGTGGTGCGGCATGGGCAGGTAGTAGCTGAAGTCGACCGGTACATGCAGGTTCCAGCTGGTGTAGGCCTGCCGGATATGCAGGCAGGACTGGGCGATGGCGATGCCGTCCAGGTAATCGAAGCGTCCCTTCAGGCCCTGGGCCAGGCAGTCCCGGCAGAACGGGCAGAACATACCGAAGATGTGGGGCTCGGTGACGTCCTGAGGCTCGTGGCTGCCCAAAATCCGCACCGGCAGTACATCCGCGGCTAGCAGGATCTCTTCGGGTACATAGGTGCAAAAGTAGCCCAGCACCTTGCCCCCGGTTTTTTCCTTCCAACTGCGGGCATAGTCGTGCCGCTGCTCAAACCAGTTGCGAAAAGGCTCCATCTCATCCGCTCCCTCCTCGTCGGGGTAATGCCCCGCTATGCCTAAAATTATATAACGGGGAAGGCGGCCAGTACATCGCCATTTCGGGTAGAAAAAGGTCTAATACAACGGGGCTGCGGGCTAACCCATCAGGATGAGGAACTAACCCGGGGCAAAATATTTTGGAGACAATGTTGCAGGGGAAAGTGGCTCCGGTGTCAAATAGAGAGAAATATTAGATTCCCGAAGAAGTCCATCCGGGAGGAGGGGCCATCGTCAACAACAACGTGGATAGGTCCAACGCGGCCGAACTGATTCTCTTTTGCCGGGTGGGCCCGGCCCTCAAATCGGTCAAGCGCCTGGAAGGGGCTATTATGGGCGTGTTGCAGGCGGCCGTGGGAAACCTCCAGTTTGCCCACGCCGCCCTGGTCCTCTCCCGGCCGGGTCGTGAGCCGGCCTGCTGGCAGGTCGACCGGGACCAAGGCCGGGAAAACGGGGGAACTTACCGGCTCCTCCTGTCTTCCCTGAAGCACGGGGACCCGCCCGACCCGCTCTCCCTTTTGGGACCCGCGGCCCAGGCCAGCATTCCGGTCATCCTGCGGGCGGGTGACCCCATCGGCACCATGGAGATAGGCATTTTCCATACCGGCGAGGAGACCGCCCGGCGCCTGCTGAACCAGGCTACCTCCCTGGCCCGGCATATTGCCGATACCATCCAGGAATCGCTGTTTGCCCGGCAAAAGGACCGCAGCCTGCGCAAACTGGCGGTATGGCTGGAGACGGTCTGCACCATAAGCTCAACCATGAACATCGGCCAGATCCTGCACGTGGTGGCCCAACTTACCGCCGACCTGTTTGCGGCCCGCTGCTGCTTCTACCTTCTCAACGAGGAGGGCCACCGGCTCGACCTGGGAGCGGCCGTAGGCAGCTACGACCAACTCCTGAAAAAGAGGTTGAAAGCCCTTAAAGGGCAGCCGCCCTTCGAGGCCATCACCCAGGTGGTACGCACCGGTCAGCCGCTGGTGCTCACTCCGGACAATATAGAAAAGTACGTGCCACCGGAGATCATCGCCGACTTCGACTACCATTACATGATCCTGGTGCCGGTGGTGGTGCAAGGCGTTCCCCGGGGCGTGATGCAGGTGGACCGCTCCCGGGAAAGCGGCGGGTTCAACCAGGAGGAGATCTCCATCATCCTGGCCATGGCCCGGGAGACGGCCATTGCCATGGAAAACGCCCGCCTGATCGAAACGCTGGCTCAGAAGGAGGAACTCCTGCACCAACTGGTGACCAAACTCATCACCGCCCAGGAGGACGAGCGCAAGCGCATCGCTTCGGAAATTCACGACGGCGCCATCCAGGCCCTGATCGGCATCTGGTACCGTATGCAGCGGCTGACCGTGGACGCCCGGGAAAGGCCGGCCGGTCTGGAGGAAGAGTTGACCCTGGTGCGGGACTCCCTCTACCAGCAGATCCAGGACATCCGCCTGGCCGTCTACAACCTGCGGCCGGTCATTCTGGACAATCATGGCCTGGGTCCGGCCATCCGCTCCCTACTCCATTCCTTCGAGGAGGAACACCACCTGCAGTTCGAGCTGGCCCTGGAGGGAGCCGGCCAGCGGCTGCCGGCTACCTTTGAGATAACGGTGTACCGGATCCTGCAGGAGGCCCTGGCTAACGTGGTCAAGCACGCCCGGGCCACGCGCATCCAGGTGATATTGATCGTCGGCCGGGAACAGACCGTCCTGGTGGTGCGGGACAACGGCATCGGTTTCGACACCCTGGAGCAGGCCGGGGAACGGCGTCCCCAGTTGGGCCTGGCCAGCATCCGGGAGAGGGTTCTTCTTCTGGGCGGCCAGGTACGAATAGAATCCCAGCCGGGAACGGGCACCACCCTGACGGTGACCGTTCCCACGCCCAGACCGCAGGAGGTGAACCAAGATGGGTAATATCAGGCTCCTCATTGTAGATGACCACGCCATGATCCGGGAAGGCCTGGTGGTCATGCTCAAACCTTACCGGGACATCGAGGTGGTCGGCACCTGTACCGGCGGCGCCGAGGCTGCCGAGGCCGCCGGGCGCTATCAGCCGGACGTGATCCTGATGGACATCAAGATGGGCGGCGTGAGCGGCATCGAAGCCACCAGCGGGATCGTGGCCAACTGGCCACGCACCAAGGTGATCTGTCTGACCATTTACGAGGACGCCGAGTCGGTACGCATGGCCCTGCAGGCCGGAGCGACCGGCTACATGCTCAAGCAGGCCAGCCAGGAAAAACTGGTAGAATGCATTCAGCGGGTCTACCGCGGTGACATCGTCATCGACCCGTCCCTGATGGGACAGTTGGTCAACGACTACACCCGGCTGGCCCAGGGGGTGGCCAAGAACCGCCCGTCCCCTGTTGGCGACGGCCAGGAACTCACCCCGCGGGAAGAAGAGGTTTTGAACTACCTCTCTCTGGGGCTGACCAACAAGGAAATCTCCTGCCGCACCCACTTGGCCGTGGACACCGTCAAAACCCATCTGCGTAACATTTACCGCAAGATGGGCGTAAAAAACCGCTCCCAGGCCATCACGGAGATTATGAGGCAAAGGGGAAGAATGGTCTGAGGCCGGGGGATGCCGGAAAGGGCTTTTTTCCCTGTGGACAGCTGTTGAGAGAGCCGGGATCAAGTAGATCTGGGTGGAGCGGCCGGAACCACCTGGTCGTAGATACCGTGAAGACCCATCCGCGTAACATCTACCGCAATATGGGTGTAGAAAACCGCGCCCATACCGTCACGGAGATTATGCGGCTTGGCAAAACAGGCGGTGTAGGGTGGGAACCGGTTCATTTGTGCCAGTAAAATTTCCTCCAATTCAGAGACGGGGCTGGTCATGTCCAATTGAAGGCAACTCGGTCCGAAAAACAAAAGAGCCGGGATGACTATTCTAGTCAACTGGAAAGTTAAAATATAACTGCCCCCTGGGGTAAGTAATACACAAAGTGGGCAGCACAGCGCTTAGCCCTAAAATACGGTCATCGTACGTATAAATATATTGAGCTTGATATAATACAGCAGTTGCGACGTGTATTGCATCTGCAGGTTTGAGGTTAAACTGTCGTCCAATGTGACGGGCTTTTGTTGCCACTCGCCTGTCAACCATAACTACACGCAACCAGGGTTGCACAAAGAAATCATCTATTAGCCTTTCCGATTCTTCAATAACAACTCCCCCTTCTACCTTAACAACCTCGGCGATAGTAAGGGCAGAGGTTATAGCACGGATATGGCCTTTTTCAGCTTCAAACAGAGCAGCCTTGGACTCCTCTACACGGCCTTCCTCGCCTTTCAAAAAGGCGATAACCATACTTGTTTCGATGTAAACTAACTGGGGCTTAGTACTCATCCCTTAGTCTCCTGATGTGTTCGGAAGTTGTCAGACCTCCGCTGATATCCGGCACGGATCCAGCCATTTTATCAATAGATGGCAATTCGACATCCCCCGCTAGCACCGAAACATCATCTGCCTTGGCCATCAAGACTTCGCCGCGGTGGTTATATCGAATAAGCCCAACCACCAAAACCCTGCAACCCAAAGAAGTCTTGATCACCTCAAATTGATCACGTTTGAAATGGCATTGTATGCGCTTCCCGGAAATATACTCATAAATATTGAACTGACACCCCTGATGCACACTGATCATCTCAAGGGAACCCTCTACCGAACCATAGTCTTCCCAGTACGATCCGTCCAGGAATTGATCTGCCACCGAACTGGTGCGATCAGTTAATTCCAACTGATGGTCTAAACCAGAAATGTACGTACGCATCTTATATTTTTTCGCTATATCAGAAAGTTTACGCACGGCTTCGACAGATTCATCCGAAAAGAATGCGGGAATCTCAAGATGCTCCATGGCTTCCAGGCCCTTGATTACCAACATGGAGGCAGCAATCCCGGCTTGAACATCGCCCACAGGTTCTATGGTAGCATGTGCACTATTCACCCTCAAATCAGTAATGACCCACTCCACCGAATGACTAGAGGAAGGAATCCTGAGTCCATGTAACAATCGCTGAAAATTATCCAGTACAGAAACGAATATATCTAACCCAACATAGTGCGATTCCGGTTCGAGGTGTAAGCTGAGTCTGGCGTCTTCCATCCTAGTACCACCTCCCTATCCATTTTATCGCACATCTGTATCGTTTGCAAGATTTTCCTTCAAATTACTTCTCAATCCTTACGGGTTGCTCACCTTTGCTCAATATGGTGGCAAGCAGGTCCTGGTGCACCTATGTAATTAGCCGATCCTGCCCTTGCCGCTTCAACCCGCCTGGCCGTGGACACCATCAAGGCCCACCTGCGCAACATCTACCGCAGGATGGGCGTAAAAAACCGCTCGCAGGCTATCCCGGAGCTTATGCGGCAGCGGGGAAGAATGGTCTGAGGCCGGGGATTACCTGCCTCAGACCGGTAAACTCACGCCCCCGTCGTCACCACCAGGGCATCGACCACGACGGCGCCACGGGAGGAGACCAAGAGGGGATTGATGTCCAGTTCCTTGATCTCGGCATGATCGGTGACCAGGCGGGACACCTGCAGGATCACTTCCATCAGGGCCGCGAAATCCACCGGCGGCCGTCCCCGCATACCCTGCAGCACACGGTGGCCCTTGATCTCCATGATCATCTCCCCGGCATCCCGGTGGGACAGGGGAGCTACCTTAAAGGAAACATCCCGGAGCGCCTCCACAAAAATGCCGCCCAGACCGAACATGATCACCGGACCGAAGACAGGGTCCCGGGTCATACCGATGATCACCTCCACTCCGTCATTGATCATCTCCTGCACCAGGACACCGTGGATCTCGGCATCAGGCGCGTGTTTCCCGGCGTTGGTGATGATTTCGGCATAGGCCCGGCGAACCTGGCCGTCATCGGCCAGGTTGACCATGACTCCGCCGGCCTCTGTTTTGTGCGCTATCTGGGGCGACTGTACCTTCAGGACCACCGGGTAGCCGATGCGGCGGGCCAGTTCGACGGCCTCGTCCGCCGAGGTTGCCAAACCTTCCCGGGTAACGGGGATGCCGTACGCGGCCAGGACCCGCTTGCCCTGATATTCGGGGAGCGGCCCGGGAGATGCGAGCATTGCCGGCACCTCTCCCGCCCCGGGGGTGGTTTCCCCGTCCCCAGCCGGACCGGCCACTCCCCCCGCCTTCTCCTGGTACCATACCAGTCCGGCCAAGGCCCGGACAGCGTCCAGACCGTCGGGGAGCAGTGGTATGCCCGCCTCCCTGATCCGGTCGAGATAACCCGGCACCTTATCGGCACCTGGAGCAACCCAGGAGATCATGACCACGACCTTGCCGGTGGACCGGTAAAAATCGATGACGTCCCTTGTAACCACCGGCGCCGAGCGGTCCGATAGGTGTACGTTTATCAGGACCATGTGGATGTTGTCGTCGTCCGCTAGGGCCCTCAGACAGTTGCCCACCAGGCCGGGGTCCATTTCGGCCTGGGCGGTCAGATCGACCGGGTTTCCGGCCGAAGCGAACGGGGGCAGATACTGCTCCAGGCGAAGGCGGGTGGCCCCCTGCAACTCCGGGACATTCAAGCCCAGGCTTTCGCACTTGTCGGTCAACACCACCCCGGCGCCGCCGGATCCGGACAGGATGGCCACGTTTGCCCCGGCCGGCCGGCGGCCGCTGCGAAAGACGGTGACGAAAGAGGTCAACTCGTTCAGGGACTCGATGCGAAGGATGCCCATCTGCCGGAAAAAGGCGTCGTAGATTTGGTCATCCCCGGCCAGAGAGCCGGTGTGGGACGAAGCGGCCCTGGATCCGGCCCTGCTCCGGCCCACCTTCATGATCAGAAGCGGCTTTTCGCAGCCTAGCGCCTTTTCGGCCACGGCACGCAACTTGGCCCCATCCCTCGCACCCTCCAGATAACCGCCGACCACCCTGGTTTCGGCGTCATCCAGGAGATGAGCGACGAAGTCGGAAAACTCCAGATCAGCCTCATTGCCCACACTGACAAAGGAACTGAACCCCACCCCCCTTTCCAGGGCTTGAAGATAGATCGTGGCCCCGAAAACACCGCTCTGGGTCACAAAGCCCAGTGTTCTGGGGGTCACCGGTTCTGCGTCCACGATGCCGGCAAAAGAAGCCATCACGGAGTTGGTAAGGTTAATCAAGCCCAAACAGTTAGGGCCCAGGATCCTAACGCCTTTTTGCCGGGCCAGGTCCGCCACCTTTTGCTGCAGGACCAGACCTTCCGGTCCCACCTCGGCAAAGCCGGAAGTGAAGATGACCGCCGCCCGCACCCCTTTTTCGCCGCACTGTTCCATAGCTTCCGGCACCATCGCCGCCGGGATGGCGATAATGGCCATGTCCACTTCATCAGCCACATCAAGTAAGGAGGGATGGCACTTTACACCAGCTATCTCGCTGTGGCGCGGGTTAACGGGATAGATACGGCCGGCATAGCCTCTTTTGAGGAGGGCCGCCAGCGGCCTGCCGCCGGGCTTCTCCGGATCTGTGGAGGCGCCGATGATAGCAATGGACCTCGGGTTGAAAAAGAATTGCATCTTATTACCGACGATCTCTGGTGTTTTATCTGTCATTTCTTTCCTTGCTCCTCCCCCGGTGAACTACGGGATCCTGCCGGTATCCAAATCCTGCGCGTGATCCGGCAATATCCCAACAGTAGTCTACCACAACCAAGGTTTTCTTTTCTACCACCTGGGAAACATCCGACGGCGGCGAGTTCAGGTCCGGCCTTCCCCGGGGGTAATCTCCGACCAACCGTTCCAGGGTGGTTAGTCGGAACCTGTCTGTTTACGGCCGCGGTAACCGGAAAAGACCGGGAAGGCAGCCTCCCGGGCATACGAAGACGCCTGCGGGCATGCGGTTCCCCACGATGCTCTCAGACGCCGGTTACGGCAGACGGCTTTTGGCCCGTCAGTTGAATCGGCCTGCCAAATGAGAAACCGGCCCCCGCTTCAGGATTCCGGTTTATCGGCCTCGTCCAGGGCAGCCACGAGGACAGCCTTGATCCGGTCCAGGGGAACGTGATGCCCCACCATGGGTATGCCCGCCCAGTCGGAAAATCCAAGTAAGTCTTCCGGATTTTCTTCCAGGTAATGTTCGCAAAACCCGATGCCGTCCAACACTACTCCGCCCCCGGTGTGTTGGGGGAAGTTCTCGTTGGCCGTCGCCCGGTCCCAGCCCTTGAATTCCAGGTCGTGGTACTTTACCCAGCCTGGTGTACAGAACCAGATCTTTTCTCCGCCTGCGATCTCTTCTCTCTCCTTGACCGTAGCCACCATGTCGATACAGTTGTGCATCCGGGTCCGGGAGATGAAATAGCCTTCTTCCCGCAGTTCATCGACCACGGTGTCGATGGTCCGGGTCGGGTTGTTGATATTGATGTAGCAATAGGTGCTACCGTAGACGATGATAATCTTCCTGGCGTGCTGTTTGGCCGCGTTGACTAACTTAACTAACTGGTTTTCGAGCTCCAGGGGTTCCTGGTGCAGGCCCGGTGTGGTGTAAAAAATCCTGGCCGCGTCGAGAAAACCGGTTTCCTTGAGATAATTGAGTTCCGGGATCATGGTGCCGCAGGCGACAATGGCGTAATCCTTGAATGAAACATCCTGCCCCATTTTTTTATCCTCCCTGACTTAATGACCTAGTTGTCTTGAAACAAATAAGCCCCCTTCGGGACAGCATATCGGCCTGTTAACAAGAATTTCCCGGCAGTACCGAACGCCCCTATGACCGGCGCCAACTACCACCCATGGGAATCATGGTATTTCCGCTACAGATATTATAGGATAATATGTTGCCTAATAATACAGCGAAATACTCATTGTGTCAAGCACCTCCGGTCGCCGTCAGCGTAACGGCGAGGTACTTCCTACCCACTCCCAAGCCGCCCCCCTGTTCCACGCACCCGCATAGTACCAAGGTCCTATAGTACCAAGGTCCCGGCTTTTTTGGCACCAACCCCTCCCCAAAGGCCTACACCACCCTCCAGTCCGCCCTCATATCTGCCGATAAAAGGCTAAGCAATATTTGGAATCACAGCGGTGAGATAAGGCCCCACCGCACCGAGGCGATTTTCTGTGACCCATTCGTGGCAATTGGACTATGTACTCTTTATCCAGGGACTGCTGCTGGTAATCTTGGCCGCCAGGGCCCTCACGCTGGAAGAAACGGATCAGCCCGTCCTCCCCTGGGTGTGGCTGGCCTTGGCCGCGGCTGCCCAGGGTTTGGAACGGTGGCTGGGTCTGGCAGCCACCGTCGTCAGCCCCAGTCCGGCTCTGGCCGTTGGCCGCATAGTCCTTTTGGCGGCTTCCATTGCCCTCCTGGTGCATTTCGCCCAACTGGGGATCCGGCGTTCCGGCAACCGCGGTCCGTGGGTTTTTGCCGGCCCGGTCTTCGGCATTGCGGTTTTGACAGTCTTCCTCCTGAGCCCCGCAGTCCGGGAGGTTACGGTCGTGCCGGTGGTTTTCGCGGCCGGGCTCTGGGCTGCAGCGGCCCTGTTACGCACCTCTTGGCGTATGAGCGGTGCGCGCAGACTTTTTCTCTTTGTGGAAGGAATCTCTGTGGCCGTCAGTTCTCTGGCCACCGGCGCAGCCCTGGTGGTTTCGCCCTATCTTCCAGGCATGGCGGTTACTCCTGCGGCCGGAGTCCTCGGTCAGCCGATTGAGGCCTGGCAAACCATCCCCGTTGCTTTAATGGCCCTGGCCCTGTACGGATACGCTCTGACGTCCCTGCCGGGCGGCCATACGCTGCCGCACCAAAAGGCGCGGGTTCGTTTCGCGGCGTGGACCTGGGTTGCCCTTGTCCTCGTCCTCGGCCTGGGCCTGGGAGCAACCTACTATGCGGGTCTGGGCGCCCAGCATAGTCTGGAGGTCCAGGGCTCGGAAAAGGTTGACACCCTGGCCGGCCTGGTCAGCCACACCTTGAGTGAGGCGGACAATGCCACCCTATCCCTGGCCCAGTCTATGGTTTTGGAGCAAGCGCTGGAAAGCGGTACTCCCTTCGCTATCCAAGAGGCCAACCAGACCCTCGTAGAGAACCAAAAAACCTTTCAAACATCGGTTTCCTGCCTGTTGAACGCCACGGGCCGGACGGTGGCATCTTCCAACTTCGCTGCTCAAGACAGCTTCGTGGGTCACAACTACGGCTTCCGCCCGTGCTTTCAGGAAGCCATGGCCGGGCAGGCCGGCAGCTACTTCGCCCGGGGAGTTACCAGCCTGGAACGGGGCTACTACGCCAGCTACCCCGTGCGTGACAAGCTTGGCCAGATAATCGGGGTAGCTGTGGTCAAAAAGAATTTCAACGAATTGGAACCGGCCTGGACTCCCTATCCGAAAAGCTATCTCATCGATCCTAACGGGGTCATCTTCCTCTCCGGCCAGCCGGGCCTTCAGTTCGAAACTTTGTGGCCTCTTGACGCATCAACCCGGCTGAACTTGCAAAAAGCGCAGCAGTTTGGGCAGGAGCCCTTGACGACGACCTTCGAACTGCCGGTCCAAGTGGGCAACAACACGATGACCATCTCCGGCGACCGGTCCTACCTGGTCAACCGCGAGGTCATAGGCCATAGCGGCTGGTCGGTGGTGGTGCTGACGCCCGCAGGGCTGATCACTGAAGAGAGACTCCTGGCCATCCTGGTGACCCTGCTGGTAGCCATGGCCGCCACGGTTCTCCTTTTGGCCGCCGAGAAGGCCTTTGTCAAGACGGAGGAAGCGGCATCTTCGGAAGCCAACTATCTCACTATTTTCAATGCGGTTAACGACGCCATCCTGGTCCTCGATCCTCAAACCGCTACCATCCTGGATGTCAACCTGACGGGACAGGAAATGTTCGGCTGGCGACCGGAGGAATTCCGCCGGCTTACCATAAATGAACTAGCCGCCGACAGACCTGATTACAGCCCGGAGGATATCCAGAAGACAATCCAAAAGGCGGCCGGCGGCCAACCTCTCATTTTCGAATGGCTGGCCCGGGATAAGAACGGCCGCCCTTTCTGGACGGAAGTAAACCTAAAACTCGCCGGCCCGGTCGGGGAAACCCGGCTTCTGTCGGTCGTGCGGGACATCACCGGCCGCAAAAATGTCGAGGACGCCCTGCAGGCATCGGAAGCCACCTACCGGACCATTTTTGAGAAGAGTGGCCTTGCCCTCCTAATCTTGGAGGAAGACTCAACCATCTCGCTTATCAGCCCGACGTTTGCCGAAGAAAGCGGTTACACCCGGGAAGAAGTTGAAGGAAAGAAGAGCTGGAGTGATTTCGTGCACGAGGCGGACCTACCCAAGATACAGCAATACGCCCGGCTGCGCCGCACCTTCCCCCAGGGCGCTCCGTCCACCTTCGAGTTTCGGGCCCCGGACCGCCGGGGCAAGGTGAGGACTCTTTTGGCCACAGCCTCTTTTATCCCGGGCACCTGCCGGACCGTGGTGGCCCTGGTGAACATAACCACCCGCAAGGCCATGGAAGAAAGGCTCCGATACCTTAGCCTGCATGACACCCTGACCAAGCTGTACAACCGGGCCTTCTTCGAGAAGGACATCCGCCGTCTGAACAGAAACGGGCCGGAGTCACTGGGCATCATCGTCTGTGACGTTGACGGCCTCAAACTGGTCAACGACACTCTGGGACACAGGGCTGGCGACGAACAACTCCTGGCTACGGCCGACGCAATCAGGAAATGCTTCGGCAGGGATACCACCATCGCCAGAATCGGTGGCGACGAATTCGCCATCCTCCTGCCGGGAGCAGGGCACCAGGCCGTGGAGGAGGCGACGGCCAGGCTCAGGGAGGCCGTCGCCTCCTATAACCGGACCCAACCGCCCATTCCTTTGAGCCTTTCCATGGGCTGGGCGGTCGGCCGCCCGGAGGCGGCCGAAACCGACCTCTTCCGGGAAGCGGACAACAATATGTACCGGGAAAAGCTGTTCAGCAGCCAAAGCGGCCGTAGCGCCATTATCATGGCCCTGCTCAAAACCCTGGAGGCCAGGGACATCCATTCCGCCGACCACGTCAACCACCTGCAGGAATTGGCCGTCGACGTGGGCCGGAAGCTCGGGCTGCCGGATAGCCGGATCACTTCCCTGCGTCTGTTGGCCCAGTTTCACGACATCGGCA
>DATKUX010000161.1:0-27521 GCA_035530395.1 Spirochaetia bacterium
CGAGGCCATCGATGAGCCGGAGAAGGTCCATGCCGCTCCCCATACCACCGCTTTCGGCCGTATGGATGAAACCAGGGCGGCACGCCAGCCCGATTTGCGCTGGCGTCCCAAAGAGGAAGTTCCCGCCGGTAACGCAGTGAGGGGGTAATCCCCCCCCGGAACTGGCCAACAAGGGGCCTATGGGCCGCGGTCCGGGGTGTCAACGTCCTGGAGGGCCGGGTGACCTATGCGGCGTTAGGCTTGCCTTATTGCCCGCTCTCTGATTTAATTGACTGAGATACCTCGAATACTATCTTGCGGAGGCATGTCTCATGACGGGAGAAGAGGTCCGGGTAAAACAGGAAAAATACATCTTTCCGGCGATCGGCAACTACTACCGGGAGCCCCTGGTGCTCTCGGCCGGGAAGGGCAAGTATCTCTACGACATTGACGGCAGGGAGTACCTGGACTTCTTCGGCGGTATCCTGACCGTCGGACTCGGTCACGTCCATCCGCGGGTGACCGCAGCGGCGGCCGAACAACTGGGGCGTCTGTGGCACGTCTCCACCCTTTACCAGACGGAAAACATGGTCTCTTACGCCGAACTACTGGCCCGTCTCACGCCGGGCGACCTGCAGAAGAGCTTTTTCACCAACTCCGGAACGGAGGCCAACGAAGCGGCGGCGCTCTTTGCCCAGCTACACACCGGCTGCCAGGAGATCGTGGCCCTGCGGCACGGTTACAGCGGACGGTCCTTTCTGACCATGGGCATGACCGGGCACGGCGTCTGGCGTCTGGGCGGCACCCATGTGGCCGGTATCAAGCATGCGCTGAACCCTTACTGCTACCGTTGCGCCCTGGGCCTCACCTATCCGGCCTGCGACCTGAAATGTGCCCGCGACGTGGAGGACCTGATTCTCACCACCACATCGGGCCGCATAGCCGCCTTCTTTGCCGAACCCATCCAGGGCGTGGGCGGCTTTATAACCCCGCCGCCGGACTATTTCCGGGTGGTGGAACCGATTATCCGAAAATACGGCGGCATCATGATCATCGACGAGGTTCAGACGGCCTGGGGCCGCACCGGCAAATTGTTCGGCAGCGAACATTACGGCCTTACACCGGATGTCATGACCATGGCCAAGGGCGCCGCCAACGGCCTGCCCATCGGCATCACCGTGGCCACCCCGGCCGTGGCGGACAGCGTCCGGGGGCTCACCATCTCCACCTTCGGCGGCAACCCGGTGGTCATGGCCGCCGCCCAGGCCACCCTGGAGGTGGTCCTGGACGAAGACATACCTACCCACTGTCTTACCGTGGGCAACTACCTGCGGGAAAAGCTTGCGGCGCTCCAGGAGAAATATCCCGTCATCGGCGATGTGCGGGGTATGGGCCTGATGCAGGCCCTGGAACTGGTGGGGGAGAAGAAGTCGCCGGCTCCCGGAGCCGTGACGGAGCTCATGGAGGAAACCAAAAAGCGCGGCCTCCTGCTGGGCAAGGGCGGCCTCTACGGCAACACCGTACGGATCAGCCCGCCCATGACCATCGACCGCGCGGACGTGGACACGGCGGCGGCCATCCTGGATCAGGCCCTGCAGGCGGTCACGGAAAAACTGTAGCCGCAGCGGCGCTTAACTTTCTTCAGGAGCCAGGGTATCCCGGTAGATCCGGGGTACCCTGGCTCCTACTGCGCAGAGCACCTCGTAGCTGATGGTACCGGTCTTTTCGGCCACTTCATCGGCCCAAACCGCCTCATCGCCCTGCTCTCCGTACAGCACGGCCTCGTCCCCCGGCCGCACCCCCGCTATGTGGCCCACGTCCACCATGATCATGTCCATACAGACCCGGCCCAGCACCGGGGCCCGCCGGCCGTGGATCAGCACTTGCCCCAGGGAGGAGAGCTTCCGGCTGAAGCCGTCGGCGTAGCCCACCGGCAAGGTGGCTAAAAGGGTGGACGCCGGGGTGACGTGGGTGGACCCGTAGCCTACCCGGAAGCCGGCCGGTACGGCCTTGACCTGGGCCACCAGGGCTTTGAAGCTGAGCACCGGCCGCAGGTTCCCGGCCGGGGACCCGGCGGGATGATAGCCGTAGAGCATGATACCCGGCCGCACCATGTCCAAACGGGCCGCTGGCAGGTTGATCAGGGCTGCGCTGTTGGCCGCGTGGGCCGTATACCCTGCGAAGCCGGCTTCCCGGAGCAGGCGGTCCGTCGCCAGGAAGCGCTCCAATTGCCACTCGGCATAGGACAGGTCGGGGTCGTCGGCGGTGGCAAAATGGGTGAACAGCCCCTCCAGGCGCAGGCCGGGGAGGCCGGCCGCCTTAAGGATATCTTCCGGCCGGTCCGGTGAGAAACCCAGCCGGCCCATGCCGGTATCCACCTTCAGGTGCACACCCGCCGGGTGCTTTCGGGCCAAGCCGGCCAACGCAGCCGCCTGTTCCAGGTCGAAAACCGCCGGTGTCAGACCGAGGTCGAGGACTTTTTCGGCTTCGCCGGGGGCGATCAAGCCGAAGATGAGAATAGGGGCGGTAATGCCGGCGGCCCGCAAAAGCTCGCCTTCGCCGGCCCGGGCTACACCCAGGCTGGCGGCCCCGTTGGCCAGGGCGGCCCTGGCCACCTGCACGGATCCATGACCGTAGGCGTTCGCCTTGACCACGGCCATCACCCGGGCCGGTCCGGCCATTTTAGCGGCCTGGCGGACGTTGTGGCCCAGGGCGTCCAGATCTATTTCCGCCCAGACCGGTTCCCGCACGGTCAGTGACAACCGCTGCAACTGCCGGCCGTACAGCCGCTGCAACCACCGCCAGCGGAAGCGCCGGAACCGTTGGAACCGCTTCCGCCTCCTCCGGCGGCGAATCCGGACATGACGCGTTTGGGGGCCGGGCTCCCGCACTCGGGGCACTGCAGGTTTTCCCCGCTCTCGCTCATGGGACAGAGTTTTTCAAAACGGCGGCCACACTTTTCACAGCGGAATTCGTAGATGGGCATGCAATCTCACTCCTTCGGATATTAAAAGGATACCCGGGAGCAGGGGGGCTGTCAAGCGGAGGGATGGGCCCGGACCGGAAGAGAAAAATCTTCTTTCCGGACGAAAAATGATGATGCGGCTGTGATGGGAGAAGTGCGATTTTCTATGCGGATGGAAAATCGGAGGACGCGCCAGCGGCTTTCGCCAAGGAGCTTGAGATCTCCTCTGTGCGATGCTATCGCTGTTGGAGGGAGAAGTGTTTTTTAATAATAGCCTTTACTTGCTTATGTTCTTGCAGAGTACAATCCGTTTTGGCCAACCGTTCCTCCAGTATTTTTTGGGTAACGAGGCCGGCCTCAACCACCGATGCGCAGAACGCCAAATCCTTGGCCCTACCGGCGATGTACTTGGCAATCAGAAGGTCGTGGACTTCCAGGCAATGGCCCGTCACACCCCAAGTGTTTTCGTTTGACACCGGTATTAAACGATCTTGCCACCCGTTGGGCAGGATGGAGGTGCTTTCGTCAACTCCGTGGGCCCATATGTTAAACGAGCTATGGAAGGGGGATTCTTCCCCTATTGCTCCGGTGATCATATCCGCTTTGCGGCCGTCGGGGTCGTCCAATGGAAGAATATCGGCTTCTATCGATTCCATAGTGACCGGCGGCAGGTCTCTGGGATATTGACCCAGGATAGACTGACTTCCGACGATGATAATATCTCTCTCAGATAGAATGGCGCCTACAGCGCGAATTATATGCTCAAGTTCATCGCGTCGCATTTTTCGGCCTCCTCATCCAGTCCCCGGAAAAACAGCGGATGATTCCCCATCGCTCCTTATGCGACAGAACCCCGGCAAAGGGGGAGCATTGCCGCATGTCCCGCGCCTCTTGGCAAGGCGACCCCAAAAAGGCCAGAAGTTCATCCAGTGGACCTTTCAGCATGGCATCCCAGCGGTCAAAATAATACGAGGCACCACCGGTACCGGAATGGGTTCGTCTCCAGTGAGCAATATTTTGCCGGGTGACCGCCAGCACGGCCTCCGGGTTATCCCGTAGTTTTTCCGCAATAGCTCTATGGAACTGTATGGAAAGCTCCTCCGACCTCAAGTGTCCATGTTCCTGGCGCACGGTTCCCACCCCTATTTTTGATTGTGCACATAGTTCACTGCGGCGACGGAAGAGGATGCCTTATCCTCAAATAAAGTATCTCTACTCCAAATTTTAACAATAAATTGCCACGTTGTCAAGGACTTATGCGACACATTACTCAGGAAGCCTATGTTGCTCATATAGAGTACTTCCCGGTGATTTCCGGCATAAGCAATATTATAGTGGGGAAAAGCATGCGTTTTCATCTATTCTTCCAGGCGGAACCCTTTCACGGTCCCGGTCCGGGTCTGAAAATGGTCAACGGAGTTTGCAGGCTGATGCCGCAGGTGGGGGAAATGATCTCCACCCCGCAGTACCACCCTGGTGATCCTCTCCGGGCTGCCCTGGTGGAGAAGCTGGGTGCTGACTTGGCCCTGAGGGGGGATGCCCTCCAGCCTGACCTTGGCATGTCGACCAGGGATATTCGGGAGGGCTGCCAAGCGGAAGTCCGGGCCCGACAGGAAAATACCAGTGCCCTGAGATTAAATCAGGACCGGATTCGTAAACGATACCGGATAACGTACAATTGCGCTCCAATGAAGACCGTGATAGTTCCAAGGCTGGGTTGGTGGTTGAATATTACCCGCGGTGTCCGTAGCCCGTACCATTACATTTAATACACTTGGGCAGTTACTCTTGAATGGGCCTCCCATTGTACCCATCCGCCAGGAAAATTTGGTCCTTTTTCATGCGAGTGGCCTACGATATCCGTCAGGTGGGGCAGGGCGTACTGCTCGAACTGGCGGGGACTGATCAGACTGGCGCTCGCCACCGGGTCGACGATTACCGGGACCACCCCTAGTTCGGCCAGGGCGTCGATCATATTGAAAGCGGAGGCTGTGGCCATCTGCAGCAATTCGTTGACCAGCCCGGGGTTTTTGTAGGTCTCCCGGATAAAGGTTTCGGTGCCCCGCAGGTGGGCGGCGGTGGTGAAAGGGGCGGCAAAGATACAGCCCACGAAGACCCGGTCACCGATGGTATTGTGCACGTGCCGGGCGGCTTCCAGATACACGGGCAGCCTGCCGTCCCGCCACGGGTCGGCGATCCTGACCTTGGCGACATCGGCCGGTTTTTCCACCACGGGTTTTTCCACCCATGGGGCATCGTCTTCGGGGTAGAAGAGCTGGGTGCCCATGGCTTCGGCCACGGTGGAAGTGGTGGTGAAGAGCAGGGGTATATCGTGGCCGTACCTCTCCCAAGCCCGCACATGGGCTTCCCCCAGCACCGCGGCGTCGCGGTTGAAGCGCGATATGGGTACGCCCGTAACCCGGGAGCAGTGGTTCAGGATCAGGGGAGCACAAGGGATCCGGTCGACCTTCCCGCCTTGCAGGGTTCCCAGAACCCGTTCTCTGGGGGACAGGGAATCCGGGGGTGCTTCTACGCGCATGCCGCCACCAGCCTTTCCGTCAGTATTCTGACCGCGGAGTTGGCGTCGGGGGCGTAAAGGTCGGCGCCGATCTCCCGGGCAAAAGCCGGGGAGATCGGTCCGCCGCCGATCATGACCAGGAATTTGTCCCGGATGCCGCGTTCGGCGAGATCTTCGATAACGGTCCGCATACCGTCCATGGTGGTGGTCATCAGGGTGGACAGGCCGATGACATTGGCTCCCACCTCCAGGGCCTTGGTCGCGAAATCCTGTAACGGTACGTTGCGGCCCAAGTCGTACACTTCAAAACCGGATGTTTCCAGCATGATCTTGACCAGGTTCTTCCCGATATCATGGGTGTCCCCCTGGACGACCCCGATAACCACCTTTTGGGCCGCCTTGCCTTCGTCCACCGGCAGGTGGGGCTGCAGCACCTCCAGACCGGCCAGCATGGCATCGGAACTGAGCAGCACCTCGGGGATAAAGTACTCCTGCTGCTCGTATTTGTCTCCTACCACCTTTATGCCTTTCAGCAATCCGCCGTCAATGGCTTCCAGGGCCGCGATGCCGGCGGCGATGGCTTCCATGGCCGCGCTTGCCGCCGTGTCTTCCTCCATATCGACCAGATGCTGATGACTGAGCAGGCGCTTGTCGAGCCCACTATGGAACAAACGACGTGGTTGTGGGAGATGAGCCGGGTGGCAACGGTGCTTTATAACATAGGGCTGGAGCAGCGGCGGGACTGGTGGCTGAGGTATCACGGGACGAAACCGGGGATCGGGTACACGTACCAAAACGCGCAACTGCTGGATCTCAAGGAGGGCTTCCCGGAGTTTAACTGTCTGTACAGTCTGGTGGCGCAGGAAGTGCTGCGGGCTCTGCATAAGGACTATCGTTCGTTCTTTGCGCGGCTCAAACAACAGAGGCAAGAGGGGAAAGATGTGACCGCCAGGCTGCCCTGGTTCAAGAGCAGCCGGTACTTTTTTACCCTGACCTATATTCAGAGTGGCTTTGGGGTAAAAGACGGGAAGCTGGTTCTCTCGGGCGGCATGGAAGAGTACATGGACGAAAAGGGCCGGACGAAACGGCGCCGGCGCAGGGAGACCATTAAAATAGCTGGCTGCCGGAACCTGCCGGAGAAGGTACACAGTCTGACGATCAGGCACCGGGACGGTCGCTTTTACGCGAACCTGACGTACGAGGTGGAGCCGCGGTTACCGGAGGGTATCCGGCCCCTGAAGGGAATCGCCTTCGATCCCGGCGTGAAGACATTCCTGACCGGGGCAGACGACTCGGGTCGGCTGATCGAATTTCAATCACTTATCAAGCGCTCAACCAAGTACTTTGACGGGGAAATCGACCGGGTGAAGTCGCTGAGGGACAAGTGCCAAAAGGGGTCACGGCGTTACCGACGGCTGAAACAGGTTCTGCACGTCCT
The DNA here is from genome assembly GCA_035530395.1 of Spirochaetia bacterium. Lineage (GTDB taxonomy): Bacteria > Bacillota > Desulfotomaculia > Desulfotomaculales > JAJYZD01 > JAJYZD01. The sequence goes on from DATKUX010000161.1 coordinate 6,901, forward strand.
GCACCAGCGGCGCAACGCCCAGGTGGACGACGAACTGCACTCAATAGCGAAGGTGCTGGCGTCCGGTGAGTGGGATGTGGTTGGGATAGGGAATCCCGGCAAACAGGGAATGGTGAGCGAAGATCCGGAGAAAGGCAGGGGCAACCAGAATATCAACCGGGCGGTACAAAACAACTGGCCGCTGAAGAAGCTATTGGGTTATGTGGATTACAAGCTGGAGTACCGGGGCGGGCGGTTCGTGCCAGTCGACGAGCGCTACAGCACCCAAGAGTGCAACCACTGCGGGCACCGAATGAAGATAGACCCGTCCGTACGCGTCTACCGGTGCCCGGAGTGTGGAATGGAATTGGGCCGCGACGAAAATGCGGCGATTAATCTATTGAACAGGGTCTTGACCGGTATGAACCGCCAGAAGAAGGACTACCGGGCTATCCGGGTTCGGATCGCGTTTCACCGGACGTTGAGCGGTCGGTGGGAGCACAGGGACGTATTGACGAACCCGGCATAAGCAATGACCCCTTGCCTCCGTGGCCGGGCCATCCCGATAGGGGTGTGCCGTAGCAATACGGAAACCTTTGGGGCACCTAATCATGGACCCCGGCTCCCAGGGTGGCTCCTGCACCTGGGATGCCCCTCAATTTATTGGGGGGAGGAGGTCACACAGTTGTCATACGCACTGGTGTTTTTGTTGTATTATGGCAGTATTCATCATGCCGGTCATACTGGCTCATCTATTGTGGGATTGGGTAGCGATTAAACATAATACTCTCCCGGGCCCATTTTCAATCCTTTATATGGTCTGTTTTCCTCTTTTTGGAACAGCCGGTTCCCCGGGTTTTTGGCTTGCGTCCGGCAGGGATTGCGGCTTACTGGGGGGAATACTTTCTCTAAGTAAAGAAAAAGGAGATGTGGCCATGCTCCTGCGTTTTCTGGGCGCTGCCAAGACGGTGACCGGCTCGTGCTACTTATTGTCTTCCGGCCCGCAATCCATTTTGGTCGATTGCGGGCTTTTCCAGGGCCCCCGGGCCTTGCGGGAGCGCAACTACGAGCCCTTTCCCGTCCCTCCCGCGTCCCTTTCCCATATCCTGCTGACCCATGCCCACATCGACCACAGCGGGCGCATTCCCTACCTGGTTAAAAACGGTTTCCGGGGCCGGGTCATAACCACCGCGGCCACCGCCGACCTAGCCGGGGTGATGCTGCCGGACTCCGGGCACGTGCAGGAGATGGAAGTGGAACAGAAGAACCGGCGGGGTCAGAGGGCCGGCCGGGAAAGGATTGCGCCCATGTACACCGCCCAGGATGGGTTCGCCAGCCTGGAATATTTCGACCGGGTGGAATATGGGCAGGATGTGGACCTGGGCGGCGGCATGCGGGCCCGCTTCCTGGATGCCGGCCATATCCTGGGTTCGGCGGTGCTGGAGATCACCGTCGTCGAGAATGGTCTTCCTGCGCGGATCCTGTTTTCCGGCGATCTCGGCAACGCCGGCTACCATCCCCTCCTGGCGGGGCCGACCCCGGTCGGGGAGACGGACTTCCTGGTGATGGAATCAACTTATGGGGACCGGTTGCATCAGGATAAGCGGGATCCGGCCGAACTTCTGGCTGCGGTGGTCAACGAGGCCTACGCGCGCGGTGGCCCCCTGATCATTCCCGCTTTCGCCGCCGAACGTACCCAGGATCTTCTCTACTTCCTGCACCGCTTGTGGGAAGGGGGACGTATCCCTCCCCTGCCGGTTTACATCGACAGTCCCATGGCTATTGCGGCTACGGCCGTTTTTGAAAAGCACCACGAGTGTTACGGGATACAGGTGCAGGACATGCTCCGGAAGGGCGAGGAACCTCTCGACTTCGCCGGGGTGCATTACGCCCGAACGGTGGAAGAATCGCAGGCCTTGAACAACCTGCAGGGCCCGGTGATCATCATCTCGGCCAGCGGTATGGCCGATGCCGGCCGGGTACGCCACCACTTGAAACACAACCTGTGGCGGAAGGAAGCCACTGTGCTCTTTGTGGGTTACCAGGCGGAGGGAACCATGGGCCGCAGTTTGATGGAAGGTGCCAAACGGGTTACCATCTTCGGCGAAGAAATCAGCGTCGGGGCCCAAATAAAAAACCTCGACGTTTTTTCGGCCCATGCCGACCAGAAGGGACTCCTGGAGTGGGCCAGGAATTTCCGGGTGCCGCCCCGGCTGACCTTTGTGGTCCACGGGGAGCCGGTTGCCGCCGAAACCCTGGCCAGGCTTTTGACCCAGGAACTGGGTTGGCCGGTAATCGTACCCGAATGGCTCGGGGAATATGACCTGACCGGCCAGACGGTTGTTGCGCCTGGCTTGCGACAGGCCAGGGAGGCGCTGGACCAGAAAATAAGGGCCCTGGAGGCGGAAAACGATCAGTCCAAGCTGGAGGGGCTTATGAAGAAACTGGCTGAACTTGCCGAATATGTGAATCAGATAGCGCCCCCGGAGAGTCCCCCGCCGCAACCAGCCGCCGGTCAATGCCCGATGGATGGGGGGAAGGCTTAGTTGGCCGGCCCGGAACTCTTGACCTTCAGGCTTCTGGCGGAGTCCGGGCAGGTGAAACATGCCTTTACCACGCGCCGGGGCGGGGTCAGCACCGGCCTCTTGGCCTCCCTGAATATGGGATTTGTGGCGGGCGACCCGCCGGAGAACGTGCGGACCAACCGGCGCCTGGTGTGTGAAGCCCTGGGTCTGGATCCCGCCCGGATCGTGGCCGGCCGGCAGGTACACGGGCACAACGCTGTCGTGGTGGGGGAGGAGGACCGAGGCAGGGGGGCGTATTCACCGGACGGGGCTTTTCCTGATACCGACATTTTGCTCACCGCGGTGAAAGGCGTCGTTCTGACCTCGTTTTACGCGGACTGCGTCCCCCTCTACTTTCTGGACCCGGTTGCCGGGGCCGTGGCCCTGGCCCACGCCGGTTGGCGGGGTACGGTGCAGGAGGTCGGTGCGGAGTGCATCCGGGCCATGGCCGCTGCCTTCGGCAGCCGGCCGGGCGATCTTCTGGCGGTTATCGGCCCGTCGGCCGGAAGTTGTTGCTACGAGGTGGATGAACCGGTACGGGCGGAGTTTTCCCGGGTGTTTCCCCAGTGGCCCGGTCTTTTTGTCCCCCGGGGCCCGGGACGGTGGCTACTGGACCTCAAGGAAGCCAACCGCCGGACCCTGGTGGCATGCGGGATGCTGCCCGGGCGGATCGAGGTAAGCGATTTGTGCACGGTCTGCCGGCCGGAGCTGTTCTTTTCCTACCGGGCCTGCGGTGCCACGGGCCGCATGGCTTCGCTGGTCAGCCTGGTTTAGTTGTGCGGGGGGGATGCCGATTGGACAGGATCCTGGTTGTCGATGACGAACCATCCATCCTGGAACTCATTAGGGTTAACCTGGAGCGGGAAGGCTACGAGGTGGAGACGGCCGCCGATGGACGGGTGGCTCTGGAGGCGGTCGCGCGCAGCCAGCCGGACCTTATCCTCCTGGACGTGATGCTGCCGGGACTGGATGGCTTGGCCGTGTGCCGGACGCTGCACAACGATGTGGCTACCCGGGACATTCCCATCATCATGCTCAGTGCCCGGGGCGAGGAACTGGACAAGATCCTGGGATTGGAGATGGGGGCGGACGATTACATTACCAAGCCCTTTTCTCCCCGGGAACTGTTGGCCCGCATCAAGGCCCGGTTGAGGCGAAAACCGGAGGCGGCTCCGGCCCGCGAGCCGGGGCGACTGCAATTGGGGCGCCTGGTTATCGACCAGGACCGGTACATGGTTCTCTTGGACGGGGAAAAGCAGGACCTCACCCGCAAGGAATTCGAACTTTTGCGTTTTCTGGCCCGCGAGCCGGGTCACGTTTTTACCCGCGACTACCTCCTGGAACAGATTTGGGGCTACGATTTTACCGGGGATTCCCGCACGGTGGACGTACATATCCGTCACCTGCGCCAGAAGCTGGAGCAATTGCCGGGTTCGCCCCAGTACATCGAGACGGTGCGCGGGGTCGGTTACCGTTTCCGGGAAGGGGACAAGTAGGCTTCATGATGGGCCGGATGTATAAGGTTGATCCCCGGCGCGGCAAGCTGGTCATATTGATTGTCTTTCTGGCCCTGGGGGGCTTGTGGCTGGGCGGCAACTGGCCGCGCCTGGTCGCCAGGCTGGCCAAGGTGGACTACCTGGCCAGGGGGGAGGTGCGCTCCACTCTGGACCTGCAGGGTATCCTGATCGCCGACGAGCAGGTGCTGGTTGCGCCGGCAGCCGGCCGGATCCAGTGGCTGGTCCCGGACGGGCAAAGGGTACGGATCGGCCAGACGGTAGCCCGGATCACGACTGCCGGTGGAATTGCGGCGGCCATCAACGCTCCGGCGGCCGGTCTTTTGAGCTACACGACCGACGGTCTGGAAACGGTGCTGCGGCCGGCCAGCCTGCCTGATATGACCATGCCCGCCCTGACGGGGCTCAAGACCGTGACCGTGGCCGGTGGCCAGGAGGTCGGTGCGGGCCAGGACGTAGGCCGGGTGACCGACAACCTGGATCCGGTGTATATCTACGTGGACCCCGCCCAGGTGCCGTCCGGTATGCTGGCCCAGGGTAAGCCCTGGCTCCTGACCTGGCAGGGACAGGAGCTACCGGCCGTCGTCAGCTTTTTGCGGGGGCCGGCCGGGGGACTCTTTCTCCGGCTCGGCCGTTATCCGGATCAAATGGTCGGGGCGCGTCAGGTGAATTTTGCCGCGGTTACCCGGACCCTGTCCGGCTACCTGGTGCCCCAAACCGCCTTGGTGGCCAGGGGAGGGCAGACCGGCCTCTACCTGGTTCAGGACGGTCAGGCCCACTGGGCCGGGGTGCAGGTTAGCGGGTACCTGCAGGGAGTGGCAGACCTGGCGGAGCCGCTGCCCGACCAGGCCGCGCTTTACGTGGTGAACCCCCGTTGGGTGAGAGACGGGGTACCGGTCTCATGACGGTCTCCGAAAACCTGGCCCTCGTCCAGCAGCGTATTCTTCTGGCGGCCCGCCGGGCCGGCCGGGATCCATCCCTGGTCCGGCTGGTGGCGGTGACCAAGACGGTTGACGCGGCTGCCGTTGCAAGCTGCCTGGCGGCCGGGGTGAATGCCTGCGGGGAAAACCGGGTGCAGGAGTGGCTGGCCAAGAGAAGTCTCTTGCCGGCCGGGGTGGAGTGGCACCTGATAGGCACGTTTCAGTTGAACAAGGTCAAATATCTGGATGAGACGGTGCATTTGATCCATTCCCTGGACCGCCTGGAACTGGCCCGGGCTTTGGACGCCCGCTTCCGGAAACTGGACCGGACCGTCCAGTGCCTGGTACAGGTTAACGTCAGCGGCGAAAAGTCCAAGCATGGGCTGGCGCCGGGGGAACTGGAACCTTTCCTGCGGGAAATAGCCGGACTCGGGGCCGTAAAGGTCAAGGGGCTGATGACCATGGCACCCATCGGTCCCGCGGGGACGGCCAGGCCGGTTTTCCGCCGGTTGCGTGAACTGGCTGGCACTGTGAACATCCCGGGAGTGGAAATGGCCACTTTATCGATGGGAATGAGTGATGATTTCGAAGTGGCGGTGGAAGAAGGGGCCAATCTGCTGCGCATCGGCCGTGCCATCTTTGGTCCGAGGCCTCAAGCCTGACTTCCGTGGTTGGGAAAAGCCTTGCACTCAGATGGAAAAAACAAAGTCGGGTTGCAAAATATTGTTGACAATCCCGTAAAATGGCCCTATAATTTTAGACAGCTTTATCCGTGGCGGTATCATGCAGTCCAGGGCGATTATGGGGCTTACCGGCGAAGGACCATTTGTTGTAGCGAAGGTTGGGCTTTGGCACTATATGTTGACTCTTAAGCTAAGACCAGCAAAAGGAGGCAGGGAGTATTGGCCAGGGCGAAGTTGATGGAAAAGATGCTCGGTTTCATGGGTTTTGAGGAAGTACCGGAAGAAGAGGACAAGCTGTCCGAGGGCTTGGAGGAATCAGCTCCGAACACCCGGAAGAAGGGTCAGGTTTTGAGCCTGCATACTCAGCGCCAGTCCAGGGTAATGGTGATTGAGCCGAGAGTTTTTGACGAAGTTCAGGCGGTTGCCGACAGCTTGAAGAACCACCGGGCGGTTGTCATCAACCTCGAACACGTTGAGGCGGAACTGGCCAAACGGGTGATCGACTTTACCATTGGCTGTACCTACTCGCTGAACGGCAGTATGCAAAAGGTGGGCAACGGCATATTCCTGTCGGTCCCCAGCAACATGGACATTGCCAACGAATTGAAGGATCAGCCTCACTACGATAAGAGTATCTTCTCCTGGATCAAGTAGCGGGTGTTCCTATAGGGCTTATTGCTTTGAACCGGGTGGCAGGGAGGGCGCATTTCTAACGGCGCCCTTTTTCGATGGAATATAATGGGAGTGATGGCGTGTCTATCGGGAGTAAGAAGATCGGCATAATCGGCAGCGGGGCCATGGGCGAGGCCATGGTGACCGGCCTGGTGCATTCGCGCCTCGTGGAGCCGGGCCGCATCGTCATAACCGACGCGAACATGGCCCGGGTGGCCGTCCTGGCCGAAAAGTCCGGCGTGGGAACGGCCGGCGGCAACCGGGAACTGGTGCAGGCCTGTGACCTTGTGTTGCTGGCGGTGAAACCGAAGGTGGTTCCGGATGTCTTGCGGGAAGTTAAGGGATTGTGGCGACCGGACCAGACCCTGGTTTCCATCGCGGCGGGGGTTCCCACGGCCCTTTTGGAGGAACTGGCGGGTTTGGCCCTGCCGGTGGTGCGGGTTATGCCCAACACACCCTGCCTGGTGGGAGAGGGTGCCAGCGCCGTCTGTGCGGGCCGCTACGCCGGGGAGGAACACCTGTCCGAGGTCAAGACCCTGTTCAGGGCGGTGGGCCTGGCCGTTCAGGTGGAGGAGAGTCTCATGGACGCCGTGACCGGGCTTTCCGGTAGTGGTCCGGCCTACATGTTCCTGATCTGCGAGGCGCTGACGGATGCCGGGGTGCGCCTGGGCCTGACCCGGCAGGTGGCGATCAGCCTGGCGGCCCAGACCATGCTCGGGGCGGCCCGGATGGTTCTGACCACCGGTGAGCATCCGGCGGAATTGAAGAACCGGGTCACGACGCCGGCCGGTACCACGGCTGAAGGGTTGTTGGCCCTGGAAAAGGGCGGCCTGCGGGTGGTCCTGGATATGGCGGTGAACGACGCCGCCGCCCGCTCCCGGGAGATGTCGCGTTCTTAAGGTGGATCCGGCCGCAGGCCGGGAAAGGCAGGTGTAGAAGTGGGCCTTTTCATTGAACTGGTGGATATCGTCTTCCGGGTCTATTACATCCTCATCCTGGCGCGCGTGGTGCTTTCCTGGATCAGGCACGACCCCTACCATCCCCTGATAAGGTTTATCTATGAGATCACCGAGCCGGTGCTGGGCTTTTTCCGGCGGATCATCCCGTCAATGGGCATGCTGGACCTCTCCCCTCTGATAGCCCTCCTGGCCCTGGAATTTGCCCACTGGTTGATTGTCACCATTCTTTTGGGATTCTAGAATACCGGCCGGGGTAACCCGGCCGGCTTGTTTCGGTCCGGGGGAGCGGGAATGGTTCTCCTTTTAATACATTATCTGTATCATTATACTACATAGATTGTATCATTGCTGTAATATTGTGGTAATCCGGGCCGGCGTGACCTGTCCGCTACCATGTCGGCAGAACCCGGAGGCTTTGCGCTCCGGGATTATAATGGTAAAATGAAGGTGTTTTCACCAGACAGGATTATCCGAGGAGGTGTCCTTCATTGAGTTTCCCGTCATCCGGAAGAACAATCCACGTGCTCGGCTTTGCCGGCAGCCTGCGCCGGAACTCGTATAACCGGGCGGCGCTGCGGGCGGCTTCCGAGGGCCTGCCCGAAGGCATCACGATGGACATCTTCGACCTTGCCCCCATACCTCTTTACAACGAGGACCTGGAGAAGGAAGCCTTCCCCGCGGCGGTGACCGATTTCAAGGCCCGCATCGCCGACGCGGATGCTCTCCTGATAGCCTCGCCGGAGTATAACTACTCCATCCCCGGGGTGTTGAAAAACGCCCTGGACTGGGCTTCCCGCCCGCCCGGCCAATCGCCCCTGCCCGGCAAGCCGGTGGCCGTCATGGGTGCTTCCACCGGCTATTTCGGCACGGCCCGCTGCCAGTATCACCTGCGCCAGGTTTTCGTTATCCTGAGGATGCTTCCCCTGGTTACCCCCGAGGTGTTTATCCCCCAGGCCCAAAGCAAGTTCGACCCGGACGGCCGCCTGACCGACGAACAAACGCGGCAACATATCCAGAGCCTGCTGGTGGCCCTGCGGGACTGGACCATCCGGCTCCAGGGTCCGGACCGGTAGGTGGCCTATCTCAGGGAGGAAGCCGGCGGCGTGGTGCTCCAGTTGCGCGTCCAGCCCAGGTCTTCGGCCAACCGGGTGGGCGGCGTGCAGGGGGAGGCCCTGAAAGTGCATCTGACGGCCCCGCCGGTGGAAGGGGAGGCCAACGAGGCCTTAATCCGCTTTTTGGCAGAAAAGCTGGGTGTATCGCGGGGCGCTGTGCGCCTGGTGTCGGGACAGAATTCACGGCACAAGCTGGTCCGGGTGGAGGGGTTGACGGGTCCGGCCGCGCGGGAGCGACTGGATCCGGGCCGGTCGTAGATCAAGTGGCCGTTGTCTCACAGTCAGAAGGTGGCTGGTATGGATGCCCGCCGGGCCAGTTGACAGACCGCCCGAACTATGGTAAAAATAAGGGGAGCCAGAAATTAAGCGCTTCTGTGGCCCCACTTGAACCGGGTCTTCTGTTGAACCCCTAACTGCTGCGAGCAGTTAGGGGTTCAACATTAACGGCCGCGAGTCAGATGGACAACCAAGGTGAGAAACTAAAATGACCGCAATCACGATGTTGATAACATCGGAGAGCTTGACCATCCCAGCCTCACCCCCTTCTGGAACAAGTTCCTCCCGGCAAGTGAGGCTTCGCTTAATTCCGACTTCCTCATACCAAATATATACTTCTTTGAGTGGTTAGTCAGTGAATGGAAAGGGTAGGGAGGTTCCCTGTTGGCACTTCCGTCCCGGCTCCGATCGGCGCCAACGGGGCCTTGCCGGACTCAGCGGCCCTGGAAGCTCTTCCGCCCGGTTCCGGTGGCCCGGCATGGCGAAAGGAAGCGGCAGTTGACTTGCCGGTTACCCCGGACTATAATTAACAAAACCGGGGGAGAAGGTTGGAGACCATCGCCCCCATTGCCTGTGAACGGTCGAGTAAGCCGGGGGGAGCCGGACAGAGAACCCGGGACGGTGTGATCCGGGTACGGCAGCCGGGCTGAAAATCATCCGGGAGGCGCCCGCCCAAACCCTTTTGGGGAGTAGGCCGGGCCGGCTGCCGCCGTTATCGGCTTGGAGAGTTAAGGCCTCCCGGCAGGGAGCCTTTTCACAGGGGTGGTACCGCGGGTCAAAGTCCCGTCCCTTTGGGAGGGGCTTTCTTTTTTTTGAGCAGCTTTTTGAGAGGTGAGGAGTATGGACTACAGCCAGACGCTGAATTTACCCAAGACCGACTTTCCCATGCGGGCCAACCTGCCCGCGCGGGAGGTGGAACTCCTGAAGTTCTGGGATGAGATCGGTTTATACCAGCGGGTGGAGGAACACACCAAGGGCCGGCCCCCCTTCATCCTGCACGACGGTCCCCCCTACGCCAACGGCCATATTCATTTAGGCACGGCTCTGAACAAGGTCTTGAAGGACATGATCGTTAAATTCCATTCCATGGACGGCCGGCACGCCCCCTACGTCCCGGGTTGGGACACCCACGGCCTGCCCATCGAGCAGCAGGCCATCCGGGCCCTCAACCTGAACCGGCATGCGGTGGAAGTACTGGAGTTCCGCCGGATGTGCCGGGATTACGCCCTGAAGTTCGTGGATATTCAGCGGGCGGAGTTCAAGCGGCTGGGAGTGCGGGGCGACTGGGAGCATCCCTACCTGACCCTCATGCCCCACTACGAGGCCCGGCAGATCGGTGTGTTCGGGGAAATGGCCACCCGGGGCTACATCTACAAGGGGCTGAAGTCGGTCTACTGGTGCGCAAGCTGCGAGACCGCCCTGGCCGAGGCCGAGGTGGAATACGCGGAGAAAACGTCTGATTCTATCTACGTGCGTTTCCAGGTCACCGATGGAAAGGGCCTTCTGCCGGAAAACAGTTACGTGGTCATCTGGACCACCACCCCCTGGACCATTCCGGCCAACGTGGGGGTCTGCCTGCACCCCGCTTTCGAATACGTGCTCCTGGCCGCCCCCGACGGCAGCAACTACCTGGTGGCCCAGGGGCTGGCCGGGAGTTTCCTGGCCGCCACCGGACTTACCGGTACGCGCGTGGTTTCTTCCTTCCGGGGGGCGGACCTGGCCGGCGTACTTGTTGCCCATCCTCTCGGCTTCCGTACTTCCACCGTCGTCCACGACGAATACGTTTCCCTGGAGCAGGGTACGGGCTGCGTCCATACCGCGCCCGGCCACGGCGTGGAAGACTTCGAGGTGGGACGGCGCTGGGGCCTGCCGGTGATTTCCCCGGTCGATGGCAGGGGGGTCTTTACGGCCGAAGCCGGCCTGTTTGCCGGCCAGTTCTACCTCAAGGCCAACGGGCCCATCCTGGAGGAGTTGCAAAACCGGGGTCTGCTCATGGGCGCCGGCAAGATCAGCCACCAGTACCCCCATTGCTGGCGCTGCAAGCAGCCGGTGTTCTTCCGGGCCACCGAGCAGTGGTTCGCCTCCATCGAGGGTTTCCGGGCCCAAGCCCTGGCGGCCATCCGCAAGGTTCGCTGGATTCCGGAATGGGGCGCAGAACGCATTTATAACATGATCGAACAAAGGGGCGACTGGTGCATCTCCCGGCAGCGCTCCTGGGGGGTTCCCATCCCCATTTTCTACTGCAGTGGCTGCGGGCGGGAACTGATCGACAAGCGGGTGATCGACTTTGTGGCCGGTCTGTTCCGCCAGTTCGGCTCCGACGTGTGGTTCGCCCGCCCGGCCGACGAGCTGATGCCGCCGGACACGGTCTGCCCGTCCTGCGGCGGCCGGGAATTCACCAAGGAAAAGGATATCATGGATGTCTGGTTTGATTCGGGTACCAGCCACCAGGGGGTTCTGGACGAACCGGACATCTGGCCCGGTTTACGCTGGCCCGCCGACATGTACCTGGAAGGCAGCGACCAGCACCGGGGCTGGTTCAACTCCTCGCTCTGCACCTCGGTGGCCGTGAAGGGGGAGGCCCCCTACCGGACCGTGCTGACGCACGGCTTCGTGGTCGACGAAGCGGGGCGCAAGATGTCCAAATCCCTGGGCAACGTGATCGACCCCCTCAAGGTGATCGACCAGCTGGGAGCGGACATTCTGCGCCTGTGGATCTCCTCGGTCGACTACCGTTCCGATATGGCCCTTTCTCAGGGCATCCTGAAGCAACTGACCGAGGCTTACCGCAAGATTCGCAACACCTGCCGCTACCTCTTGGCCAACACCTACGATTTCGATTCCGATGCGGTGCCTTACGCGGAAATGGAGGAACTGGACCGCTGGGCTCTGCTGCGGTTGCACCGGACTGTCGACCGGGTGCTCGCGGCCTACCGGAACTATGATTTTCATGTGGCCTACCACCTTCTGCACGGCTATTGCGTGGTCGACCTCTCCGCGCTCTACCTGGACGTGATCAAGGACCGCCTTTACACGGCTCCGGCCCGTTCCCGGGCCCGGCGGGCCGCCCAGACGGTGTGCGCCGCGGTCCTGGAGGCCCTGGTGCGCCTGCTGGCGCCCATCCTGACCTTTACCGCCGAAGAGATCTGGGGCTACCTGCCCAAGACGGGCCGCCCGGTCAGCGTCCAGTTGGCCGGTATGCCGGAAGTATGTACCGACTATTTCGACCCCGCCCTGGAAGAGCGCTGGGACGCCCTCATGCAGGTGCGGGGCGCGGTTACGCCCGAACTGGAACGGTTGCGCCGGGAAAAGGTGATCGGCAACTCCCTGGAGGCGGCCGTGGAGCTGTGGGCGGACGGAGACCTGCTGGCCCTCCTGCGCTCGGCTGCCGACCAACTGCCCACTATCTTCATCGTTTCCGCCGTTGCCGTCCAGCCTGGGGGAACGGAAGGCGGCCTGCGGGTGGAGGTCAAAAAAGCGGGGGGGGCCAAGTGCGAACGGTGCTGGATGTATCATCCCGGGGTTGGGGAGGACGACGTCCATCCCACCCTCTGTCCCAAGTGCCGGCAGGCCGTGGCGGAACTCAGCTGAGCAGACCTGAAGAAGGAGGTGCGTACCGTTGGTAGAGGAGGAACTGCGCCGGCTACTTTCGCAGGTGCAAAGCGGGGACCTGGGTGTGGAGACGGCGCTGGGCCGCTTGCGCGACCTGCCCTACGAGGACCTCGGCTTTGCCCTGGTGGACCACCACCGCGCTCTGCGCAAGGGGTTTCCGGAGGTGATCTTCAGCCAGGGCAAGACGACGGAGCAGGTGGCCCTCATTTTCCGCCGGCTGTGCGACGGTCAGCGGAGCATCCTGGCCACCCGGGCGGGCCCGGAGGTCTACGGCGCCATCCAGGAGATCTATCCCGATGCGGTTTACCATGAGGCGGCCCGCCTGATCACAGTCAAGCGGGGGACCGCAACCCCGGCCGTGGGCCGCGTCCTGGTGATCAGCGCCGGGACGGCCGACCTGCCGGTAGCGGAAGAGGCGGCTGTGACGGCGGAGACGATGGGCAACGAGGTACGCCGGGTCTACGACGCCGGCGTGGCCGGCCTGCACCGGCTTTTGGACAAGCTGGAAACCCTCCGCTGGGCCCAGGTGCTCATCGTGGTGGCGGGTATGGAAGGAGCCCTGGCCAGCGTGGTGGGCGGCCTGGCCGACCAGCCGGTCATCGCCGTGCCCACCAGTGTGGGCTACGGGGCCAGTTTCCAGGGCTTGGCGGCCCTGCTGAGCATGTTGAACAGCTGCGCTTCCGGCGTGGCCGTGGTCAACATCGATAACGGCTTCGGGGCCGGGGCGATGGCCGCGGCCATAACCAGGATGATTGCGAGGAATAGCGAGTGAGGATAGCCTATTTCGATTGCTGCGGCGGCATTGCGGGGGATATGTGCCTGGGGGCCCTGATCGACGCCGGGTTGCCTTTGGCGCTGCTGGAGGAAGAGTTACAAAAACTGCCGGTGACGGGCTATCGCCTCCGGGTGGACCGGGTGTACCGGAGCCACATCGCGGCGGTCAGTGTCTCGGTCGACCTCGAGGACCGGGAGCAGCCGCACCGGCACCTGGCCGACATCCAGGCTATCCTGGACCGGAGTTCCCTGCCCCCGGCGGTGAAGGAAAAGAGCGGGGCGGTTTTTACCCGCCTGGCTCTGGCCGAGGCCAGGGTCCACGGCACCACCCCGGAACATATCCACTTCCACGAGGTCGGGGCGGTGGATGCCATCGTGGACGTGGTGGGCACGGTGTTCGGCCTGCACGCCTTGGGCGTGGACAAGGTCTTTGCCTCTCCCCTGCCTATGGGTACGGGCTTTGTCATCGCGGCCCACGGTTTACTCCCCCTGCCGGCTCCGGCCGTCCTGGAAATCCTGAAGGATGTTCCTGTGTACGGAGCCGGCGTGACCGGTGAACTGGTAACACCTACCGGGGCCGCCCTGGCCGTTACCCTGGCGGAGGCCTTCGGTCCCCTGCCGCCGCTCTTAATCGAGAAAACAGGATACGGGGCCGGTAAAAGGGACATGGACCGGCCCAACCTCTTGCGCCTTATTCTGGGGCGTTCTCAGGACATTTCGCCGGGCGGATAGACCCGGACCCGGATTTTGGTTTCCCCTACGATTTCCACGAAGAAACCCACTTCCACCTCGACCTTGATGCGGTTATCCCTTTCCACCGAGGCTTCGATGCATTGCGGCGTCTTGATCACCAGGGCGCGGGCCTCCACCAGGCTGATGCTTGAGTTGTCGTACTCCTGCAGGGGCACGCCTTCTTCGAAACTTATGACCTCCCGCGCTATGTCGGTGCCGCGGGAGTTGTTGTAGGAGTACCATACGTTGAGCTCGTACGTGCCTGTTACCTTGATGCCGGTTTCTTCCTGCTGCGATGCCGGGGCGATGGCCGGCTCCCTCATTTTGAGCTGGGTGACGGAAGTGCCGAGAATCTGGGTGGGAATGTGGTTATCCGGCAGCTTCAGGTAATTGGCGTAACGGAAGTATTTCTTTCCCGAGCCGCAGACAGCCTTGGTGATGATTTCGCGCAGGTTCCCGGTCAAACCCTCCTCCAGGACCTCACGATCTTCCACGTCTTTCCCTCCTTGTCTGAAGGTATTTAGCCACCACCATTATACGCGGGAGGGGTGGAGTAGGTGACTGGGGCGAGAGGGGCGTTTGGAGGGTGTCATTGCGGCCGGCTTTTTCGGGTATAAGGCAAAAAACGAATACTATCGGGCTTGCAGGGCACTGGGTAGAAAGCACTTGCCGTGGATGCGGTAAGAGGTTACAATTAATGTATAAGATCTTCTCATCCTGTGTTCAGGGAGGCGGGTAGATGGATAGAGGGAAAGGCATCAATCGGCTGAACGATTATGCTTTTAAGCGCATTTTTGGTTCCTCCGAAGGTAAAGATGTCCTGCTGGGCTTTCTAAATGCTGTGCTTCAGCCTCCACCCGGCCGGGAACTGGCGGACGTGGATTTACAAAGTGGCTGTTGTACCTTGGCAATGTGGCAGGGGAACAACTGGAGGCGATTAGTATGAGTGAGCCCGGCATAAAGAAAGCGCTGACCATAGAAGAGATTTTCCAGCAAAATGAACAGGATCGCAGACTTTATGAGTTGCGGGAGAAGGCAATACGGGACGAAATTTCCATGATGGCCGGTGCCCGGCGCGAAGGGCGGGCTGAAGGTGAAGAGATCGGTCAAGTGAGAGGCGGGGTTCGAGCGATCGCCAAATTCCTGGCGGCCAGGTTTGGTCCGGAGTCTTCGGATCTGCGGGCGAGGGTCGGGGAGTTGACCGACCCGGCAGTTGTAGACCGGGTTTTTGCACAGTTGTTTATCGCCAATTCGCTGGAGAAGCCGGACGCATCATTGATGAGGCCATGGAAAAGGTGTGATCAGATCTGTGACCACGACGTCTGGTGAAGCCTTGCTTTAGTTAACCGCGCAAGTGCTCTACGGCTTGCTGTCGCCGCTCAGACTGCCGGGCATCTTCTATGCCAAAGAAAGGGGTGGCTTCCGCCTACCCTCCTTGCTCTCGGACCTTCAGGGCCGCTCGCGGACTACCGCCCTTTTTCGCCAAAGCATTCAAGCCGGCAGTTCCAGCGGTTCTTCTTCAAGGCAACCGCCTGGTCGATCTTCTGTCTTACTTCGTCAACGCATCATCCACCGCTCGTTATCGGGTACGAACCCATGCAGTTTGAGCATCCAGACGCCCGGTTGTTCCATAAAAACCACCCTCTAGTCCGGGCCCAGAGACTGGGTCGATCACGCCACTACCTGCAGCGAGCAGTTCTAAAACATTATCATGCCTAGTGATAGAACGATATTAAGAGTATGGCAAGGGCACGAAACCAATCCGGCGGGAAGGAGATAGACCAAATGACCTGGAATCTCAAAGTGGGAGAGATCCTGACCAGGGTCCGTTCGGAAAAGCCCCTGGTCCATCACATCACCAACCTGGTGGTGACCAACATTACGGCCAATGCCACCCTGGCCGTGGGCGCCTCTCCGGTCATGGCCCAGGCCCGGGAAGAAGTGGAGGAAATGGTGCGTCTGAGCCGGGCGCTGGTTTTAAACATCGGCACCCTCACTCCCGGCCTGGTCGAGGTCATGATCAGCGCGGGGCAGGAGGCCAACCGCCGCGGTGTACCCGTGATCCTGGATCCCGTCGGCGTGGGCGTCACCCGTCTGCGGACGGAAAGCGTGGCCCGCCTTCTGGCGGCGGTCAGGGTTAGCGTCGTGCGGGGTAACGCTTCGGAAATAGCCATCGCCGGTGGTTTTGAAGCGGCCATCCGGGGGGTGGACGCCGTGGGACAGACGGACGAGACGGCCCAAACAGCCGGGGAGGTAGCCCGCCGGCTGGGTACGGTGGTAGCGGCTACCGGGAAAATAGACTACGTGAGCGATGGTCGCCGGACAGTCGAGGTACATAACGGCCACCCCCTGGCTACTTCGGTAACCGGCACCGGGTGTATGGCTACTGCGGTGATCGCCGCCTTCCGGGCGGTGGAGGGGGATGACCTCACGGCTGCTGCCGCCGCCCTGGCCTACTATGGCTATGCCGCCGAAAAAGCGGCGGCCGGGGCGGCTGGTCCGGGCAGTTTCCAGGCGGGTCTGTTCGATGCTCTCTTCTCCTTGCAGCCCGGTGAACTGGCCCGGGGAGTGCGGATTGTCGCACAGGGGTAATCCGGATTCTCCCTGTGCAATTATGGTACGGGGATTGGCCGACTCAGTTTTGTCCAGGAATGTGTTTTCCGCAAACAAAGGCATCAGGGGGTGACTGGGTGGCTCTGGCCGAAGTTAGAGAGACCAGGGGTTTGACGGCCGCCGGTTTGGCCCGGCAACTGAGCATCCCCCTGGAGGAATTGTTGGCTGTCGAACGCGGGGAAAAAACACCCCGGCTTTGTGAGGCTCAGAAATGGGCCAATGCTCTGGGCTTAACTTTTGAGGAGTTCGGGTATCATTTCTACGAACTCGCCGATCCGGTCGAGTAAGGCATATACATGTCAGAACATGGGCGAAAGGCTTGACCTTATGGAGGAAATGTCCGGCTACGTGGAACGGATCACGTACTGTAACGAAGAAAACAGCTATACGGTGGCCAGGGTCCAGGAAAAAGGCAAGAGGGAACTCACCACCGTTGTGGGCAACCTGGCCGGCCTCAACTCAGGCGAATTGCTGCGGGCCACCGGGAAGTGGGTGCAAAACCCTAAGTTCGGCCGGCAGTTTCAGGTGGAAACCTACCAGACGCTTGTGCCCGCCACCGTAAACGGTATCGAGAAATACCTTGCCTCGGGTCTGATCAAGGGGATCGGTCCGGCCATGGCCAAAAGGATCGTCCAGGCCTTCGGCCCGGATACGCTGGAGGTCATTGAAAAGACGCCGGAAAAGCTCTCCCGGGTGGGGGGCCTCGGGGCCAGGCGGATTGCCGACATAAGCCGGGCCTGGCAGGAGCAAAGGGACATCAAGGACATCATGATTTTCCTGCAGGGGCACGGGGTGAGCGCCGGTTACTCGGCCAAGATCTTCCGCCAGTACGGAGCCGACTCCGTCAAAACGGTGCAGGAAAATCCCTACCGCCTGGCGGCGGACATCCGCGGCATCGGTTTCGTTACCGCCGACAAGATCGCCCGCAACATGGGGATGGACCCGGCTTCGGTAACCCGGGTCAAGGAAGGCGTCGTCTACGTGCTGGGCGAGGTTTTGAACGAGGGACACGTCTATTATCCCTACCTGCCTCTCCTGGACCGGGCCGCCGGTCTGCTCCAGGTGGACCGGGAGATCGTCGTGGAGGCGGTAGCCGGTCTTTTCACCGACCAGCGCATCGTTTTGGAGGACCTCAACAAACCGGAGGAGGAATTCCAGCCCAACCACAAGGCGGTGTACCTGCCCGCCTTCCATACGGCGGAGGCCGGCCTGGCCAGGCGCCTGACAGCCCTGGCCGCCGGTCCGTCCCTGGTTCGCCCCGTGGATCAGGGCAAGGCCATGGCCTGGGTGGAGGAAAGGTTAAAGGTCAGCCTGGCGGAAAAGCAAAAAGAAGCCGTCACTTGCGCGGTGCAGGACAAGGTGACCATCATCACCGGCGGACCGGGCACCGGCAAAACCACCATCATCAAAGCTATGATCCTGATGTTCCAGGCCTTGCAACTACGGGTCCTGCTGGCGGCGCCGACCGGTCGGGCCGCCCGGCGCATGCAGGAAGCCGCCGGCATAGAGGCCAAGACCATCCACCGCTTGCTGGAATACAGTCCGCAAAAGGGCGGTTTTAAGCGCAACCAGGACAATCCCCTGGCCGCCGACGTGGTCATCATCGATGAAGCCTCGATGATCGACACCATCCTGATGTATTACCTGGTCAAGGCGGTGCCTCTCCCGGCCACCCTGATCCTGGTCGGTGACATCAACCAGTTGCCCTCCGTGGGACCGGGTACCGTCTTCCGCGATATCATCGCCTGCGGTCGGTTCAAGGTGGTAACCCTCACCGACATCTTCCGGCAGGCGGCCGAGAGCCGGATCGTGGTGGCCGCCCACCAGATCAACGAGGGTAAGATGCCCGATCTCCGGGCACCGGTCCCCCCAGCCCGGACCGATTTCTATTTCATCGAGCAGGAGGACCCGGAGCGAGCGGCCGAAACTATCGTCAACCTGTGCCGGGAGCGCATCCCCAAGAGCTTCGGCTTCCACGCCACCCGGGACGTCCAGGTATTGGCGCCCATGCACCGGGGTTCGGCCGGGGTGACCAGGCTGAACGAAAGGCTGCAGGAAGTTTTGAACTCCCGGGAACCGAAGGTGGTCAAGGGCAGGCCCTTCAAGGTGGACGACAAGGTCATGCAGATCGTCAACAACTACGACAAGGACGTCTATAACGGGGACATCGGGCTGGTGGCTTCCATCAACCCGGAAGACCAGGAACTGGTGGTTGATTTCGACGGCCGGCTGGTGTCCTACGGCTATAACGACACGGACCAGCTGGAACCGGCCTACGCGGTCTCCATCCACAAGTCCCAGGGCAGCGAATACCCGGCCGTGGTCATCCCGGTCCTGATGCAGCACTTTATGCTGCTGCAGAGGAACCTGATCTACACCGGGATAACCCGGGGCAAGAAGCTGGTGGTCCTGGTGGGCGCCAAAAAGGCCCTGGCCACGGCCATCGCCAACGATAAGCCTCTGGGCCGGTATACCCTGCTGCGGGAAAGGCTTCAGTAGTTCGAAGGGGGTAGAACCGTGGACAAGGTCTATATCACCCGGAAGATCCCTGGTGACGTGCTGGCCTACCTGGCCGCCCACTGTTCCTACGAACTGTGGCCGGAGGAAGACATGCCGGTACCGCGCGCGGTGCTGCTGGAAAAGGTGCGGCCGGTACGGGGTCTGTACACTCTTCTCACCGACCGGATCGACGAAGAGGTCTTCCATGCCGCCCCGGATCTGAAGGTAGTCGCCAACATGGCGGTCGGCTACGACAACATCGATCTGGCCCAGGCCCGGGCCAGGGGCATCCTGGTGACCAACACACCGGATGTCCTGACCGATGCGACGGCCGATCTGACCATGGCCCTGATGCTGATGACGGCCCGCCGCGTTCTGGAAGCCAACCACGTCCTCCTGGCCGGAGGGTGGCGGACCTGGAGCCCCATGTTCATGGCCGGCCTGGATGTGCATGGCCGGACTCTGGGCATCGTCGGCCTGGGCCGGATCGGCCGGGCGGTGGCCAAACGGGCCCGGGGCTTCGACATGGACGTGCTCTATTACAGCCGGACCCGCCGTCCGGCCGTGGAGCAAGAACTGGGCCTGACCTACTGTCCCCTGGCCGAGCTCCTGGCCCGGTCCGACATCGTCACCCTGCACACCAACCTGACCGGGGAGGCCCACCACCTGATCGGGGAAGCCGAACTGGCCCTGATGAAAAAAGAGGCTATCCTGATCAACACCGCCCGGGGAGCCGTGGTGGACGAAAAGGCTTTGTACCGGGCCCTAGTGGCCGGGCAGATATGGGGGGCGGGCCTGGACGTCTTCGAGGAGGAACCGGTGCCGCCCGTCCACCCTCTGGTCAGCCTGCCCAACGTGGTGGCCCTGCCCCATATAGGCAGCGCGACCGTGTCCACCCGAACGGCCATGGCCATGCTGGCGGCCCAAAACCTGGTGCTGGCCCTGGAAGGGCAGGTGCCGCCCAACCTGGTCGGGGGTTGAGGGAATCCGGAGAGAAAGTCAGGCGTCTTACTCTGTCCGTGTGAAGGTCGGGGAGCCGCCGGCGGGAGAAGGTGTGCTTACCGGAAGGAGGCCGGGATGGCCAGGAAAAAACGTTATCGCGGTCATTACTGCCACGTCTGCGGACTGATTTTGCCCAATGAAAAATTCAGCGGCAAAGGCCATGCTGCCCATATTTGCCGGAAATGCGCCAGGAAACCGTTGGAACAGCGGGCCGAAGAAACCGCTCTTCATCGCATTTCCCGCGTATATGGCTACATGAACCTGTCGCGCGACAACAGGCGCATGCTGGAAGACTATTCCCGGAGCCCTCGCGAGAGAGTCCGTGTGGCAGCGGTGGAAGCCATCGCCTCTTTCACGCGGTGTTTTCCGTACGGGGATTTTGAATGCGATGATTTTGACTACGATGATGCTGGATGCGATGATGCCGAATGCTGGGATGTAGATGATGCCGAGATTCCTTTTTAAATTTGCTAACCACGTTCGGTTGGACGGCTTCACCAACTGGACAGAAAAAGTTCATCATTCGGGACAGATCTTCACTCTGGCAGTTGATTTCTTCTCCCCGGATCACTAGTAGTCTGTACCACAAGTTCCTTCTCGAATTAACGAGCTAAGGGCTCTGTCCCTGGAAACCCCAGTGCGCCTGAACCCGGGCGCCAAACCGATCCTTGTGCTTGATCGGGTCATCTGAAGAGACGTCGTCAGACGCA
>DATKUX010000162.1:0-14273 GCA_035530395.1 Spirochaetia bacterium
GGCCATGAACGGGCCGTCCCTGGAGAAGTTTTCGCCCCTGGTGGAGCCGGGCGGGGTGCTGGTAATCAATAGTTCGCTGGCCACTCCCCCGGCGGGAAACGGCGTCACCGTGTTAAGCGTCCCGGCCAACGATCTGGCCCGGGAACTGGGCAAGGTTCAGGTGGCAGCCAATATTATGCTGGGCGCCCTCGTGGGTTATACCGGGATGGTGGCCCTGGAGACGATCGAAGCCGCGCTGGAGAAAGTTTTTTACAAGCAAAAGAAGCTCCTGCCGGTAAACCAGGCTGCTCTCCGGCTGGGCCGGGACCTGGGGCTGCGGGAAGTCAGGCACTAGAGAAAGTGACCTCCTCCCGCCACCGAGGTGACGGGCATCCCAGCGATTCCACTGCTGAGAGCCGGGAGGTCCGTGATTAGGTGCCCCCCGAAGGTTTCCGCATTACTGCGGCACACACCCCTTTCGGAATATGGCCCGGCCACAGAGGCAAGGGGTCGTCAATTGAGACCCGTAGAGTTGGTTCCGCAGCCCCGCCGCCCGCCCGACGCTGGTACATGGATGCCGGCTGGCGCATATGCAATGGGCCAGACTTTACTCGACATCCAGGTGTATTTTACCATGTAGCGAAACGATAGTCAGGCTGTTACTTCTTTCTTCTTTTTACGGTCCACCGTAATCACAATGGGATCCTGCCGGTCCACCACCGTCTCCCGGACGATCGTGCACTTGGCGATGTTGTCGCGCGACGGCATCTCGTACATCACGTTGCGCATGATGTCCTCCAGGATGGCCCGGAGTCCCCTGGCCCCGGTCTTGCGTTTGAGTGCCTCCTGGGCGATGGCCGTGAGTGCCTCCGTTTGGAACTCCAGGTTCACGCCGTCCAGTTCGAACAACTTCTGGTATTGCTTGACCAGGGCGTTGCGCGGCTCGGTAAGGATCCGGATCATAGCCTCCTCGTCCAGGGCTTCGAGAGTGACGATCACCGGCAAACGCCCGACGAACTCCGGAATGAGTCCGAACTTCAACAGGTCTTCCGGCAGGATGTGTTTCAAGATCTCGCCGATGCGCTGGTCTTTTTGGGCCTTGATCTCGGCCCCAAAGCCCATGGTCTTCTTCCCGATGCGGTTTTGAATGAGTTTCTCGATGCCGTCAAAGGCTCCGCCGCACAGGAACAGGACGTTGGTGGTGTCCAGTTGGATGAACTCCTGATGCGGGTGCTTGCGGCCACCCTGAGGCGGCACGCTGGCCACCGTCCCCTCCAGGATCTTCAAAAGGGCCTGCTGCACGCCTTCACCCGAGACATCCCGCGTGATGGAAGGGTTTTCGGATTTGCGAGCGATCTTGTCGACCTCGTCGATGTAGACGATGCCCTTTTCAGCCTTCTCCACATCGTAATCGGCAGCCTGAATGAGTTTGAGGAGGATGTTTTCCACGTCCTCGCCCACGTAGCCCGCCTCGGTCAGGGAAGTGGCATCGGCGATGGCAAAGGGTACGTTGAGCAGCCTGGCCAGAGTCTGGGCCAGGAGCGTCTTGCCGCTACCGGTGGGCCCCACCATGACGATGTTGCTCTTTTGCAGCTCCACGTCATCAATCTTGCCACCCAGGTTGATGCGCTTGTAATGGTTGTAAACGGCTACGGCCAGCGATCTCTTGGCCTGTTCCTGGCCAATTACGTACTGGTCCAGTATTTCCTTGATTTCCTTCGGCTTGGGAATGTCGCCAAGTTCCAAACTGACGTCTTCGCTGAGCTCTTCCTCGATAATCTCGTTGCAAAGCTCTATGCACTCGTCACAGATGTAAACCCCCGGCCCGGCCACCAGCTTCTTGACCTGATCCTGAACCTTGCCGCAAAAGGAACACTTGAGCTGACCCTTGTCGTTAAACACTTCTTCCACCTCGTTTGTCAGGACTTCTCCCGAATCATCACCTTATCGATGAGCCCGTATTCCATAGCCTGATCGGCGGACATGAAGAAGTCCCTTTCAGTGTCCCGTGCGATGCTCTCCAGCGGCTGACCCGTGTGTTTGGCCAGCAGGTTGTTGAGGATGTCTTTCGTGCGCAAGATTTCCCTGGCATGTATGTCGATGTCGGTGGCCTGGCCCTGAACACCGCCCAGAACCTGATGGATCATTATACTCGAATAGGGCAGGGCAAAGCGCTTACCCTTGGTTCCCGCCGCCAAAAGGAAGGACCCCATGCTCGCCGCCTGACCTAGGCAGATGGTCGACACGGGCGACTTTACGTACTGCATGGTATCGTAGATGGCCATGCCGGCGGTTACCATGCCCCCGGGGGAGTTGATGTACAGGTGAACGTCCTTCTCGGGGTCTTCCGCTTCCAGAAACAACAACTGGGCTATCACCAGATTGGCCACATAATCGTCTATAGCCCCCCCGATGAAAATGATGCGGTCCTTCAAGAGACGGGAGTAAATATCGTATGCCCGCTCTCCCCGGCTGGATTGTTCTACCACAATTGGCACAAGACTGGACACGTAAGCTCCCCTCCTCTAATTATATCGCCCGGATGCCGGCTATTCTACAGGGGCATCCTCATCAATATATACGGCGTGCTCCCGCAAAAAGGAGAGTACCTTCTCCCGGAGCAACGTATCCCGCATATAGGAGATTTCCCCTTTCTCCTCAAAAAGCTTCATAACATCCTCGGGTTTTTTACCTGAGCTCCTGGCCAACTCCCCTATCCTGGCCCCGATTTCGTCCGGGCTGACCGAGACGCCTTCCTCCCGGGCTATGGCCGTAAGAACCAGGGTACCCCGTATTTCCTTTTCGGCGCTTTCCCGCATGTCGGACAACATCTTCTCTTCGGTAGACCCAGTATACTTCAAATAATCTTCCAGGGAAAGGCCCATCCTGGTGATCTGGTCGTCCATATCATTCTTCATTAAATTGAACTGAGAGTCCACCAGAGCCGCCGGCACCTCAACTGACGCGCTCTGGACCACGGCATCCCTGAGAGCCTGGTTTATGCTCGAAATGGCCAGACGGCCCGCATTTTCCCTTAATCTATTCTCTATTTCCGCCCTTAATTCCTCCAGAGAATCATGCTCACTGACATCCCGGGCGAACTCATCGTCCAGGGGTGCCAACTCCTTCCGCTTGACATCCTTGAGGGAAACATCAAAGGAGGCCTCCTTGCCGGCCAGATCCTCCTTCCCGTAGGACTCGGGAAAAGTGATAACCACTTTACCGTTTCCTCCCGGCGGCAGGCCGATCAACTGTTGTTCGAAATCCGAAAGCATTTGGCCTTCACCGAGGTGAAAGGCATAGTCTTGCGCCTCGCCGCCTTCAAAGGGCTGGCCGTCGATGGTGCCCTTGAAGTCGATGATCAGATAGTCCCCCGACTGCACCGTCCCCTCTTCCACGGTCAGAAGCTTGGCGTGGTAGTCACGCATCTTCTCCAGTTGCTGTTCCACCTCGCCGGGGTTCACAATGACCGCCGGCCGTTTGACCTCAATACCTTTATATTCTCCCAATTTGACTTCCGGTTCCACCATGACCCGGGCTTTAAATATTACCGGCTTGCCCTCCTCGGCCTGGGACACCTCGACCTCCGGCTGGTCCATGGGCTTTATGCCCGTGTCTTCGACCGCCTTATGGTAGGCTTCCGGAATCATCTGGTTAATGGCATCCTGATACAGCCTGTCCTTGCCGATAAACCGCTCCAATACCGGCCGGGGTGTCTTACCCCTCCGGAACCCCGGAATGAGATAGTTTCCGACCAATTGACGGTAGGCCTTTTCCACGGCCTTGGAGAATTTTTCCGCTTCTACCTCTACTTCCAGCGTCACGAACCCGTCTGGCGTTTTTTCCGCCGTTGCCTTCATAAGCGTTCACCCCAACCTTACCGGTAAATTAAGGTATCATGGCCGCCCGGACCACGCGGACATTAGCGAAGGAATTCTCCGCACCCCGGGCCCATTCCTGGCGCCGGCCAAAAAAGTGCATTACCCAGTTAACCCAACTAACCCCTGTCCTCCGGGACTGTCAGCATCCCCGGGGAACCAGGGGCAACCGGAAGAGTTCCTGAGTCAAAGCAGGCACATCATAGCACGGTCTTGTTCGGCTGTCAAGCGGCAGGCAATTACTGTCAAACGGCCGGAAAGGCGGGATTCCACGGTAGCCGGGAAAGCAGGAAATCCGGCCTCAAGATCAAATATTCTTAATATATGAAATTAATAAGCGGTAGCCGTTTGAAAAACATCCACCTCACCCTGGGCGGTAAGATGGCCTTGCTGTCTTTTGCTACGGTGCTGCTGGTCATTCTGACAAGTAGTATTTTCATTCTGCAAAAAATATCCACCGTAATGGAACAGGAAATGGGTCTCCGGGCCCTGGCCATTGCCCGCACCCTGGCCCAGTCGGACGAAATAAAGCAGGACCTGCTCGCACCCACCATAAACCCGAACATCGAAGAGCTGGCCGAAAGATCCAGACTGGCCACCAACGTGGCCTACGTGGTCGTTTTGAACATGCAGGGCGTACGCTACGCCGATCCCCTGGCTTCCCGCGTGGGCACGACCCTGGTTGATGCCGACGTGGCCCCGGGCCTGGCGGACCACGAGTATCTCTCTATGACCGCCGGCGTATTGGGGCCGGCCGTGCGGGCCTTCGTACCGGTTATGACCGGCGATGGAACCAAGCAGATAGGGGTGGTGGTGGTCGGGGTTCTCACCCCCACCAACTTGGCCCTCTTCGGCAACATCTATATGCAACTCCTGCTCTCCCTGGTCGCCGGCCTGGGCATCGGACTGCTGGGTTCCCTCCTGTTGGCCCGCAATATCAAAAGGGCCACCTTCAGTCTGGAGCCGGAGCAGATAGCACGCCTGCTCAAGGAGAGAACCGCCATCTTTATGGCCATTTCCGAGGCCCTCGTAGCCATCGACAAGGACGGCCTCATAACCTTTGCCAACGAACAGGCCTGCCGCATCATCGGCCTGCCCGATAACCCGGCCGGTCAACCCATAACCAGCTTCATTCCCAACTCCCGCTTGCCCAGGATACTTCAGACGGGCCGGCCCGAATACAACAGGGAGATGGTGCTCAACACTACCCGGGTACTGGTCAACCGTGTTCCCATCGTCGCCGGCGGCCAGATCATCGGCGCGGTTTCCACTTTCCGGGAGAAAACCGAGCTTTCCCGCCTGGCCGAGGAGATGACCGGGGTCAAGAAATTCGTGGAGGCCCTGCGGGTACAGACCCATGAATACATGAACAAGCTCCATACCATCGCCGGCATGGTCCAGCTCGGCCGCACGGAGGAGGCCATCGACTTCATCTTTTCCTATACCGAGGAGCAGCAGGAACTGACCGCCTTTTTGGCCCGGCGCATCTCGGACTATAGCATAGCCGGGCTCATTCTGGGCAAGTACAGCCGGGCCAAGGAACTCAAGATCGAGATGGAGATTGACAGGCAAAGCCACCTGGCCAACATCCCCCCCCAACTGGGCACAGGTGGCCTGGTTGTCCTGATCGGCAACCTCCTGGAAAACGCCGTGGACGCCGCTTTCGACACCGCCGAGGGGGCCGGCAAGGTCTACTTCGGCCTCTTCGACGGAGCACAAGGGTTAACCATCATCGTCGGCGACAACGGTCCGGGCGTGGCACCCGAGGACCGGCAGCGCATATACGATCTGGGCTTTTCAACCAAGGACGCCGAGAACAGGGGCGTCGGGCTCTATCTGGTGAAAAGCCACGTGGAAAACGCCGGGGGAACCATCGTCCTGGACTCGCTACCGGAAGGCGGCACCAGGGTGACGGTGACCATCCCCGGGGGCGGCGGGGACCCGCCAGGCAAACTAAAAGGAGTAGTATAATGGACGATGCCAGGGTTCTAATCGTGGAAGACGACCCCATGGTGGCGGAGATCAACCGGCAGTTTGTCGAGGCGGTGCCCGGCTTTGTCGCGGTGGGTGTGGCCGGTACGGGCCAGGAAGCCACCCGGCTGGTCAGTGAGGAAAAACCCGACCTGGTTTTGCTGGACGTCTACCTGCCGGACAAAAGCGGCGTGGCAGTATTGCAGGAGATTCGCCAAAACGGCCTGCCGGCCGACATTATCCTGATCACTGCGGCCCAGGATGTGGAGACCATCCAGAACGCCTTCCGCTACGGCGCTATCGACTACATCATCAAACCATTTAAATTCAGCCGTCTGAAAAGCGCCCTCTTAGCCTACGCCTCACTACGGGAAAACCTGAGCCGTCATTCCCTGCTGAGCCAGGACGTCCTGGACCAGTTGACCCTCAATAAGGCCAGGTCCCCGGGCGAAGAATTACCCAAGGGCCTGCACGAGGTTACCCTAAAGCAGGTTATGCTTTTCCTGATCAAGCAAAACCTGCCCCTTTCCGCCGAGGAAGTGGCGCAAGCCACCGGCCTGGCCCGGGTAACAGCCCGGCGCTACCTGGACTACCTTGAGAAAACCGGCCAGGTGAAACTGGAAATGCAATACGGCTCAGTGGGACGTCCGGTCAACCGTTACCGCGTTGTGGAATGACTTTTTCCGGGAGGAATAGTTTTTGTCCAGAAAAACCGTTTGGCTGGCCATAGCCCTGACCCTGGTCAGCCTGCTGCTCACTGCTTGCGGACAGCGGGTTTGGGACTCCGAACAAATAGATCCCCACCAGAAGATAATCATCCGCTTTTCCCACGTGGTGGCGGAGGATACACCCAAAGGGCTGGCCGCCCAGCGGTTTGCCGACCTGGTCAACGAGCGTACCCAGGGACGGGTAGAGGTCGAGGTTTTCCCCAAGGCCACGCTTTATGACGATGCCCAGGAAATAGAGGCCCTGCGGGAAAATAAGGTGCAGATGATTGCCCCGGCCACTTCCAAGCTGTCCGAGCTGTATCCGTCCTGGGAACTGTTGGACCTGCCCTACGCCTTTTCCAGCGAGCAAGAGGTCAATCAGGCTATGGACGGCTCCGCCGGACAGCAACTGTTTTCGGTCTTTGCCCCCGATTTCAAGGCCCTGGGCTTCTGGGACAGCGGTTTCAAGGAAATGACCGATTCCCAGCGGCCCCTCATCCACCCGCAGGACTTTGACGGCTTGCGCATGCGGACCATGATCAACAGTCCGCTTTTACAATCCCAGTTTGAAGCTCTGGGGGCGGAGCCGGTACCGGGCGACTTTGCCGACCTGTACTCTGCCCTGCAGAACTTCCAGGTGGACGGAGAGGAAAACACCGCTTCCAACATCTACTCCCAGAAATTCTATCAGGTGCAAAAGTACATGACGGTGTCCGACCACGGCTACATGGGTTACGTAGTGCTGATCAACGCCTCCTTCTGGCGTTCCCTGCCCCCGGATATACAGCAGGTCATCCAGGAAACCATGGCCGAGGTAACGGTATGGGAGAGACAACAGGCCACGGCCATGAACGAGAAGAACATGGACGAGCTGGGGCGTCTGATACAGGTTCACTACCAGACCCCGGCTGAAAGAAAGGAGTGGAAAGCGGCTCTTGACCCTCTCTACCAGCAGTATGCCGGTACCATAGGTGCGGGCCTGGTAAAAATGGTGGAGAACCAGAAAAACCAGGCCTTTTGAGTGGCTGGGAAAGAAGCGGGTCCGGTAACGATACCGGACCCGCTTTGGGCATGTTCCGGGAGGACGATCTTACCGGCGAAAAAACCGGTTGGCGTATCCGACCCGGAGCTTTTGTTTTACAAACCAGGGAAATGTACTCTGGTCCGGCCGTCGATGCTACCGGCGACGAGGGTATCGCCAAGGTGGCCGGTACGGGCCTCCGCCACCGGGGATGTTTATGACCTGACCCGGGTAGATGAGGTCGGGGTTCGCGATCTGCGGGTTGGCAGCGACGAGGGCGGCAAGGGAAACTCCGAACATAGAGGCAATGCCGCTCATGGTATCACCCGGCTGCACCATATAAGTGCCCATATGAATGATCACCTCTTAAGAAATTGCTGCAACTGGTCACGCGGAAAGCACTCGCGGGTTTTCCAGTTTCATCCAGAATATTCAGGGGTCCGCAGGGATGTGAGTGGAACCACGGGAGATTGCCAACCGGACTCAGGCGTTGGTAAAATCTTGTGTGGTTGTGGGAGTTAACATATGGGGAACCTTTCCGGCACAGGCCGTCGCTGTGGTACGGCGGCCGTGAGACCGTGTCGGGGAGGTGATGTCGATGATGGACGTTCACTTGGCCATCCCGGTGGCGGTGGCGCTTATACCGCTGGCGACTCTCCCGGTTCGCAAAAAGAATAACCGCCCTTTCGGGCAGCCACTTCGGAAAATCCACGGCCCAGCTGCATCACGGCAACCACGACGCGCTTGCCATCGGTGTTCAGTTTGGCAGATATCAACAAAATACAGTATGATTCATGGCGCAAACTGGCGTACATACGTTCCATTCACAGCAGCGTTTACATCAACTCCCGGGGCAAGACCGCCCCAGAAGGCCGTCCCTCGGGCGAGGAGAACCTGTCTGCCCCTCCCCGCCTTCCCTACCCACTGACGGCCCGTCAAAAACTTCTGGGGGCTTGCGCTGCTTATAGCACTGGTGCTATAATGATTAGGGGGATACGAATGGTTCAAATTGAGGTTACCGATGATGTAAGGGACTTTATACGGTCCATTGATGATCTGAAACTACGGGCCAAGGTTTACCGTGGCTTTCAGCTACTTGCCAACAACTGGCCTTATATCGGTGAGCCTCATGTTAAACCGATGACGGGCAAGAAAGGACTTTGGGAACTGCGGGAGCAACTTGGCAGTAAACGGGTAAGAATATTCTTTTTCCAGCAGCAGCCGCATACCCTTGTGATGATACATGGGATAGTTAAGAAAACTCAAAAAACGCCTAAAAGGGAGCTTGACATCGCTGAACTCAAGATGAATGCTTATATACCGAAAACCAAACAAAAGGAGAATTAATCATGGATTACAGAGAACTTCTTCAGGGGGAACTGAATAATCCGGAATTTAAGAAGGCTTGGAATGATACGGAATTGGAGTATACAGTGGCCGATTTGTTAATCAAGCTCAGGAGTGGCGCTGGTCTTACTCAAGAAGAACTGGCCAAGAAAGTTGGTACCACCCAGTCAGCCATTGCCAGAATGGAAAGCGGAAGGATTCTTCCGAAGTTAGATAGTTTGTCTAAAATAGCTAAGATTTGTGGGAAAAATATAGAAATTGTGGTCAGGTAGGGAAGGATACTACCAATGTTCTCCAATGGTTTAGATGGCCTGGTTACTGGCGCGATAAGCAAGTGTTGGAAAACAGAAATAGACACTCAAACCCTCGTTGCCGTTTTAACGGGCAAGGAAGATATTGCAGCCTGGCAACCTCATATCGGGCTTTTTTTCTCTGAATTGCCCATAGACGCGGCGGTGTCTTTCATTCTGAAGCACGGTCTTAGGGGTCCGGCCTTACGGGGTTCTTATCAGGCATACTTGGCTTGGGGCGGCGATCCAAACCCTGATTTGGAGGAATGGATTGACGGCTGATTCTACGCCGCGCCCGGGCGGCCACCAGCGACCAGGTGGCCGGGTACCGGTAATCATCGCTCCTCCCCCACTTCGGCGGTCGCCGGCGCCCCGGCTTCAAGATATCGCGGGAGCTGGGGCCGGATACGTTCCTTGGGCCCGGAGTCTTTTGACGAGGGTGCTTGGGATCAATAGCTGGGCCGGAAAGAAATCTACACAAGCCAGCCAGCGGCCGCCGGCGGACCGTAGACCGGTGAGGGAACGGTGAGTCGGGTTGTGGGAGGTTTAAGCAGCTTACGCAAAACACTTGTAAAGCAGTACAATTCTTTGTTTGCATTTGTTGTAATGTCTGGGAGACAAAGCCCATTTCCCAAAAGTGGGTTAAGGTGGTGTTGCTTAGCAATCGGAATGACCATGGACACTTATTCCCACGCCACCCCGAAGATGAGGGACAAGGCTGCCGAAGTCATGGACGACATTCTCCAGGGGATCCGCCGCTAAATTTGCGGCAATTTACGGCAACTATTCTTATGGCAGATATCTCAAAGCCCTGGAAGGCTTGATCTGACTGGTGCGGGCGGTGGGAGTTGAACCCACACGGTGTTACCCACCGGATCCTAAGTCCGGCGCGTCTGCCATTCCGCCACGCCCGCTTGTGATGCTAATAAAGGCCTCCGTAGCCGGAGGCCTTTTTAACTCCTGGTGAGCCATGCAGGACTCGAACCTGCGACACCCTGATTAAAAGTTACAGGGTGCCCTGCCCGGCCTGTCTCGCTCCGTCCCGGATGGCCATGTGACCCGGCTTTACGCTTGCGAACTCTCGTTTGGTCTATGGGTTTCCGGTCATTTTTCGTCTGGGTTGGAGTCAAAAGTGTGTCAACTCCGATCGCCTTCAGTATAGCACGGACGGAGCCTGAGGGTCAATATGCCCATCGTTCTTACGTCACCGGGGTGATCCGCATAAACCCCAGGGACAAGGACCTCCATCGACTCCATCATATTCTTTTTGCCAGCCCCGCCATCCCCTTCGCGCCCTGGATAAACAAAAAGCCCCACCCCGGAAGGGTGAGGCTAATGCAGTCATTGGATCAGGATGTCCGCCAGGGCCTTATGGTCCGGGCGGCCGCCGTGATGGTCAGGAATACCGGTGCCGGTCGGCCCCGCCGATCTGCCTTACGGTTTTTTCTGCTTAAACCTTCGAATTCTTAGCGCGGCTATTTCGTATATGCCCTCGTGATATCCTACGACAACCAGTAAACAAACCTTTTGGTCGTTCTTGACTTTATACACTGCCCGGCATACACCACCGGGAAGAGAAAACTCCAGGGCGCGGTATTCGCGCAACTTGCCGTGAAGTGTATGGCCTTTATGGGGGTCTCCTTCTAATGCCCTTAACTCACTTACCACTCGTTTTCGGTACGGTTCCAGCCCATCAAGGTCTTTTTCGGCCGCCTTGGTCACATGGACCGCAAATTTATCAGACCTCTATACCACGTTCCCGGGCATACTCCCGGATGTCCCGGGTTTTTCCGGACGCAAATTCTTCCTCCGCCTGTTTACCACGAGCAAGGATTTCATCGTCCCCGGCCAGGATGATATGGGCCCTTTTGCGGCCGGCCCTCAACAAGATCATAACTCCGTTACCGGACTTTAGGTCCAGGGCCTCCATGATGCCTTTGGGCAAAGTCATGCGACCTCTGCTGTTTATCTTAACTCTACTATTGACAGCTTCTGCCATTGTCAAACACCCCCTTGCTGTAGGGCTAACCTCTGCTACCTCCAGTATAACGTCCCACCCTACCCTTCTGCAACTACCTCTCGCCCCTTTCCGGCCTCATTGAGACTCATCTTTTATTTTCTCTAACCCCGCCACCCCCCTCGCGCCATGGAAAAACAAAAAAAGCCACACCTCCGGCGAAGGGGTGAGGCTCCATTGAAAGTCACTGCATTTTATTTTCCCCGCTACGGGTCCAGTCTAATGACCGGCGGCCACGAGCTGGTCTTTCCGGAACACCTGGTACGCATTTTGCACGAGGCCCTGGCCGGCCAGCATGATGCCCACCTCCCGGTTGTTGTCCAAGCTGGTCGTTGAAAAGTTCTGCGAGCCAATGAACACATGGTTGTCCACCAGGATCATCTTGGCGTGAACGTAGGGTCTGGTCAAGTACAGAATCCTGACGCCGGCTGCGGCCAGGTCGTGGGGGTTTCCATTGTCCCTGTCGGCCACCGGCAGGATGATGGTTACGTTTACGCCAGCCCAGGCCTGGGTGGCCAGGGCGGACTCAATCGCCGGCACGTGGCCGAACTCCCTCCGTCTCAATGAGGATCCGGGCCTTGGCGTTGTCAATAAGGTTCAACAGGGCCCCCTCCGCCCCAGAGGATAAGATCAGCTGCGCCCTGGATCCGCTGCCGGCGGCAGTACCGGTCCAGTCGGCGGTAAAGACGGTGGCCATGGCGGCCACCGTGGCCGGGTCGGTGGTGGCCACGTCAAACTCTCGATTGCCGGCACCCAGACCGGAGGCAGTAAGGTTACTGCTCCCCAGAATGCCGGCGCCGGCCGGTGTGCCCGGATCGGCCACCAGGTACTTGGCATGGTCGAAGGTTTGCCCTTCGAACCTGGCGGCCGCCAATTTCATTTGGACCTGGGTACCCGCGAACTCGGCCTGCTCCTGGGCCACTGCCTGGTGGGCATCGTAGGGGTTGCCGGCAATCAGGATCCGGACCGTGACTTTCCTGGCGGTCGCCTGGGTCAGTGCCCCCACCACCGCCCGGTCGGTCAACAGATAGCTGTTCACGTCTATCTGCTTCTTGGCGCCGCCGATCAGCTTTAGGTATCGGTCGGCGCCGGCCTCGGGCTCGATGATAAGGGATGGGGTGACAGGCGTAGCTGCGGTCTTGGACACGTCTGCACCGGCGTGATTAACTGTGGATCCCGGAACCGCGCTGCAGACGGTTACCATTAGGGTGGCCAGTAGCAAGGTAATGACGATCTTTACCCTTGCATCAGGGAATATCCCAACCCGGCGGACAGTATTCCACGGGAAATATTCTCGTAGATGGGCTCCGGCATGTCGAGGAGAATTACGCAGGTTGGCCGGATTAGGCACGATCTAGCGTATTGGACTGGTTTCCATTACCTGCTGTTGGGCACGGTTTGTTCATCTGTCTGTGAACCTGCCATGGACAACCTCATCCTTTAGACTAAAAAAATAACCGGCTACATTGCCGGGTTATCTGTCATCCCTATCATCGGAATGTTCCCATTCTCTGTCCTCTGGCTCGTAGTATCGCTGTTGCTGTCCAGTCTCTCCTGTGCTCTCACCCTTGCAAATCCGCTGTTCTTTTTCATCTGCAACGCCAATCAAGGCCATGATGCTTTCCCGGGTCCATTTGCTTGGTGGGGACTGCTCGTAAATTATAAGGCCGTTTTTATGTGTTTTTTCGGCAATCAAAACCGGGTTGTCAAATGAATTATTATAAATATCCGCCTTATCCGCTACAGCCAATGCCTCTGGTAAAAACCTCATACTTCGGTCGTAACGGGAAAGCACTTTCTCGGGTGGGACATCATGCCCACCAGCCTGGCGCCGCCGTTTAACCCGACCAAGATTAATATCAGGATCCTGGGTGGAAACGTATACTAACATCACCTCATAACCCAGACTCTTAGCCCGACGCATAAGATCAATTTTATCCGGCATAGACATGACAGTTTCCATAGCAAATGATCCCCTGGCCGCCAAAGCTGCTTCACGCTGAGCCAAAGCTATATTGGCAGCTTCCAAGCTGCTTATATTACGTTCCTTTGCTATCACATCGGCGTTTATATACTTTTGTGGAATATCAGGATTGCTCATATAAATGCTATTAGTCACGAAACTTTTGCCGGAACCATTTGGCCCACCGAATATCCATAATACTGGCTTCTGCGGGCTACTCATATCCTGTCCATCTCTTCATATCGATTAATATGGTTCTGCCTATCGATCTCGGGCAAATTATACATCTTAACATATTCCTTTGTGCCGTCCGGATGAATCAAGAAAACGCCCTTGTCATCGCCATGCACAGTTGCCCGGCCCGCCGCATGGTGTTTTGCAATTTCCTCCTTGGCCGCAGCGGCTAACATCGCTTCCTTTTCCTCCTTGGTCATGTCCCAATAATTTTTGTTATTCATCGCGATCACTCCTTTCGGTCTAAAGTCAGGTTATATGTTATCACTGTCAGGCGAAACCGGGCTTCTTTTATCACCTCCAGTATAACCTTCCTCCCGCTAACCTGCAACCGTAATTTTTCTCCGGCCCCGCCTCCCTCCCTCTCGCCGTGTCCAACAGAGGGGTACCGATACCCCTGTACCTTATGTTGGCCCGGCCGGGTACCCGCCTCGAGCTCCCCTACATATTGTAAGGACGACCCGGGCCTGAACACTTCGGTCCATGCGGCACCAGGGTATGGCCAGCGCCCGGGCCTGCCGCCGGCAGCCGTACCGGCTTGCCGGCGCAAAAAATAACCGGCTATATTGCCGTGTTATCTGTCATCCCTATCATCTGAGTGTTCACAGCCTTTATCCGGTGGCTCGTAGTATACCTTTGTTGGTTCGGATGCCTTTTGTTGTTCAGCCTGTCTTATCCTCTGAGAACAAAATCGCCCTTCGGGCGAACCTGTCTGACCTCGTTAGCCCTGCCTATCCTCGGACTCTCCTGTGTAAGCCATGGCTCCAGGACACTTGGGACAGCACGTCTCTGGTGATTCGCCAGGTCGCAATTTTTCACCCATGGCAAACTCATTAATCACCCAAGCAGGAACCCACTCGCTATAG
>DATKUX010000163.1:0-2091 GCA_035530395.1 Spirochaetia bacterium
CGGCGTCACCGGTCCGGCAGAAATATTCATAGATTTCGGGCTGTGTTTCCTTAGAAGCGATACCGCTGGTACTGATCAGTCCCAGCACGCCGGCATTGGCTGCCGCGACACACAGGTTATTGTTCGGGAAAGGCCCCATCCCCGCCTGGATGATGGGATACTTGATGCCGACCAGATCACAGAGTCTTGATTTAATCATAACCAATTCCTCACTTTGAACACTGGTTTGCCTTTGAGTACCATTGACTGCCCGCGATCGTCACAAATTTTGCAGGTCGCACGGAATCACGTAGCCTAACCGGTCCCGGCATTCCCCAAGCCTACCGGCCTTTGAAATCGGGTTTGCGCTTTTCGAGAAAGGCCTTCATGCCTTCCTTCTGATCCTCCGTGGTGAAAAGGAGGGAAAAGCACTGTCTCTCTATGTTCAGGCCGGCAGCCAGGTCGGTGGCGTTCCCGGCGTTTATGGCCGTTTTTAAAAGGTTCAGGGCCGCGCCCCCCCTGGAGGCGATTTTGCGCGCAAGCTTCACGGCCTCCGCCATCACCTGGTCATCGGGAACCACGCGGTTGACCAGCCCTATTTTTTCGGCCGTCTGGGCGTCGATCATGTCGCCGGTATACATCAGTTCCTTGGCCCGGCCCATACCCACCAACCGGGGCAGGCGCTGGGTACCTCCGCCGCCGGGAAAGATACCGAGCTTGATTTCCGGCAGGCCGAACTTGGCCGATTCCCCCGCCACCCTAATATCGCAGGCCAGGGCCAACTCGCAACCGCCGCCCAGGGCATACCCGCAAACGGCCGCGATCACCGGTTTGGCGGCATTTTCCACCTTGCTGAAAATACTGTGGGTCACCTCGTTGGACTTAAATATCGCCATCGGACCGGCCGGAGCCATGCCACCGATGTCGGCCCCGGCGGCAAACACTTTCTCGCCCCCGGTGATGATCATTACCCTGACCTCGTCGTCCGCCTCGGCCGCCTCTACAGCCGCCCGGATTTCGAGGAAAACCTCGTGGTTCAGGGCATTGAGGACCTTGGGACGATTCAGGGTGATAATCGCCAGTCCTTCCTTTTTCTCGTAAATAATGTTTTGCAGTTCCACGCTTACACCTCTTTTTAAAATCTTGTCTTACGGCTTAAACAGCGGGAAGACCGGGGCCCGGCAGGCAAGCGTCCCGCGGCCAATGCCCCGGTGCGGATTCCCGGGTACACCTCCTAGTGAGCACCCGCCCCCAGCTTGCCCTCCTGATACATCTCCCGCAAAATTCGCTTGAAGAACTTACCCACGCTGGTCTTGGGTATGTCGTCCACGAAGACGAAGTCGTCCGGCATCCACCAGGACGCCACTTTGCCCTTCAGGAAAGCGCGCAAGTCGTCCTTGTCGACTGTTGCCCCGGGCTTGAGGACCACGCACGCGAGCGGCCTCTCCTGCCATTTCACGTCCGGTATGCCGATGACCGCCGCCTCGGCCACGGCCGGATGGCCCATCAGGACATTCTCCACGTCCACCGAGGAGATCCACTCCCCGCCGCTCTTGATGAGGTCCTTGGTCCGGTCGACGACCTGCACGTACGCCTCTTCGTCCACGGTGACGATGTCCCCGGTGCGGAACCGTCCACGAAGGCCGCCTCGGTCGCCTCGGGGTTCCGGTAGTACTCCCGGAGGACCCACGGCCCCTTCAGCAGCAACTCGCCCATGTCCTTGCCGTCGTGCTTGACCTCATGGCCCTCCTGGTTCAGCACCCTCATCTCCAGGCCGGGGAAGAGAAGCCCGCTCTTGGCGCGTAGAATGTATTTCTCCGGGGCGGGCAGGTCGGCCAGGTAACTCTTGGGCAGGGAAAAGAGGGTAGTCGGCGTGGTCTCCGTTTGGCCGTAACCCTGCAGGAGCGGGATGCCCAGTTTGGTGTCGAATTCCTCGATCAGCTTCATCGGGAGGGCAGCCCCGCCCGAAACGAAGTATTTGACGCAACTGAAATCGTACCGGCCCGGGTTCTCCAGGGCGTGCTGCAGTATCGACATCCAGATCGTGGGCACGCCTGCGCTCAAAGTGACCCTTTCGTTGTGGATCAGCTCGCAGTAGTCCTGTGCCTGGGG
>DATKUX010000164.1:0-28040 GCA_035530395.1 Spirochaetia bacterium
GGGCCATGATGGGCGTGCCACCCAGACGGGCCACTTCTTCCGCCACCACCAGCGAACACTTGGAATCGTAAACCACCGCTCCTTTTTCCCGGGTAAGCAGGTACCGAGCCAACAAGGCCAGCAGCCTGTCATTCTCCAGGGGCCGACCGGTCTCATCGACGAAAGCCACCCGGTCACCGTCACCATCGTAAGCGATCCCCACCGCGGCCTTCTCCTCGACCACACGCCGGCGCAGAGCAACTAAATTCTCCGCCACGGCCGGGTTGGGGGAACGGTTGGGAAAGCGCCCGTCAGGAGTGCAGTAAAGCTCTGTCAACTGGTAACCGAGGGCACGAAATATCTCCGGGGCTACCAGGGAACAGGTGCCGTTACCGCAGTCCATCACAACCTTGAGCCCGCTTTGCGGGAAGTGCCGGATTACATGATCGCGGTACCGGTGCAACCATGTATCGTCCAGCCGGTAATGGCCGGATCCGGTGGTGAAATCCTTGGCCGCCATTGCTTTTTGTAAAGCAGCGAGTTGGGCCTGATTAATTGGCCGGCGGTCGAGGAGCAGCTTGAAACCGTTGTATTCCGGCGGGTTATGGGAAGCCGTAACCATTATGCCTAAGAAAGAGTCCGTACCGTGGACGGTAAAATAGAAGGCCGGCGTGGTCAGGATCCCGGCGTCGGTAACCTGGCAGCCTGATTCGACGAGACCTTGGCATAGGGCAGTTTTCAGGTCCGGGGTGCTCAACCTTACATCACCGGCCACGAGGACGGTTTTGCGGCCGGCTGGAGATAGACGCCCCGCTGCCCTGCCCAGGTCGTAGGCGTCCCGTTCCGTCAGGTCGCGGCCGTAAACGCCGCGGATGTCACAGGGCTTGAAAATGCTCATCCGCCGACCTCCACGGCAAGACTTGCGCCGCCTCGTCCGGGGAAAGCCGGAGCAGGCTTTCGTAATCGTTGATCCGTCCCACGTCCCACCAGGGATAATCGCGTACGTAGCCGTATACGGGTGTATCTTCCTGCAGTAACCGGGGAAAGACGTCCGCGGGTAGATCCACTTCCCGCATCTCAGGGTTGAATTCCTTAATGTACGAGTAAATGCGACCATCCAGGACGTAGGCGCCGGTGCTGACCGGCCGGTCCAGGTTGGGTCTTTCCCGAAACTCTTTGACCAAGCCCTGCTCATCGATTTGGGCGGTTCCCACCTCCAGTCGGTAGAGGCTGGAAAAGGCCACCGTAACCGGACCCCCATGCCCCCGGTGAAAATCCAGCAGGTCACGATAGTCCAGATGGCAGATGGTATCTCCCGGTACGACGAGAAAAGGCCCCTCCTTCTTCGCCAACAAGTTGCGGGCCCGCCAGATCTCTCCCGCCTTGCCGGCCGGCTGGGGCCCGTAGCTGTACTCTATATGCACGCCCCATCTGGCGCCGTCGCGAAAGTAATTCTCTATCTGGTCGCCCAGGTAACTTACCGCCACCACAAAATCCCTGATCCCACAGGCGACCAGCGGCAGTACGGCCCATTCCATCAACGGCCGCCCGTGTAGGGGGAGCATGGGTTTGGGCACATAATCGGTCAGGGGACGCAGGCGGGTACCCTTACCGGCCGCCAGGACCAACGCCTTCAGGACGCACTCCCCCTACTGACCAGCCCTTCCACCATGGCGGCCGCCGCGGGCGCCCCCCCGTATTTTTCGCCCAGTTCTTTCAGCCGCCCGGCATTGTCCCGGAAGGTGTGGTCACTCAGGATCTTTTGTACGGCTTCAGCCATCGCGTTAACGGTCAGACTCACCTTATCCAAAACGATCCCCGCGCCCTTGCCGGCCAGAACGGCCCCGTTGTCTTCCTGTTCGGCCATGGAAGGGACAACTACGGCCGGCCGGCCGCAGGCGATACAGGTCATCAGGGTAGAGGAACCGCCGTGAAAAACCGTCACATCGCTTGCTTTGATCAATTCCGTACCGGGGACGAAGCCGCGGATGATCACGTTGTCCGGGGGCTTGCCGCCTGCCAGACGGTCCGGGTCCAGGGCCAGGCCAGTAGCTACCACCCCCTGCACGTCCGGCAACTTACGGAAGGCATCCAGGACCAGGGCCAGAAAATCCTCGCCGATGAGCGGCGTACCGCCGCCGATGGTGACATAGACCAGGGGCCTGTCCTTGTTCCCGGTATGGCGTAGTTTCAGCTCGTCCTGAGAGGGCAGGGTGTCCGGCGGCTCCGCCAAGAGGGGCCCCGTGAAACGGATCTTGTCTTTTAGAGCGGCCAACCCTTCTCCCATAGCCGCCGTACCCATCCCGCCGTCCAGTTCGGGCATCCCTTCCAGAATGAGCAAGCCGGCCGAGTTCAGTAACCCGGCGGCCTGGTCCCTCATGTTAAATCGCTTGGTCATGAAGTTAATCGTTTTTTGCCCGTGCGGCTGCAACAAAACCATGGCCGCAGGGATATTAAGCGTTTTGGCCGCCATAGGGCCGGTGAAGCTGCCGCAAAGCACGACGTCGGGTTTTTCCTCACTGATGACTTTCTTCTCCGCTTCCATCATCTGCGGCAGAATTTCCTTCATACGGGCCATAATTTCTTCCATCTGTCCCTCGTCCATTGTCCCTCCTAAAGCAGCGTAGGGGAAATCGAATTGGGGTAAGGGCGGCATCTCTATGAAGTCCATGTGGTGCTGTTTCATGACCGGGATCTGTTTGTCTCCGGCAATGACCTTGACTTCGTGCCCCTTAGTTTGCAGGGCCTTGGCGACCGCGATCACGCGCATGGTCTGCCCCAGGGCCGTGGCCCCCATCTGAGCGGAACATAAGACTTTCAACGTCATGACCTCCCTTGATCTCGTGCACGATCACCCGGCTGCGGCTCAGAAAGTCGTCCAGCAGGGTGTGC
The DNA here is from genome assembly GCA_035530395.1 of Spirochaetia bacterium. GTDB lineage: Bacteria > Bacillota > Desulfotomaculia > Desulfotomaculales > JAJYZD01 > JAJYZD01. Next base: position 2,872 of record DATKUX010000164.1, read on the forward strand.
AGGTATTCCCGGTAATGATCGCCGATAACCCCGCTGATTTCCGGGCGGGAAGGAAATGCATCCGTTTCCTCGAAGGTGGCCTTCAAGGAGCCCATGGTATTACCCAGGATTACCGACCTTATCGGGTTGCGGTACCCCTTGATATAGGCGTGGACAAACCCGGCGCTCGACGCATCGCCACACCCGGTGGTATCCATGACCGGGCCGATGTCCGTGACGACGGGTACGCCGGCCCACTGGATATGATCATCCCTCCGCCAGGCCAGAAGGGATGACTGGTCGCCGAAAGTGATCCAGCAGGTCTCCGGGCCGGCTTCGATTACACCGGCGGCGAATTGGGCGAATTCCTCATATTCTTTCATCGGGTGGCCGGCCACCCAGCAGGCTTCGTGATCGTTCATCTTGAGAATGTCAAGGCACTTAAACCATTCCCCCGCATTAACCCAGGGCTTTTTAAACCTTTCGCCGCTCTCACTCAGCCCGGTTACCAGGCCGTGGGCGTCGAGAAAGATGACCGTCTCAGAAGACCTTCTCAACTTCTGCACACAGGCCAGGGGGATATCGGTTTCGTTCAGGGGCATCAGCAGCACCGCCGCGCACCCGGACAGCAGACCAATTTCGGTTAAAGTCAGAGGAGGCATCACATTCAATTGCCGGCTGCGGCGTTCATGGGCATCGACATAGGCCAGCTCGATCTCGGTCGTTCCATTCTCCATGGTAATCAAACCCGACAGGTTAATATTGGGATGCCGCAGGAGGACTGCTACGGCCTGATAATCGGCTGCCGAGAGATGGGACAGGCAAATGACTTCATCCCTGCTGCCTTCCAGGAGCTTGGCCATGGCACTGGCGGTGTAGGCCACCGCCCCGTACTTCTCCAGCCTTTCTCCCATCGGCAGAAGGATGTGGTCTTTGGAGACGGGACCGGCAATGCCGAATTTTATGGCAGTTCCCTCCTTTTTGTTCTCTTTCGAACGTTCGGATTAGAACGTTCGTACCAGAACATTATAGGTTGGGAAAAGGTCGCCTGTCAAGACCCCGGATTTATCTCCCGCAGCCTATGAGCGGGATGAACCAGCCGGTGCGGTTCAACAACCGGTCAGGGCATCCCATGCCTTGCCTCAGCCCCCTGTGGCGGGAGCCGCTGTGCTCCGTTCCGGACCGGCCTTTTCCCCTTCCCGGTAGAACTCGTCGCGCTTCAGGGGAATTTCCCGCAGTAAGAGAGCCGTGATCAGAGTCAGCACCGCAAAGACCAGGCCGATGGTGAACAGCCGGGTGATGCCGTCGGTCAGGGACAGTTTCACCGCCTGGATGAACTGGTCATAGAAGTTGATCCCGGCGGGCCCGTAAGCAGCAAACTGGACCTTGATCAACTCCTGAGCCTGGGCCGTGATGAGCACCTGCGGGTCCCTGAGGGCAGCCGTTATGGAGGAGGGAATTTTAGCCAGTGCTCCCGACAACTCGGGGGCCAGGTATTGCGGTAGCCGCGCGTTGAAGGTGTTGGCCAGAATCGTCCCGTAGATGGGCGAGATTATGATGGCGCCTAGGGAACTGACAAACTGCTGGGTCGAGTTGACCACCCCCAGCAGACGGTAGGGAAAGGCGTTCTGAACAATCACGGTGATCAGCGGCATGACCGCACCCACCCCGAGGCCAAGAACCACCATGTTTTGTATCACCACGGGCCAGGTGGTGGAAACCGTCATCCTAGTCAGGAGAAAAATGCCGTAGATCAGGATGAGCGAACCGACGACCGCCTGCAGCTTGTACTTTCCCGTCCGGGTGATCAGGAGTCCTCCCACCACGCTGGCGACCATGAAACTCAACATCATGGGAGTCAGTACCTCACCGGAATACTCCGGCGACAGGCCCACCACCCCCTGGACAAAAATGGGCAGGAACATGAGGGAGCCGAAAAGACTTATGGAGATCAGGAGGCCCATCACCGCCGTGGCGGTAAACACGGGATCGCCGAACAGGGCGGGACTCAGGACCGGCTCGGCAGCCCTTCTTTCCACGACCACGAATCCGATCAAGAGCAGGACGCCGAGAGCAAAGAGGCCGAGAATCTGCCAGGACTGCCAGGCATACTTGCTACCGGCCCAGGTGAAGGCCAGCAGGATGGGGATAAGACCCACGACCAGGAGGAAACTGCCCGACCAGTCAATGTGGTGGCGGGACTCCTGGCGGATGGTGGGCAGGGCATAGTAAACCGCGGCCATGGCCAGCAGGGCCACCGGAAGATTGATGTAGAAGATCCAGCGCCAACTCCAGTGATCGGTTATCCAGCCGCCCAGAAAGGGGCCGATTATGGTAGCCAGACCGAAGACCGACATGACCAGCCCCATACCTTTACCCAGTTCCTTGGGGTTAAAGATATCCCCGACGGTGGCCCGCGGCATGATCATCATGGCCCCGCCCCCGATGCCCTGCAGACCCCTGTACAGGATGAGCTCCATCATGCTGTGGGCCTGGCCGGACAGGGCGGAGCCGATGATAAAGACACCCAGGCCGAAGAGGAAAAACGGCTTACGGCCGTACACGTCGGACAGTTTGCCATAGAGGGGCACGGTCACCGCGGAAGTCATCATGTAGGCCGTGAACACCCAAGCGTAGATATCAAAACCCTGCAAGTCCCCGACGATGGTAGGCATGGCTGTAGAAACAACTGTTTGATCAAGGGAGGAGAAAAACATGGTGACCATAACGGCGGACAGGGCAATCCAACGCCTGTTGCCGGCGATGCGGTTGGTGCTCTGATATTCCACCGGAAGCAATACCCCTTTCTGAAACAGCAGGGACTCTACCCTATAGTCTGCTCCTCCAAACGCGCCGGTTATCCCTGGTCCGGGCTTCAGGCGGACCGGCGAAGTCGCCGCCTTGCCAGAAAGAATACCACCCACACCGCCAGGAGCAGGCCTGCTGCCAGCGGCAGGTGCTTTTTGACCAGGTCCAGAACCGGTTGGGCCTGGCCCCCGAGAACATGTCCGAGAGAGATGTAGAGGCCGGCCCACATGACGGTGTAAATGGTGTTGAAGAAGAGAAAGTGGCCTGGAGATAGACGGCTTAAGCCCGCCACATAAGGGGTCACGTTGGATACCCAGGGTACGAAGCGTCCCAGGATGATAAAGCCGGCCGCCGAGTGGTCCAGCCAGCCTCTGGTTTTCTCCAGCCGCCCGGGTGTGATTTTAAGGTAGCGGCCCCAGCGCTGGATGAACTGCAGGCCGTAGTGACGGCCGATAAAAAAGGCCGCCAGCGAGCCTGCGGTAAAACCGAAAAAGGCCCCTGCTCCCACCTGGTAGAGCGGCCAGTGGCCTCGGTTTGCCAGGAAGCCGGCCACTAGGAGCAAGGGGCCGCCCGGAAAAGGAAGCCCCATGGCCTCGACAAACGAGCCCAGGGTCAGGCCTGCTACGCCCATGGCGATGAGATATTCCAAAATCTTATCGTACAAACTAGAACCCCCGCCCTAGCATGCCCGAAAGGCGAGATGATTCTCCTACCGCAGCAGGACCCCGGTGCGCTTCGTAATCCTGACACGTCACCCGCGCCTGCCTCATAACCGGCAGTGACCTGGGCAAAATAACCTTAATGCAAGGCGGAACGGGTATCCCGGTTTCACATGACGATGCAGTCCTTAAGCAAGTTCTAAAGCTCAGCTTTCTGAACAAAAGTTAAGGAGACTAAGTATTTTTCGTCTATTTTAAGTTTCTTCTCAGTAGGAGTTAATGTTTTACTGTTAAGCTCAAATAGCGGAAACTTTGCCAGAATCGAATGAAAGGTGCTGTAAGTAGCATGGTGAAAGGGTTAGGGGCCTTACTAGCGATAAGTAACTGCGAAACCCGGATGCACCATTCCACTGAGATAAGCTATTGCCCAAGTTGCGAACAATATTCGGTCTTCCATGTGACCTACCGGGATATGGACGGTACCACACAGGCAGTCACTATGTGCAGCATATGCGGCGTAAGACACGCGGCCAAAACGTCTCCATTAGACGCCGGTTGCCATCAAATCCTTTCGTCCTCCAATTGAACTAATTCCCCCACAGCGGTCTCCGTCTGTTCCCGACAGCCGGGCAGTCCGGGCAAAACACATTCCGGCACGGAATAAAGCTCCGGACACAGCAAACCACCCTGGATACATTGTCATATTATGTCTATTGAGGAACCAAAATTCTCTTTATGAAAATTTAATAAATTATTTGGGGAAACTTTACAAGGCAATCAGGTAATGATATGATAAATACAACTGAATAATGAATCTCTGCATCGCCTAATTCTTATGTTTAAGAAGCGGAGGACCCATCTTTTCTGGGGTGAATCTCCTGATAGAAGTTATATTTTATTAGGAGTAGGGTTATCCTTCAACCCGAACCCGTCAGCTAACTTCGTAGGCGGTAGAAGGAAGAATAGCATATCTTACTATTTTTGTAGCTACTTTTCTGTCTTCTGCCTCAGGGAATTTATCCTGAGGCCTTTTTGCTTCCAAATCCAAATATGAATTAGGAGGTTGAAAAAGCCATGGCAGTTAAGGTGGCTCTTATCGGTCCTGGTCGCATGGGCCAGGTTGTAGCAAGAAATCTTTTAAATGATCCCTTTATAAAGCTGGTGCTGATTATATGTAGTCCGGGCAGTGACAAGGTGGGCAAGGACTTGGGGGATATTTTGGAACTGTCTACCAATGGCTTGATCATTCGTGGAAGCGATGAATTAGCCACGTCTTTAATTGATACACGCCCGGAAATCGTAATAGATTTTACTACCCCCGAAGCCAGTCTGGTAAACCTTAAAATTGCAGTTAAGTACGGTGCTCACCTAATTGTAGGTACCACGGGATTCTCCAAATTTCAAGTTGATGCGTTGCGGTCTATGGCGAACCTATATAACGTAAGCCTGGTTATCGCACCGAATCTTTCAATTGGAATCAATATGCTTATACATGCGGCTAAAGAGGTAGCTACAGTTCTAGACGGTTTTGACGTGGAGATTATTGAGAAACACCACCGTTATAAAAAGGACGCGCCTTCTGGTACAGCTATACGGTTAGCCCAAACGGTTGCCACACAACTGGGGGTCAATCCGGAAAAAGACTTGATTTTCGGTAGGCATGGGAAGAAGGGCCGTAACGACAGAGAAATAGCCATTCATGCCATTCGTGGTGGAGGGACCATAGGCATGCACAAAATAGTCTTTATCAGCGATAACGAACGGTTAGAGATAAAGCATGAGTCACTAAACCGTAATGCCTTTACCGACTGCCTGATAAGGTTAATCAAATATGTTCATTTGCACCCACCTGGATTATATTCGGTTGAGAACATTTTAGGGCTGGAACCTCTGGCCGATAATATTGAGGAGGAAGCATTGTAGTCAACCTATTGGTATCCTCGGCGGCGACCGGACGGGTTCCCAGAACCAAGAAGGGTGGGAACAGGTGAACGATAGGGTGAGCGCACTCAATTCGTTCCTTGAACCCACTCTTTTGCTAAAGTAGGAACAACCGCGATTGAGCATACAAAAAGAAAGGTGGTAGCGCAGCCTGCCGCGCTCAACCCCATACTGACATCCCTCAAAAGGGCGTCGACATTTTCCCGTATTTCCTGTAAGATATAGATAGCGCACGAAAGAGTAAGGACGTGACAAGGTTATGCCGCTTATTGGTAATGAGCAAAGTGGCCAAGATCCGTTCGACCCGGTTCAGGCCGGTTCCATCCAAATAAAAGTCAGCGCCTGGAAAAGATGGTTTTTGCCTGTTCTGGCCTTGCTCTATAAGTTAAAATTCCTCCTATTGTTCGCCAGCGTGATCATAACCATGGTTGTCTATGGACTTGCCTTTGGCTGGGCCTTCGGCGCCGGAATTGTTGTCTTGATTCTCATCCACGAATCCGGCCACCTTGCCGCGATCAAACGGCGTCACATGAAGGCTTCCCTACCTGTGCTCATCCCTTTTTTAGGAGCGGTGATCGGTCTTCGTCAAAGACCTCGCGATGCTAAAGAAGAGGCATTTATTGGTGTAGCCGGACCAGTATTTGGTATCGCCGCCTCTTTCCTTTGCTGGTGGCTGTTCTTTTTAACCAAGGACAGTGTATTTCTCGTTCTCGCTTCTTTCGGTTTCTTTATGCATGTGTTCAACCTTATGCCGGTGGTCCCGCTGGACGGAGGCCGGACAGTGGCGTTTCTCGGGTGGAAGGCCTGGGTGCCGGGACTGGCGGCTCTCCTCGTCTTGTTGTTCTATAATCCGCTTACGCACGCCGTTACCGTTGATCCCTTTACAATCATAATTCTGGCGTTCATTCTTTATAATTTCCGCGCCAGGCTCATGGAGCCACCGGATCCTCTCTACAACCAAATCGCCCTGCCGGCCAAGTGGGGTTTCGGAATGTTGTGGCTGTTCCTCTTGTCGCTGTCCATCTGGGGATACCTTGCCGTTCCTTTGCGCGTGGGGATCTAACAAAGGAGCAAATTACCGACCACAGCATCTCTTGTACTTCTTCCCGCTGCCGCAGGGGCAAGGGTCGTTGCGGCCTGGTTTCGGGCCCACCCGCACGGGAGTGCCGGCGCGGTTGAAGTCATCCGGCACGCGCAACGTCATGGCCCCGCAATCCGGGCAAACCTCGAACGGAAGCATCCCCTCCATCATCAGCGTCTCATTGACGCCATACTTATCGAATTGGGCCATAAGAACATCCATGGCCTTCTCGTAAGCCCCGCTGCCGGCCAGCGGGTTGCACCAGGCGAACAAGTTGCTTATGTTGGTCCGGCCAGCGTAGATCGCGGCCCCGATGCAGTCTACGGAAGGAGCCAGCCCCGGCAGGTGGCTGAGCACGTTGATAACCGCCGTAACGTCGGACGCCTTGCTCACCACGCCGGTCGGCCCGCACGGACGGCTCGTTTCCAAAAACACATCGGGCATCGGCTCGAACCCGGTGACAACGGCCGACCAGGAGCCAGGGTCGTCAGGGTCCAGGCCCATCTCCCGGAACAGGTGCTCCGCCTTTTGGACGCTGCCAACCGTGATCTGCGCCGACTGCTCCCTCTGGCGGTGCCAGAGCAGCATGGTGCGTATTTGCCGCAGGTGCCGGGCGTATTCGACCGCTCGTACCCCGTAATCCGTGCCGGCCAGGTCGGGCCTGGCGTACCACTCGCCCAGGGTGTAGAAAGGATAGGTAAAGGTCTGGGTATTATACCGCCTGAGGTCGGCCACGATCTTCCTCATGGCCGTCCATGTCGGTTTCTCGGGCCACCAGCACAACAGCCGGTCCGGGTCCGGCAGCGTGTCTTCGTCTTCAATATCATTCATCTGCTGGCGGAAGGTCTGGAGGGCTCCCCCGTATTTCTCCGTCTGACAGGCGGCGACAATCACCTCGTCCTCCCATGACGCTACCAGCGGGGCCAGCTTCAAGTCCTGCCTGAAACACGTGAACACATGCCAGCGAAGATCAGCGATATTGGTCAGGTCTTCCCGGTCCAGGGAGTTGTCCATGCGAACTTCCAGGACCTCGAAGGTCTCATTCCCCTTGGGCCTGGCCACCACCTCCACCTCGGTCTCCACGCCGTTGATGATCTGTAGGTCGACGGTAAAAACACTGCCCTGCTCTTCAACCTCATCGTCGGACAGATGACTGAACTTAGCCGAGATACAATCCTCGTACTCCACCAGCTCCATGGCCCGCACCCCCCTTGCCGCAGTATATTTGACCCAATCGGGCTTTTCCCTGCCGCCCCCCACCCAAAAGAAAACCGGCCCTACATGGCCGGCCCGGTAGGATAAATCCGGTTTTTGGACCCATACAAGGCTTACCAACCGGCCACCGGATAGAAAAATGTCCTGCAACTCCCTTCCCATTTGCGTGTAATCCCGGCCGGGTTCCCTATCTTAACCAACGCAAATTATATGCCAGCTTTGTTAGATGGGCCGCCGCTCCATAAAATCAAGGATGTGCCCGGCGATTTCGTCCCCCTTATCCTCCTGCAGGAAATGTCCGGCGCCCCGTATCACGATCTCCGGCTCGCCGACAGCTGTTGGTATAAGTTTGCGAAAGAAAGTGTCGCCGCCGGTCATAATGGGATCCTGGTCGGAGAACAGAACATAAGCAGGCTTGTTCCACCGGGACAGGGCTTCCCTGGTCCGGCGCATTTCGGCTGCTCCGGGGTCGTCCGGCTTGACCGGTACCAGCAGAGGCCAGACCTGGGCCCCGGCCTTATATTCCGCCGAGGGAAACGGGGCGTCAAAGGCCGCGATTACGTCGTCCGGCACCTCACTGCGGAAACTCCCCCGGATGAGACGCCCAATGGGAAGGTCAGCTGTTCTTTCGACATACCTCCGCCAATTGAGAAAGCCCTCGGTCGGCTTTATGTCGCCGGTGGGAAGCCCTGTGTTGAGGATGACCAACCGGCTAAACAGGTCCGGCAGTTCGCCTGCCGTATGCAGGCCGACCAGTCCGCCCCAGTCCTGGACCACCAGGGTTATCCGTTCCAGGGACAAGGAGCTGATGAATGCTTTAAGGGTATCGCAGTGCATCTGCAGGGAGTATTCGTCCTGCCCGGTGAATTTGTCGGAGCGGCCGAAGCCGATGAAATCCATGGCAATAACGCGGTGCCGGGCCGACAGAAGGGGTATCATTTTCCGGTACACGTAGGACCAGGTCGGTTCCCCGTGCAGGCAGAGTATGGTTTCCCCCTCTCCTTCGTCAACGTAGTGCACCCGCATTCCGTTAATGTCCACGTACCTCGGTGCGTAAGGAAAACCCGGTAAGGTTTTGAAGCGATCGTCCGGGGTCCGTATAACGCCCATGTTTTACCCCCTGAAAGATATTTGGCACCCGATCATTTCCGGGCCAGTCGCAAAACAGATCAACTATCGACCGCAGCAGTTTTCAAACTTTTTACCGCTCCCGCAGGGGCAAGCGTCGTTACGCCCCGGCCCGGATCCCGCTCGCACGGGTCCGCCCTTCGCGTTTAAGTCACCCGGTACGCGCAGGGTCACTTTCCCTTAAGTTCCCCGGCGGAACACCCGGCCGCCAATTCCACACTTCCGCCCCACCCGACATCTCCGGCAGGTAGCATCCATCCTCTTTATCCGGACGGACCCACTTGGCCAGGAAGTCCACCTTACCCTGCCGTTCCACCCGCCACACGGCCCCCTCCGGCCCGTCCAGGGCCCCATGGCCACCGCCCCGGCCCAAGAGCAGTTGCGCCCGCTCGATGGAACACGGGCCGCCCTCGTGCAGCAGGAACGGCATCACGAAGCAGCCCGCCAGACGGCCGGTGAACTCGGCAAAAGGAGCGCGCGTCTGCCCCCTCATCAGGTCGAAGGCTACAAAGGGCTCGTGGGACAGGGCGTAGCGCGTGCCGTGGGCCTGCGCCAGCCATTCCCCCACCAGCCGTTCCCCTTCGTTCAGCAGAGCGTCGAAGCGGGCATAGTTCTCATACACCCAGTTGGCAAACAAGCGGTGCTGCTCGAACCGGGAGGACACGGCCCGGTAGCCGGCCCGGATCAAGGGAACGATGACACCGCCGGTTTTAGCCGCCGCAACATTGGATCCGTCTACCTTCTCTTGCAGAATGATCCGGTCATGCCGGTCCCGTGCCTTCTCCAGGCAGATGCGGGCCTGGCCGTCGGTTACCTTATGGTCACCCGGCCCCAGCCGGCTACCGGGCAGATGGGGTATGGACCCGTAGGCCTTTATGCCCAGCGGTTTGTCTGTATGCACGTTGAAAACCTTCTTTAGCCCAGCACCCGCCGCAACACGTCATCCCGTTGCCGGGCACTGAAACCGTCTACCTCCACGTAGGCCAGCGCGCCGGTGGGACAGGCGTTTACAATGGCCGGCACGCCTTGCACATCCTTACACTCCCGGTAGCACTTTACGGCCGTGGTACCCGCGGCGTCGCTGGCCACCAATAGAAGCCGGCGCGGGAGCCCCTGGCTTTATCCTGACTTCAGGCGTGGGGTGGTTGACCGCCCCGTACGGGCAGACCATGACGCACATCAGCAGGCGGTACAGGCTTGCTCCCCGCCGGAGTTAGTAAACGTATTATCGTCGCCGCTGTTTTCGATAAGCAAAAAGCGCAAGACCAGATCACCACTTTCCAGGTTGTCAAGATAATTCGTGATCTGGTTACACTTTCCTGCCGAAGTTCGCACGGCACCGGACCCATCCCGTTGAATTTTTGGGGTGGGTTTGGCCGCCAGGCCCGGTTTGGTATATCTTTAAGGATTTTGACAAAGCCAGCAGCAGCCTATTCCTCTTATAGAGCTTCTTCATCCTGGCAATAATTTTGCAGATTGGCTGGCTGGTAGCCGTACGTCCTGGTCAGGGAAAGAAAATATTAATGCTTTATATGGAGGAGTTTTCGTAAATTCAGAAAAACAATAGATATGTACCACGGCCTTCTTCAGGAAAAGATCCCGGCGGCCATGTGATAAGACGCATAGGGGAAAAACCGTCCGCTATGTGGTTTGTTCTGAAAGCCATGGTGGGCCGGGCCGGATTATGACATTCAAAATAGGGGGGAATAGTTATGTTTACCATGAAAACCGATGAAGGCTACCTATCTATCGCGGACGGGATGAGAAGGAAAACCCTGGTCCACGGAAAAAAGACATTAATGGCTGAATTCCACTTAGCCAAGGAAACGGTTCTTCCCAGCCATAGACACCCCCACGAACAAACCGGCTTTCTGGTAACGGGAAAGATTATTTTTTCGCTTGGCGGGAAGGAGCATGAGGTCAACCCCGGAGATAGTTGGTGCATACCCGGGGACACGGAACATTCGGCCAAAGCCATCGAGGATTCCGTGGCCATTGAGGTGTTCGCTCCGGTCAGGGATGATTATTTGCCGTAGCGGGGGCGCGGTGGGGAAGGGCCCGGGGACAGGAGACGGCGCCACTCGGCCCACCCTTTGACTGCTCGCGATCGCGCTTTTTGTCGACAAGTTGCCACCGTGCGGGAGCTCAACTTGATGTAATATTAGACCTGGTGCATTAATCAAAGCACCGGGTTTTTTTAGGCCAAACCTCAGATCATTCCCAATGGATAACGGGAAGTTATCCATAATCAGAATATCCTTCACTCTATAAGAATATTGTGTATCATTGCGACTTGAATTTTCATATGTCTGTTCTTAGTAAAGTCGGTGGTGTTTCTAATTCATGGATTAAAGATGTCATATCGGCTGGCAGAGGAGCCTCCAGTTGCATGTTTTCCTTTGTGACAGGATGATTAAACTCCAAACGCCAACTATGTAACGCCTGACGATGGATCAGATCTAAACTACCCCCGTATAGATCATCTCCCATTAAGGGATGGCCCAAATGTCTCATATGAACTCTTATTTGGTGGGTACGGCCTGTTTCTAACCGCACTTTGACCAGACTGCCGCTGGCGAAACGCTGTATTACGGTAAAATGAGTGATCGCTTCTTTACCATGGGATGTTACTCCGAAGATAAGGGAGTCATCATAGGGCCGACCGATAGGGAAGTCAATTATTCCTGAATTCATAGTTATTCGGTTATGCACCACTGCAAGGTATTCCCTGCGGCATATCCCCTTTTTCATTTGCTCAGCAAGTTGATGGCAGATGTAACTGCTTTTGGCGATTAAGATAACTCCAGAAGTATCTTTATCCAACCGGCTGACCGATCTGAATTTGCTGTTATGCCCTTGTAGCTGCCAATGGTAAATAACGCCGTTAGCCAAGGTGTTCAGAACATGATAGGAGAGCGGGTGCACCAGCATATTGAATGGTTTGTTCACTACCAGGATATGTTCATCCTCAAAGAGAATATTTAAGGGTATGTCCTGGGGTATTACTGGTTGCTCATCATCATCCTGAATATTTACCCGTATTAAATCGCCGTCTTTTACCAGCGAATCCAAGCGAACTGTTTCATCGTTCACCATAAGTCCGGCACAGCGTTTAATCCTTCGTATTTCACTACGGGAATATTTCAGATGGTCCTTGAGTATCTGAGAGACCTTTCGATTACCATTATCGTTTGTTACCCTGTATTCAATGTGCATGTTACTTTAGTATACTCCATTTAGTTATCATATCTTCCAAATATATTCACCTATATCAGGGGGCAGAGGTAACGAAGATTGATTTTGGCTCCATCATCACGATTAACGAAGATAGTAGGCACAAAAGGAATACTCTTTCTTACTATCTACCTCAGGAGGCCTGAGTACACGGCCGGCGCTGGGTATTATCGTCCTGGCACATTGCCCCGGTAGCGACAACATGAAAGACTCCGGAAGCCGTTTCTGTGCAAAAAGCGCTCCATGCTATCCCTGCTGTCGGCATCGCTTAGGCCCATTCCGGCAGTCTTAGACCAAAAGCTAAACACTTCGTCATAATCTTCAATGCGCATTCTCCGTATCAATGCTTAAACCCCCTACAGCACCCTGGCCGGGCCCCGGTAAATCAGACCCCGGCGGGCGTCGACGGTAACTGTGACACCGTCGGGGAGCTGGGAAGTGGCATTTTCCACTCCCACCACGGCCGGTTTCCCGTACTCCAGGGCCACTATGGCCCCATGCGAGGTCAGACCGGCGGCTTCGGTAACCAGTGCCCCCAGTTTGGCCATCCCCGGGACGAATTCGCGGTCGGTGGACGATACCACCAGTACGTCGCCGGTCTGCACCCGGGACTCGGCTTCCTGGGCCGAGCGGGCCACCCGCACGGTGCCGGTGACCGACCCGGTTCCTATGCCCACGCCCCGGGCCAGAATGTCGCCCACGGTATGCACGCGCACCATGTTGGTGGATCCCGGCACGCCGGCGGGCACCCCGGCCGAAACCACTACCAGGTCGCCCGGCTTGATCAGGCCGGCATCCAAGGCTACGTCGAAAGCTTCGGCGATCAATTGGTCCGTTCCCTCCATAGGCCGCGCGGCCAGAGACTCGACCCCCCAAACCAGCGCCAGGCGCCTGCGCACCTCGGGGATGGGCGTTATCGCAATGATGGGGGCCCGGGGCCGGTAGCGGGACACCATCTGCGCGGTGCAACCGGACTGGGTGATGGTGATGATGGCCGCCGCCCCCAGGTCATCGGCCGAAGTCACTGTGGCGTGGCTGATGGCCCCGGTAACCGTGCCGGACAGGTTCCTTCTTTGCCGGTCCATCATCTCTTCGAAGGGCAGGGCCGCCTCGGTACGGCGGGCAATGCGGTCCATTGTCCGCACCGCCTGGACCGGATACTTGCCGGCAGCTGTTTCACCCGACAGCATGATGGCGTCGGTACCGTCCAGGATGGCGTTGGCCACGTCGCTGGCCTCCGCCCTGGTAGGACGGGGGTTGTGGATCATCGACTCCAGCATCTGGGTAGCGGTTACCACCGGCTTACCCGCCAGGTTGCAGCGCCGGATGATGTCCTTTTGCACCAGGGGAACCTCTTCGACGGCTATCTCCACCCCCAGGTCGCCCCGGGCCACCATGACGCCGTCGGACACACTTACGATGTCGGCAAGGTTGGTCACGCCCTGGGCGTTTTCAATCTTGGCAATGATGTGCTGTTTCCCGTTGTTCTCCTCGATAATCCGCCGGATCTCCAGGACATCCTGGGCCCTGCGGATAAAGGAGGCGGCAATGAAGTCCACACCAGCACTGATGCCGAACATGATGTCTTCCACGTCCTGATGAGTTACGGCGGGCAGGCTTGTGGCCACCCCCGGCAGGTTTACGCCCTTTTGGCTGGTCAACTCGCCGCCATTTTCCACGAGGCAACGGATCTCTTTCCGGCCGTCGGTGGATACCACCTTGAGCCCGATCAGTCCGTCCGCCAGAAGGATGGTGTCGCCAGGGTGGACATCGGCGGGCAGCCCGGGATAGCTGACCGGCAAAAGGTCCGCGTTGCCCTTGACCGGCTCCGTGGTCAAAACCGTGTACTTGCCCTGCTCCAGGACCACAGGCTCTTTTTCCAGGTAACCCAGCCTGATCTCGGGGCCTTTGGTGTCAAGCAGGACGGCCAGGTTTTTCCCTTCTTCCCCGGCCAGGCGGCGCAGCATGCGAAGACGTTGACCGTGCTCCTCTCTGGTGCCGTGCGAAAAATTCAACCTGGCCACATCCATGCCGGCTGACAGCAACTCCCGTATGACCGCCGGATTGTCGCTGGCCGGTCCGATGGTACAGACAATCTTGGTGCGCCGCAAAAGGCCACCCCCCTACATCGACAAGATATCGGCCATCTGGTACATCCCGCTGTCCGCCGGCCGGGGCTGGGCCAGCACGTTTTCCAGCTCATGACTGACGGTTTCGCCTCTCAGCCAGCCTACCATCTCCAGCCCGGCGCCGTTCATCAACATCTCCACCGCTCGGTAGCCGAGGATGGAGGCCAGGTTACGGTCAAAGGCACTAGGGGTACCTCCCCGCTGCAGATGGCCCAGGATGGTCACCTTGGTGTCGAAGCCGGTCCTTTCCTTGATGGCCAGCCCCATCTCCAAGGCACTGGCGACCCCCTCCGCCACGATGATGATGCTGTGCTCCTTGCCGCGCCGCTGACCACGGATCAGCCGGGCACAGACTTCGTCGATGTTTACCGGACGCTCGGGAATGAGAATGGATTCGGCCCCGCCGGCCAGTCCCGCCGCCAGGGCTATATGGCCGGTGGAGCGCCCCATGACCTCAATGACAAAGGTGCGCTCGTGCGAAGTTGCGGTATCCTTGATCTTGTCGATGGCCTCCACCACATTGTTGACAGCGGTGTCAAAACCGATGGCGTAATCGGTGCCGGCAATGTCGTTGTCGATGGTGGCGGGTATGCATACCACCGGCAGGCCGTATTCCCGGTGAAAGGCCCTGACGCCGTGAAAGGTACCGTCACCGCCGATGGCCACCAGACCCTGCAGGCCAAAACGTAGCACGCTCTCCCAGGCTTTTTTGCGGCCCGTTGCCGTAGTGAACTCGGGGGACCGGGCGCTGAAGAGTACGGTGCCGCCGCGCTGAATGATGCCGCCCACCGAACCGCTGTGCAAAAGCACCATATCGCCCTCAATGAAGCCGTTGAAGCCCCGCCTGATACCCATGACCTCGATGCCGTGAAAGACCGCCTTGCGCACTACCGCCCGGATGGCGGCGTTCATGCCGGGGGCATCGCCCCCTGACGTCATGACCCCTATGCGTTGCAAGGAATGCCTCCTTCCACCGGAAAGTCCTTTTCCCCGGTCAATCCAGGACCTTCTCGCCATGAATGACTTCCATGGCCTCGCCCGCTTCCGACTCGGGAACCATGATACCTACGGGACCGTTGCCCTCACTACCGACGCAAATCTTTTTCATCTGGACTACAAAACCTTCCGAGATAAGGACATTCTTCACCCGCTCCGCTTCCCGGCAGTTGGGCGCTAGATACACCACTGTCCACATGCGCAAACGCCCCCGTCCCCGTCCCCGCGCGAGGCCTCATTCCGTCCGTAGTATAATATGCCCGCCAGTACACTGTTTTTTGCGCCTGGCGGGCCTTACTCGTTGTTGGCAATCCGCCCGTGCCTGGTCAGCACCTCGGCGCGGCCGCGAATCTTGATGGCCGAAGTATGTTCGGTAAACTGGGCGATCATGATCTCACCCTTGTCCAGCTTTTCCGAGTGATGGAACTTGGTATCCCTGCCCCTGGTCAAACCGATGATGGTCACCCCGTTCTCCAGGGCTTTAATAACCACGTATTCGCCGACCGTCTCCATCCACTGTTCCGGCACCTTCAAACCCCCTACCGTATTTCTCCAGTCCCATTATATCCTGTGCGCCCGCAGCAAACAAGCCGGAATGCAGAACACGCTCCTACAAATCCAACAGGGAGCGATAAGGCAACCCTTGCGGAGGCGCGGGAACCCGCTCAGGTTCCCCTGCCCGAGGCTCCTGCTCTTCCCGGTGCTCTTCCCGGGGCTCATCCCGGGGCTCATCCTCGGCCGGAGTACACAGTTCCACCCGGTCCGCCCCCAGAAAATCCCGCAGGTCCTTCAAAAAGGGAGCGGTCACGGTCACCCGCAGATTGTCGCCAGCCAGGTAGAGCCGGTCCTGGGAGGCCAGGTAAAGGTATACCGCCCGGGGTCCGGGACGCTGTTTCAGAAGGAGTTGCAGGGTGGCCAACCGGTCCACCGTCAGGTTGTCCACGGTCAGGCGCAAATCGGCCCGGTAGTTCCGTAAAAGGGGGGTAATTTGATCGGCCAGCACCCGCAGGTCGTCATCATGACCGAGCTTGCCCCGCACCACCACCACCGCATCCTCGGTCAGGCGGTCCCGGCACTCCTGGTAACTGTTTGGATAAAACACTACTTGGACACTTCCAGTCAAATCCTCCAGGGTGCAGGTGGCATAAGCCCCGCCGCGCTTGGAGATCCGCTTCTTGATACCGCTGATCATGCCGCCCATGCTTACGGGCCCGCCGTTTGCCTCCGCGAGGTCAGCCACCGGCGTCAGGCCCGGCTGGTCCAGTTCACTGCGGTATTCGTCCAGGGGATGGCCGCTGATATACAGGCCCAAGGATTCCTTCTCCAGGTTGAGCAGGGTCTCCCGGGGAAACTCCTCGACCTCCGGCAGGGTCAGTTCCACCTGCGGCCCCGCGGTAAAGAAATCGAACAAAGACACTTGACCGCTCTGCCTCTCCCGCTGCGCCCTCCCGGCCAGGGCTATGGCCGCGTCTACCGCCCCCATCAGGGCGGCCCGCTTGTGGCCGAAGGAATCGAAGGCGCCGCTCTTGACCAGGCTTTCCACCACTCGCCGGTTAACCACCTTGGTACCCACCCGCTGGCAGAAATCGGCCAGACTGCCGAACGGCCCACCCTCCCGGCGGACCTGAAGCATCTCGTTGACCGCCGCCAAGCCGACGTTTTTCACCGCAGCCAGGCCGAAGCGCAGGTTGCCCTCCACCACCGTGAAGCTTTCCCGGCTCTCGTTGACGTCCGGCGGCAGCACGTCCAGCTTCATACGCCGGCATTCCTCCACGTAGGCGGCCACCTTGTCGGTCACGTCGCGCACCGAGGTCAAAAGCGCCGCCATATAGTGGGCCGCATAATTGGCCTTCAGGTAGGCCGTCTGGTAGGATACCATGGCATAGGCCACCGAGTGGCTGTTATGGACTATGAAGTCGTTGGCCACAAAGTTATGGGTGCCGTCAACCGTCAGATCATAGGTCATTTCCCGGCCGGCGAATTCGATTGAGACAATCTCGTCCCAGAGAATATCCCCGGCCGTTTCCAGGGCAGGCCCGGTGGTTTCCCCTCCCCGGACGACGGCGACACGCTCACCTGTTTCCAGGGATCCAACCTGTTTCCAGCCTTCAAAGGCAAGAAACGGGTGATTGCCTGTGGCCTTAATCACTCTACCGGTCCTGGTCCTTATTTCAAAAACGTCTTTAACGCCATTTTCCTGTACTCCGGATATTTCGCCTTTTACCAGCCTTAAATCCTCATTCAGAGTGAAAACTGTACCAAGATCCTTAGAGTCATAAATCTCCTTGATTGTTCTCATTCGGCCGTCAAAACTGATGACTCTTGTATCACCGGCCAAGCATTTGTTGAAGCCGTACCCGGCAAAGAACTCCATCAATTCGAAGACCTGGCCGGCGACTTTCTCCTCCACCCCGTTTTGGACGGCCCCGGCCACAAACTGGGTCCGGAACCCGGCAAGGAGTTCAGGCTTCTTTTTGCCCATGGCCTTGCGCAGGGTGTCGGCCTCGGCCATGGAGAAGCCGCCCATCCGGCTGGCTATTTGCATGACCTGTTCCTGGTAGAGAATTACGCCGTAGGTATCCCGCAGGACCGGTTCCAGAACCGGGTGGAGGTAGGTTACCTTCTTCTTGCCGTGTTTGGACTTGATGAAGTCCTCCACCATGCCGCTGCCCAGCGGTCCCGGGCGGTACAGGGCCACCAGGGCAACGATGTCCCCGAAAACCTCGGGTTTCAAGTCACGGAGGATGTTGCGCATGCCGCTGGACTCCAGCTGAAAGACCCCCGTGGTCTCGCCCCGGCAGAGCATTTCGTAGGTGGGCCGGTCATCCAGCGGCAGTTTGTCCGGGTCTAGGGACGGCAGGCCGCTGTCGGCCAGCATCTTCACCGTGTCGCCGATGACCGTCAGGGTACGCAGCCCCAGGAGGTCCATCTTCAGAAGACCAAGTTCCTCCACCGTGGTCATGGCGAACTGGGTGGTCACCGTGCCGTCGGTGGAACGGTACAGGGGCAGGTACTCGGTTAGCGGCTTTTTGGTGATCACGATACCGGCGGCGTGGGTAGAGGCGTGCCGGGGCATCCCCTCCAAACCGGCCGCGGTGTCGATCAGTTTCTTGATCTCGGGCTTTTGATTGTATACTTCCCGCAGGTCCGGCGCCGTTTCCAGGGCCTTCTCAATGGTCATGTGCAGTTCGGCCGGCACCAGCTTGGCCACCCGGTCGACGTCACTGTAAGGCAGGGACAGGGCCCGCCCCACGTCGCGAATGGCCGCCCGGGCAGCCATGGTGCCGAAGGTGATGATCTGGGCCACCCGGTCCGCGCCGTACCGGTTCACCACGTAATTGATAACTTCCGACCGCCGCTCGTAGCAGATGTCGGTATCGATATCGGGCATGGAAATGCGCCCCGGGTTCAGGAACCTTTCAAACAGCAGACCGTAAGCCAGGGGATCGATGCTGGTGATGTTCAGGCTGTAGGCCACCAGGCTGCCGGCCGCCGAACCACGGCCCGGCCCTACCGGGATGCCCTGGCTGCGGGCAAACTTGATGAAGTCCCAGACGATCAGGAAATAGGCCGCGAAGCCCATCTTCTCGATGACCGCCAGCTCGAATTCCAGCCTCTCCCGGACCTCGGGGGAACAGGTGCCGTAGCGCCGTTCGACGCCGCTATAACACAGCTCCCGCAGGAAGGTTTGCGGAGTCTTGCCCGCCGGCACCGTAAAATCCGGTAGGATATTCGTTCCGAACGACAATTCGACATCGCATCGGTCGGCAATCCGGACAGTATTGGCCAGGGCCCCGGGGTAGTCTTTCATCAATTCGGCCATTTCAGACCCGCTCCGCAAATAGAGCTGGTCGGAACGGAATTTCATCCGCCCGGGGTCGTTGACAGTCTTAGCGGTCTGGATGCACAAAAGGACATCCTGAATCTCGGCGTGCTCGCGCCGGATGTAATGGACGTCGTTGGTGGCAACCAGGGGAATGCCGAGCTCCGCGCCCAGAGAGGCCAGAATCGGGTTCAACTTTTGCTGCTCGGGCATACCGTGATCCTGCAGTTCCAGATAGTAGTTTTCGGGACCGAAGAGATCCCGGTAGAAGGCGGCGGATTGCCGGGCCTTCTCCATATTGCCGGCCAGGCAATGGCCGGCCACCTCGCCGGCCAGGCAGCCGGAAAGAGCAATCAGGCCCCGGTGATTCCCGGTCAGGGCGTCCTTGTCCACCCGCGGCTTGTAGTAGAAGCCCTCGGTAAAGCTCAAGGAAGCCAGGCGCAGGAGGTTTTGGTACCCTTCCTGGTTTTCCGCCAGGAGAACCAGGTGGGTTGGGCGGTCGTCAACCTGGGGGGTACGGTCGCTCATGCCGCGGGGGGCCACGTAAAACTCACAGCCCAGCACGGGCTTGATGCCCGCCTTGCGGCAGGCCTTGTAGAAATCCACTACGCCGTACATGGAGCCGTGGTCGGTGATGGCCAGGGACGTCATGCCCAGGCGCACCGCTTCCCCTGGGACCGACCGGATTTGGGCGGCGCCGTCCAGGAGACTGTATTCGGTATGCAGGTGCAGGTGGGTAAAATCAGGCAAGCCCGCAACGACCCCCTTAGCCGGTTCGTCCTTCTTATCCAAGATTAGCCGAAAAGAGGCCGGGGAAGCAAGGGAGAAAAGTACTCTTTATCGGCAAAAAAAGAGGTTGTAGAGATCACTGGGTGCGCAGAGGGCGCCCCCCGGCAGGGCCAGGTTTTTTTCGGACAGCCCATAATCGCCGGCCCATTCTGTGGAAGGCCCACCCCGGGGAATTACCTCTGCCGGTGGTTTGGGGTATAATCAGGGAAGGGAGTTGAGGTTTTGGCAGCAGAGAACCACGGCCGGCAAAAGGCAAACGAGCCGGCCTCGTTGCAACAAAGAGGAGCCCAAAAGGTTGCCGGTGACAAAAAAAACTTGACCCTGTTGGCCTTTATCATGATGGGCCTGGGTGGAGCCATCGGTTCCGGAATATTTGTAGTCAGCGGGACCCCCATCCGCCTGGCCGGGCCGGCAATTTTGCCGGTGCTGCTGGCGGGCGGTATCGCCACCGCCTTCATCACCATGATGTTGGCGGAAATGGCGGTAACCCAGCCGGTCGCAGGATCCTGGAGCGTCTATGCCGACAAGTATCTAGGCAAAGGGGCCGGCTTCCTGGCCGGATGGATGTATTGGACTTCCGGCGTCCTGACCATGGCTACCGAGGTGGTCGCTGCGTCCGTCCTTGTCAGGTGGTGGCTACCCGGCTCACCCCTGTGGGTTTTCAGTCTCCTTTTCTCCTTTCTGGTGACCGGCCTCAATCTTTTGGATGTCCGGGCCTTTGCCCACATCGAGGCCTGGCTTGCTTTCATCAAAGTGGCCATCCTGATTTTTTTCGTCATCTTCGGCGCGGTCGTACTTACGGGACTTATACCCGCTTTCCCGCCCCCGCAGGGAGGCCTCGATACCGCTTTTTTTGCCGGCGGCTGGCGGGGTACGGCGGCGGCCTTGATTCTGGTCATGTACGCCTACGCCGGAGTGCAGATAATCGGGCCTTCGACGGGCGATCTGCAAAACCCGCAAACCAATGCTCCCCGGGCCCTGCCCTTTATCAACGGAACCCTCTTGTTCCTCTACATCGCTTCCGTAGCCGTTCTGATCAACCTGGTTAAATGGTCTGTCGTTTCTGTAACCGGCAGCCCCTTTGTCGCCCTATTTACCAACCTCAACCGGCCGATAATCAGCAGTGTCCTGAACGCCATCATTCTCAGCGCCGTTTTTTCCGCCATAAATTCCAATATGTACGGCATACCGAGGATGTTGATGTCGTTGGCGAGACGAAAAGACGCCCCGCGATTCCTGAACCGGACTGACAGAAGGGGTGTGCCCGTAGCCGCTGTTTTAGCTTCCGCCGTATGTCTCCTCCTAGTGGTAGTCTTGTCCTACTTTTTCCCCAAGAACATATTTATTTACGCAGCCAGTGCCGGCGGCGTGACCTCCATGTTCGGCTGGCTCATCATCAGCATAACGCACCTTGTCTTCCGGCAAAAGGAAAAGGGCAACTTAAAATTACACTACCCCGGTTTCCCGTATACCACGCTGTCTGCGATTATCATTCTCCTGGCGGCCTTGGCCGGCGCCTTTCTAACTCCCCAACAGGCGGTAGGCATGTACGTCAGCTTGTTCCTGCTGGCTTTGTACCTGGGCCTATACTTCAGCCTGCATCCTGGTAAGCAAGGGACCAGGATTTCGTAGGGGAAAACACCGGTGTTGCCCAACCCCGGAGTAAACAGTTGGACTGAAACAGATTTTGTAGTATCCTTGTCTTACCTTATAGAGGAGGGTCAAAAATGAATGAGATCTACAAGGTCCATCTCAAAGTGCGCTGGGGAGACCTTGATTCCAATGCGCATATGGCCAATACCGCATACCTTAACGTGGCTGCTGATGTGCGCCTGATGTACTTTGAAGAGAATGGCTTTTCCGGACGGGACTTCGGCAAAATCCATATAGGGTCGGTGGTTATGAAGGATGAGATCAAGTACTATAAGGAGTTGCGTCTTCTCGAAGATTTCGAAGTCCATCTGCTGATTTCTGGTATTAGCGAAGATGGCTCAAGGTTTCGGTTGCATAATAGCTTCTACCGCCAGGACGGCAAAAAGGCCGCATCGGTTACCACCACTGCGGGATGGCTCGACTTAACTGTAAGGAAGCTGATTGCGCCGCCCCGTAGTCTTTACGAAGCGATGGAGCGACTGGCAAGAACCGAGGACTTTGCAACTCTGCCGAATAGTCTGAAATAAGCCCCCCCTCCCCTTCCGCCGGCTTTGGTCAAACCTCCAGATCCATGTTCTTGATCCGGCCGATGGTGACGGAATCTTCCTCGTGGATTCTGACCAACTTCCAAGCCTCATCCTGCCAGACGAACTCCCAAAACTCCCGGAAGTAAAGCTTCTTGTCCCGGTTGCCGGAGATGACCTCTCCGGCGGGATTGGTCACATAATCATACATGCTGGCGAAGATCATCGCGATGAAGGACTGGCGTTCTTCGTCCATGCGGCTGTATATGAAACTGATGTCCTGGTCGCGCAGGTTGATGTCCCGTATGATGTCGCGCTCGCCCCGCTCCCGCATCTGGGAAAGCTTTTCCTCGTAGAGCGAGTATAGATCCGCCGTCAGGTAATCCCGGCTGCCGGACAGGTCCAGGCGTGACCAAGAGTCCTGGAGAATGAAGAAGGCCTGTTTGACCCGCCCGACCAGCATGCCACTCTCCCAGTACGGAAAACGGGTGCCGTAATACTCCATGTTCTGCCGGGCGTAGTCGATCGCCTTGGCAAAAGCCTGCTCGTAAGCCAGGTTGGTCGGCTCCATGGGCAGGACCCGCTGCTGCGGGTGCCCCCCGCCCCCCTGCCGGCCGGAGGACCGCCGTCTGCCGCCCCCGGTCCGGAAGCCGGAGTTACGCAGCCAGTTCAGCAAGAGAATGACAATGATGATGAAGATAAAGGTTCCTGACGACCCGAAGCCGCCCCCCAGAAAAATGGGGAAGAAGCCGAAACCGCCCATGCCGCCACCGCCGAAGCTTCCTCCGCCAAAGGACCCGCCGCCCCCAAAGGACTCCCCTCCCCCGCCGAAGGACTCGCCGCCCAGGCCGCCGCCGCCGCGGGCCCAGGCCGGCATGGCCGCCAGGAAAAGAACGGTCACCAGAATCAGGATTACGATCAAGGCTATTTGCCTTTTGGACATAAAAATCACCCTTTTTGGGAGTTGCTCCCAATTCGGATCCAAAAATACGGTTACCCGGTCCTGAAAGATATATATTAGTGCTCCTGTGCCTTTTTCCCTGCCGATAGTAAGAATTTCCCCAAACCGTTACAAAAGCCGGCAACCGGCTTGACAAGGCCGCCAGGTAAAACAATAATAAAAGGGTACGTCTCGGCAATACGGTTGGCGGAAGAGGGAAAAACATGTCATCCGGGACTAAAACTTCCTGGCGCAATATCTTCGCACCGGCCGTACTGGCTACCGCCTTCGCCACCCTCATCGCCTTTACCGGCATCGGCGTGGTGGATCCACTCCTGTCTCTCATCGCCGGGGCCATGGGCGCTTCGCCGGCCCAGGTGGAATGGCTTTTCACCAGTTATATAGCTGTAATGTCCCTGGCCATGCTACTCTCCGGCGTGCTGGCCACTCGCATAGGCAGCCGCAAGACCATGCTGTTGGGCCTGGGCCTGGTGGTGGTCTTTGCCAGCCTGTCGGGTCTGGCACCCAACCTTCCAGTCCTGTCGGTGGTGCGGGCGGGCTGGGGCCTGGGCAACGCCTTTTTCACCTCGACCGCCCTGTCCATAATCGTAGGGTCGGTCAGCGGTAATTTCGGGGCCGCCATCACCCTATACGAAGCGGCGCTGGGTCTCGGCATCGCCTCCGGTCCCCTCTTGGGCGGTTTCCTGGGCGGCTACAGCTGGCGTCTGCCGTTTTTCGGCACTGCGGCACTGATGCTGGCCGCCTTTTGGTGGACCTTTTTCGCGGTCCGCGATCCGGGACGGGAACCTCCCCGCTCCGCCCGGCATATCTTCGAGGCCCTGCGCCACCGGGCCGTCCTGCGCCACGCCCTGATCGGCCTTTCCTACAGCTACGCCTTTTTTACCATCCTCGCTTACTCGCCCCTCACCCTAAAGGGCCTGACCGCCCTCACCCTCGGCTACACCTATTTTGCCTGGGGTATTTTGGTAGGCGTTTCCTCGGTCTTCGTGGTCAACTGGTTAAGACCCATTCTGGGGCCCGTGAACCTGCTCCTGCTGGACCTCGCCGGCCTCGTGGCGGTCTTCGTTCTGGCCGGCTTCGCCCCCGGGCGGACGCTCCTCGATTTGATCGTCCTGTCGGGTTTTTTTTGCGGCATCGCCAACGCCGTCTTCACTTCCCTGGCCATGGAAGTGTCCCCGTTCATCCGCTCCATCTCCTCCGGCGCCTATAACTTCCTGCGCTGGGCGGGAGCCGCCCTGGCACCGGTGCTTTCCGGACTGGTCGGGCAGCGGTTCGGACTAAACGTACCGTTCTGGCTGGCTGCGGCCATCCTGCTGGCAGGTCTGATCGCCCTGCTTCGCTCCCGGGATGCCTACGACCAGGCCCTGGCCCGGGTGTATCACACGGTCCGGGAGCCATAGGAACTCCGTAAAAAAGAGACCCCCCCGGGCGGGGTCTCCCCTTATCGGGCTGTCGCCTAGGCGGCCCGTTTTTTTAGCTCTGTCCAAATAGTATTATACCCGGCCGCACAAAACCGGATTACGGTCTTTCCCCTCAGCCATGGATCAGGGCCGGCAGGCAGCGGGTGCAGACCCACAGGCTCTCGCCCCCGAAACGGCAGGGCAATAGCACGGCCTGGTCCTCGCCGGTACCGCATCGGTGGCAGGTCTGGGCAATGTAAGTGCGCGGCCGGGATTTCTGTAATTCGTCCACCGCCTCTTCCGAAAAGGCCGGTGCTTCCCGGTCCTCAATGGTCAGGGCTCCCGCGGGACACACCCCCAGGCAAAAGCCCGCCCCGTCGCAGAGTTCCTCTTTCATCACCCGGGCCTTCCCGTCGACAATCTGGATGGCACCCTCGGCGCAGGGCGTCACGCAGACACCACAGCCCGTACATTTCTCCTCGTCGATGTGCACTATTTTGCGTTTGGCCATTGGTCATCCCTCCTACCCTCTATTTTACCTGCCCCACGCCGGAGCGATGTAAACAGCCGCAAGTTATCCGGGTGATCTTGCGCACAGCTCACACCAGCATACAGCTAACGCACCGTCAGCCATGGCCACCGCCTTGAGGGCCCGTCCCAGCAGCGGAGATGCGGTTTCCTCCAAAAGGATCAGCGGCCTGCAAGAACAAAGTTTACCTTTTTTCATACTATAAATTGTGGACTTTCTGGTGACATATGGCTAAAGGGGTGACCCCGATAATGAGTGGAATTGGGCCGGCAACTGCCCGGGAGCGTCGTCAAGAGGCATTTGACGTTCGTCTGGAAGCA
>DATKUX010000165.1:0-24474 GCA_035530395.1 Spirochaetia bacterium
CGGTCTGGCCTTTCCCGTAGCCCGCCCCTTGGGCGGGCGCAAGCCTGTATTTATATGAGCATACCCGGGCCCCGCGCCGGCTATGTAATCATTCTTCCCGGCCGTACCGGCCGGACCGTTCGCCGTAACCAAGCGGCGTGAGGAACTCCAAGCGAACTACTTCGCCTGGACCTGAGCAGCCTGTTCTTTGTACATTACGGCCATCGCCTTCTTAATGAAACTCCGTTCTTCCTCTATCCTATAAGCCTGGGGCTTCCTCTCATCCGGGAGTCCGATGTAATTCTCCCAGGACTTCTTCATGCCGGCAAGTATATCCGGATCTCCTTGAGAACGACCGTCGATTATCTCACGCAATAGCCTTGCCAGTGCCTGGGCCTCGGGGCTGGCAGGATCAGCACCCTCAGCTGCCAGCTTCTTTAGTTCGGCCCGGAAAACATTATATCGCTGGTGAAACAGTCTATGATCATCTTCACTCCACCCACGATCCGCCAGCTTGCGCAAGGCGTCACCGGAGTAAGACTTTCTGGCTAACTCCCTCATGTACAACCGTTGCTCCGGGGTAAGGTATTTGTTTGCCCAATACGGTTTCAGCTCCATCATAATCACCCGGATCGCTCCCATGATTTGATCCAAACCGGATTGGCCGGATTCCGGCAATTTCTCCGCGGCCTCAATAGCCAGGATGATGGCATCGATGTGGGACCGCCTCTCCAGCATCAACGCTTTTTGCCGGGCCAGCACATCTTGAAGCCCTTCCGGGCCTGTTTGCAGACAGGTCTTGATCTCCTTCAACGAAAATCCAAGAGATTTCAAGACCAGAATGTATTGGAGCCTGACCATGTCCCCCTCTGAGTACAGGCGATAGCCCGACTCGCTGCAGTGCGATGGGGACAATAAACCCACTTTGTCGTAGTAGCGAAGGGTACGCACCGAGACCGAGGCCCGCCGGGCCAACCTACTGACAGGGTAGAACCTCTCATGTAAGCGATTTCCCCCTTTCTTCCCATAATAGTAACCGCTGACGTTACGTCATTGTCAAGCCGGTTTTCGGAGGGGGGGCCGTTGCTTTGAGCGGTTACAAAGAGTATGATAATAGGGGAAGACGATACAAACGACACAAAGGAATTCCACCCATTGGCCTCCGCAAAAACATCCGCGCGGCTATCCCATTTTCAGCCAGGCCGCCCGTAACAGATAGTTTCATCGCAAACCGGGCCGTGCAACGGCGGCCACCGGGATAACCTGCGTATCGGTACCTTGAACCACAATCTCCGGCAGGCCGGACCAAAGAAAGGGTGGGAATAAATTGGAATACCTGGTTATCCTGAAAAAGGTCAGGGGCAAGTGGGCAGCCCACAGTCCCGATATCCCGGGTTGCAAGGTTACCGGCAGCACCCCTCAAGAGACATTACTGGGATACCGCAAAGCCTTGCGCGTTCACCTGAAGGGTTTGGCGGAGGACGGCCAGCCGTTTCCCGAATCCACAACCAGAGCGCAATACGTTCACGTCTCCTGACCGTTAAGGAGTCCCGGTTTCCCGGAACTCCCTACTCTACGCTGCTTCCATCCGGCCCCGCGTTTTCCCCGGCCCGGCAGGTTAAGTAAACCACATGGCCCGTGTTTAGACCCGCCGGGTCACGTAAGCGGTTTGGGCCTGTCACCGGCCGCCCGGCCGTCCTTATGACCGGTTTCCCACGCTCTCCGCGAGAAGGTTCTGGTAATTGCGCTCTTGCGGCCCTTGCGTAAATCCATGGATACCAACTTGTCGACCAGGCGGTGACCGTCAGCGTTTCAATTAGCCTGGCCTCCTCGTCATAGACGCGGTAGCATGCGTGAAAAAGCAACCCCAATAAGGCTGTGGCTGATCCCAGCCCGCCCATCCCCCGCAGGTTCACCTGGGGCGTCATGAAACGCTTGGCTGGCTTTGTATCTTATCCAGAGCATCATGGCTTGACACTGTGCCCCTATTATAGTTAGATGTCTAACTATTGTCAAGATCTTTTGCGTCCCAGTGGTCCCTGCACTTATTCAAGCATGCCCCGGCGTTCCCGGGGCATGCTTGGGCTTTCTAAGTAAGTCCGAAGATGTCCTTTACTTCTATCTGCAGACCCGGCAACACCGGCGAAGACAACCTGTCCCCCTCGTCATATACCGCAACACGCTTCCAGCCGCCCTCGGCAGAAGACAGTATCTCCACCAGAAACAGTACCGGATCGACCAACCAATACTCTTTTACCCCTTTATCGAAATACAGTTGGCTTTTCACTTTGCGATCATGTTTTTGGGTGGACGGAGAAAGTACCTCTATCACCAGGTCCGGGGCGCCTTGGATATTCATTTCCTGGGCAATGCAAAGCCTATCTTTTGATACAAAGACTATATCAGGGGAAACTACTTGATCACCGAAAACGACGTCAACATCAACATACAATTTGCCCAGATGACTCTCCTGCAGGTGGATACCCAGCAATTGGGTCAATGTAACAACAACTTCCTGATGATAAAGCCTTGGTCTTGGCTCCATGATCAGGTTTCCTCCAATAATCTCGTAATCATGATCATCGTCCAGCTTTAGATAATCGTCGTACGTATAATGCTTGTCACTTTTTATCAGCAATTCTTCCAAACCCGTTTCCCCCTTCCTGGTAAAATACGTTACTTCCGCCTTTAGCCCGATTTTACCTTACAGGCCGCCTGAACGCAAGCCCTTTATAAGTTTCACCCGGCCACCTCCAGCAGTAAACTGGGCCTGCCTGCGGGGCGCCAATTCTGGATCAGGTCATCTGCTTGGGATTGTCCCGCCCGCCGGCCGCCCGGCCGTCCTTATGACCGGTTTCCCACGCTCTCCGCGAGAAGGTTCTGGTAATTGCGCTCTTGCGGCCCTTGCGTAAACCCATGGATTGGATATGTTCCCTGACCAGGGGATCCTGGGCCAGCACCAGGGCATACTCTTCGACCTGCTCGGTAAACTTCCGCCGCAGACCGGATAGGAAACCTTCGGTGTAATCGTTCTTTTCGGCTGTGTCCATCACCCGGTTTTCCTGGATGAAACGGCGCAGGGAAGCATTATACGCTGTCTTAATCCGGTTGTAGGTAAGGGAAGCCACCTCCACGTCCTGGGCCAATCCGATGAAAAACAGGCTCCGGTTGCCGCCGGGATGGGTGCGGATTATCGCCTCGCAACGGAAGTTGCGGCTTATGATCGAGGCCAGTGACTTGACCCACCAGGGAACATGCCGGTATTCAACCTGCTCGGGTCTGGCTTCCTCTACCGTCTTCCCGCCGTTGCCGTCATCCCGGACTTCGGCGAGACTGAGACCGTGCTGCAAGAGCAACCGCTGCACAAACAGGGCAGCGGTCTCGGCCTCTTCCAGAGATGAATTGTTCTCGGCCAGGGCCAGTATCTTCCGTATTTTGTCAATCACCGCAGGATCTATTTTCATGCGCCTCCGCCAATAACAATCTCCGCTTCCGCTACCGTCATCCGGTTATTACCATCTGCTGACCGGCTTGGTTCCATTGCAGGGCATACCCGAACGACTGCACCACCCACCGGGCCGGCACCATGGTTCGTCCGCCGATAATCTCCGGAGCGGCGTCCATGTCAACCTTTTGGATCGCAATGAACTGGGCCTGTATCCCCTGGTTCCCCGGCCGGTTGGTCACGGTCATGGTCTTGCTGCCGATGACCAGTCCCAGGACAATGTTTCTGCCCCAGCCGCTCTTTTCTTCCAAACTCAGGGTTACCGTCCCCGTTGCCGCGTCCCAGCGGATATCCTGCGGAGCTACGCCTAAGGCCTCAGCCAGGAAGCGAACTGGAACATATGTATGACCATCGGCGACGTCAATGAACGGGGCTATGTCCATGGTCCTGGCCTGGTCGTTGACCGTATAACTCCGGTTGCCGACGGTGAATACCACCGTGGTGTTCGGGGAGGTACCGGCCAAGGCAGGGATGACCGGACCGGTCAACAGAACTGCCAGGGTAATGAGGGCAACTACTATGCTGCGCATGGATTAGTCACCTGGTTTCTGAAACACTCTCAAACCCGCGCAAACGAGTGTAATTGTGTTCCTCGCCCACTGACTAAGCGGACGGCAGTATCACAGGATTCAACTGCTGAGCTACAGGCTCTCGCCTGTATTCCGGGTGGCTCACCTTGCAGATCATCACCGCCTGACCAGGGGCGTCAGTGCTGCCCGGAAGGGGGTGTTACCAACGAACCACCTGCGGTGGGTGCCCGGGGTCGTTGACTGTACGACGACGGCCTTTCACTACGTGTACCGTATTCGTACCCCACCTATTCGGTGGGTACCCGACCGCAAACTTTATAGGGTATTAACCCGCCTTTTGCAATTTCTTCCGGTAATGTTGCCAGGAAACCAGGCTATTCACCTCTTTCTTCGTTTGTTCCTTTATGGCGGCTACCGCCGCCTTCTTGATGCTGCTCCACTGTTTCCAGTTGCCAAGATGGTAGAAGCCTTCTTTTTTCCGTATGAACCGGTCCACCAGCGGGCCAGGTACCCTTTCCGTGTCGATCCCCAGACCACGCCGGGCTATCACGTAACCGGACGCCTCATGGTTGGACAGACCGTACTGGTGCTGATATTTCAAAATGCCGATTACCGATGTGAAGGGTGGTTTTATCTTGACCAGGGGAACCCCTTTCCTGGCGGCAGCCCTCTCGACCATCATCAAAAAGGTTGACCAGACGAACCCGTGGCTCATGCGGTTAAACTTGGCCGATACGGACTTGTCATCTTTAAAGTCCAGGTCCTCCACGACCAGGATGCACTCCAACCTGGAGGCGATTTCCACCAGAAGTGCCGCCGCTTCCCCGATCAGGTTCAGGCGTCGATTGCTTCGCGCGTACGTCCACTCGCCCTGGGCCAGCCAGAGACTATCCATGAACTGGCCCAGGTAGTCAGCCCGTGCCAGGCCCACCCCGTCCGGATTGGTGTCCGCGCCGATGGCGCCGCCCCTGGTGATACGCACGGCGGGCACCGCCTCATCGATGATCACATGGACGTAATAACGGCCGTTCCTCCGAATAATCTCCACCTGGTAAGCCCCACCGGTCGTCAGATAGTCCAAAACCATCTTCCGGTAGTTTAGACCGTTGCTCTTTCCGGTTTTCTTTGACGGCTTGTGCGCAATATAGACCGGCACCGTAATCCGCTTATACCGAACGGATTTCTTGGTCTGAACCATTTCCGCGGCTATCTCAAGGCAAATCAGCCCATCAATGACGCCGATCCTGGTATTCAGGTTGCCCCCTTTGGTCTTGTCACCTCTGGACATATAGCGATTGCTCCTGGCGTCCCGCCACTCTTCCCGGCTCACATTGCCCTTGCAACGCCCAATGAAAAGCTTTTTGGTGCCGAAAACCACCGGCGGAATTGTCCCGGCTTCAACGTGCTTTTTCCATTGCGCCAACTTACGTTCTTCCTTCTCCAGGCGCCTCTGCAGCCGGGCCCTTTTATCAAGGGATTTGGATTTCTCCAGGCGATTCCGCGTAAACTCGACCTTCTTCGTTGCATTCTCGAAATGCAGATTGACCAGTTCCTTCTGAGAGGATATGGTGGCCTGCGCATCATGTACGGCGTCATTGGCCTGGCGCGAGTTAAAGTCGAATTTACCCTGCACCTGCACCCGGGTTTGTTGAACCGGCGCGCCTCTTAAAAGCCGATTGAATGCCCACGACCCGCCTTCGGCGGGTGCCCGAGCCGCACAATACCTTGTCATCAAGTCGTCCAAAAATGCCTTTTGCTCTCCGGTTAAATCGAGGATTACCCCCATCGCCGTTGTTTTCACCAGAATTCACCTCTTCCAGGATACCTGACCCTTTAGCCCTTCCCAGAGATACCGTAGCACCAGACACCACCTTTGGTGATTCAGGTTTATAACTACATTGGGCCAAAGCACTTGTGCCCCATAACACAATATACACCTAATGTGGTCGCCCTGTCAAGACCAAAAAAGAGTTTTTTTGGCACCCGGCAAGAGGAGTAAACTGAGATACTGGCGATAGCTCTAAGCAACACCGCCTTAACCCACCCGTTGGGAGGTAAACAATGAATTGTACTGGTTTACAAGTGTTTTGTGTAAGCTGCTAAAACATCCTTACGATCTGCTTCCTTTGATCAGTAAAGATGTCAACTGTTGCTTGGACCGCCGCCCGGCCCCGGGCAAGTTAAAGACCCGCTCCCCGCCAGCCATCTCAACCCACGGCAATCACTCCGCCAGAAGATCCCGCCGATCCAGGACCCTCAGGTGCGCTTCCAGGGACCGGCTCACCAGGGGGTTGGCGGCCCGGGCAGGCAGCCCCAGGGCGGCCAGAACCGGCCGGATCAGTTCCTGGGTTAACGGTGGACAGTCTCCCGCGGCCTCTATGACCGCCTCGTGGACCCGCTGCAGGTACTCCAACCCCTCGTCCATCGCCTGACAGGCCCGGTCGCCTTCCCGCGGGTCATCCCAGGAAGCGAGGAGGCAACGGATACCAGTGAGCTTCTTGAGCCTCTTGATGGAGCGGACCGCTGCCGTGACATCCTCGTAAATCGGTATATCCCCCGGCAGCGGAACGGCGTCGCCGCAGAAGAGAACCCCGTCTTCCGGCAGCAACAGGGAAAGCGAGCCGCCAGAATGTCCGGGCGTGTGGAAAACCTCCAGTTTAAGTCCGTTTCCCAGGTCCACGACGTCCCCATCCTCCAGAAGGCGGTCGACTTCCACTGAGCCGTCCACAAGGTCGTAAAAGCCCGGCACCGGCCTTTCCCTGAATTGCAAGTCTACATCTTCCAGCCAGGCCCGTTCGGCCGGGTGCACCATGACAGCCGCGCCGGTGGCCTCCTTGATGGAGCGGGTCGCCCCGATGTGATCCGGGTGGGTATGGGTCTGCATGATCAGGGAGATCTCGTCGGGACCGCGGCCCGTCTTCCGTATGTACTCGAATATCTCCGCCCGCGCGGAGGCGACCCCGGTGTCAATCAGGCAGAGCCGTTGACCGTAGATTAGAAAGGCGTACGCGAAACGATCAATGGTCTGACCAGAAGGAGCCCTCAACCGAAAGGGAATTTTCAGGGCATGAATGTGTTCGGTAACCTGCATCCTTTACACCCTCCCGCCATCCTCGTACCGACTGGGTTGGCAGGGGGACGAAAGATCGCCCCCCTGCTTTGTCGCGGCCAAGAACCATTCGCTCGAACCGTAACACGGGGCCGTCCGCCAGGCGCTGTGCATCTTAGTCCACCAGATCGAAAGTGACGGCCACCCCTTCGCCAGCCGTGTAGTTGCCCGCTTCGACCAGTCGGTGTCCCACCGTTACCTTCCGGCCGATGAGGCTGCCTTCGCTGCTGTCCGGCTCCACAGCCACATTGCCCATGAGCCAGGGCCCCTCCTCCATTTCGGCCATGGCCACGACATAGGGGGCCGTGAAACCTTCCGGGGCTACCCTTATGACCGTGTAAGTCCGGATGGTCCCCCGCCCGCTCAACTCCACCACCGTCAACTCCCGGCCGCCGCATTCGGCGCAAGCCACCTTGGGCGGTGCCGTGTAAGCGCCGCAATCGGCGCATTTGAGGCCCTGGAGGCGGCCTTCCTTCAATCCGTTAAAAAACTGCCGGTGCGTCAGTGGATAAGACATGCTTGAACCTCCTTATACCCCGTAAATGATGTTGACCAGAGTAGCCAGATCGCCGCCCAGGGTGTCGGTCATGCCGACGCGGGCTCCTGCTACCTGCCGGTCGCCGCACTCGCCCCGCAGCTGTTTGACTATCTCGTAGGCCTGGGCCGCCCCGGTGGCCC
Organism: Spirochaetia bacterium; assembly: GCA_035530395.1. Classification (GTDB taxonomy): domain Bacteria; phylum Bacillota; class Desulfotomaculia; order Desulfotomaculales; family JAJYZD01; genus JAJYZD01. The sequence goes on from DATKUX010000165.1 coordinate 7,802, forward strand.
CGATGGGATGACCCTTGGCCTTCAGACCACCGGACGGGTTGATAGGTATCCGGCCGCCGATGGCGGTCTCGCCCTTTTCCACGGCCGCGCTGCCCTGGCCGAAGGGGAAAAACCCCAGCCCTTCGCTGGCCACTATTTCGGCGATCGTAAAACAGTCGTGCAGTTCGCAAACATCGATGTCGGCCGGGGTCAGGCCGGCCATCCGGTAGGATTGGGCGGCTGCCTCCTCCCGGGCCCTGATCCGGGTGATGTCCCTCTGACGGTAGAGGGGACCGTTGGAACCCTGCCCCACCCCACGAACGTAAACCGGCTGGGGACAGAGCTTCTTCGCCACATCCTCCGCCGCCAGCACCAAAGCCGCCGCCCCGTCGGAAAATGGACAACAGTCAAACAACTGAATGGGGTCGGCTACCATAGCGCTGTTGAGAACAGTATCCACGCTGATCTCCTTACGGAACTGGGCCAGCGGGTTCTTAACGCCGTTCTTGTGGTTCTTCACGGCCACCAGGGCCATATGACGCTTCAATACCTCCAGGGGAAGCCCGTATTTCTCCGCGTACATACGGGTGACCATGGCGAAGGCACCGGGAAAGGTAACGCCGCTGAAACCCTCGTAGCGACTGTCGGCCCCCATGGCAAAAGTCCTGGTGGCCAGGGGTGTACCCATGGCCGTAGCCCTTTCGACACCGCCTACCAGCACTACGTCGTAGAAACCGGAGGCTACCCAGATAAACGCCTCCCGGATGGCCACGCTGGCGGAAGCACAAGCTCCCTCTACCCGCACGGCGGGCGCCCCGACCGGTAAACCCAGCTCAAAGGCACAAAGCGGTGCCAGATTCATCTGGCCCTCCTCGAAATCGCCCAGACCGTTGCCCAAATACAGGGCCTGGATATCCCGCGCCTTCAGGTTGGAACCGTCGATGGCCTCCATGGCCGCCTCCGCAAACATCTCCACCTGGCTCTTCTCCGATACGCCGAACTTGGTCATCCCAACTCCGGCCACCGCTACCCTGCGCATGTAAATCCTCCTTCACGACAGACCAGACTGCCGAAACTTTTTACCCCCCTATTATAACTCATTCCTGCGACCATGGGCAGCGGGTATTGCTCATCCCGGCCAAGACAGGCCCATTACCCAGGTGTCAAAAATTCGCAAACTGATCTACTAGGAAAGCTGGCTGGTTGATGATATAATAGGGTTGCTGGCGGCTGTCCAAGCTAGCATCCGTCTGTGCATATTTAGGGGGAGGGGGAGTTTGATTTGGCCAAAACCGTAGTTGTCGATTCAGGTGAATGCATGGGTTGCGGTTCGTGCGAAGAAGTCTGCCCGGAGGTTTTCAAGCTAAACGACGCAGGTTTGGCGGAAGTGGTCAATCCGGAAGGCGCCTCCGAAGACGAAATCCAGGAAGCTATCGACATGTGCCCTGCTCAGTGCATCGCGTGGGAGTAATAAGACCCGGAGGTTTTCAGGTACCTGCTTCTTACTTGGTTTAACGGGGACACCGGCGGTTTTTTCGGCCGGGGTCCCCGAACTTTTTACCTGGGCAACGGGCAACCTTCCCCGACCAAAAATTTGACTTTCCCTGACTACCGGCCCGGGTAGAAAGCGGGTGCCTAAGTTAGCCATCACCAGCTATGTCTTCTCCGTTGCCGTTTTTACGGGACCGGGGTTGGTCAAAGAGTATACGGCCGGGCCCTTTGCGCACCGTCCTCTTTGTGGTATTTTAGAAGCAGGCAGCGTCGCGGTGGAATGAATGCTACCCACGGACGATGCGGATGGTCTGGATTAGACCGGTGAACAGGCCCAATCCCGTCCGGGGAAAATCAATATCTGCCTGCCGCGGGGTACACTATATCACAAGGGACAAAGTAGAGGAGGTTGATTATCCTGACCGACCACAAGGTAACCGTCTACACCACGCCGACCTGACCCTGGTGCAACACCGTGAAGGAGTTCCTTTCACAGAAGGGTGTAGGCTATACCGAAAAGAACGTGGCCGCCGACGCGGTGGCGCGCGACGAGATGTTCCGGCAAACCGGGCGGATGGCGGTTCCGGCCGTCACGATCGACGAGCAGGTTGTAGTGGGTTTCGACAAAAAGCGTCTGGAACAGTTGCTGGCTTAGACCCCCTCCGCGCCGGACCTGCCCCTTGTGGGTCCGGCCTTCTTTTTACCACAACCAAAAGCCCCCTGCTGCTGCAGGGGGCTCCGTACTTCCGGCCCTAAATCAACCTTCCAGCAAATTCTCCAATTTCTTGGCTAAAACCGCCTTCGGGGTATATCCGACGACCTGACCGACTACACTGCCCTTTTTAAAAAAAATCATCGTGGGAATGCTCATGACCCCAAACCGGGCCGCTACAGAGTGGTTGTCGTCAACGTTCACCTTGGCTATCTTCACCTGGCCGGTGAATTCAGTCTCCAAATCATCGATGATCGGCCCCATGCTCCGGCAGGGACCGCACCACGGTGCCCAGAAGTCAACCAGCACCGGCTGGCTTGCGTTCACCACCTCTTCATCAAAATTAGCATCGGTCAAATGTAACGCCACAGTGCCACCAACCCTTTCCGGCGCCCTTCTTCCCCGGTCTTGTCCACGGGAAAGCCGCACCTCGTGTCTTATGTTTCCCGCGAAAACCTCCGGGCCTGCCCCGTGTAATTATAATAATACACATCCGGGCGGCAGGCAACCAAAACTTGCACGCCGGAGCACCAACTCGCCAAGCCCAATTGGAGCGACTTTCTGAAGGTTCTCTTAGGAAAGGTCCGCCTTTTTGAACATTTGAATAAAATTCAGAATAAACTGAAGTTCTTTCTGGTTCAAATTGCCGATCAAGCCCATCACGGCCTGGACGTTCGGATGCATGAGCAATTCGCGCAACTCCGGGTTCATCAGGTTGACTAACTGGTCCACCGCACCCTGTTCCATGATGAAATAACAGGACGAAACCCCCATCACTTCGGAAAGCTTCTCCAAGGTCTTGAGAGAGGGCTGGACCTTGCCCTGTTCAATCTGCCCTATCAGGCCGGCCGTCACGCCGGCCAGGTTGGCCAGTTGGGCCTGGGTCAACCCGTACTCCTCGCGCAATGACTTGAGGCGGTGACCAAGGGAACCCTCCTGGCCGATAATGGTGGAAGCCGGTACCTCCAGTCCCCCGGCGATCCTTTTGAGGGTGGACAGGGCCGGATAAACCGTCCCGCGTTCGATTTCACTGAGGTAGGACAGCGAGATGCCCGCCTTCTGGGCCAATTCCTGCAAGGAAAGGTTTTTTTCGGTGCGCATCAACCGGACCTTGTCTCCCAGGGAAAGACTCAGTTCCACCATATCGCCGTCGACCAGTTGGTTCTTACCGACGTTCAGCGCTACGGCCAGTTTGTCTATTGTCTTCAGGGACGGCCTTTTGGATCCCCGTTCTATTTCGCTCAGGTAGGATAACGAAAGGCTGGCCCTGCGGGCCAGATCCTGGAGGGTGTAACCACGCTCCTCACGGAGCGATCTGATCTGAGCTCCCCTTACGTTCAAAGCGCTCCACCCTTCCTTGTCCCTCGTCCCTCTCCAGCCCGTCTGATTCCATCCGATGCAGACAAAACCTATGCTGTTATTCTATTATAATTATACTATTGTGTCAATAATTTCGTGCTTTACTTCCCGTTCAGCAGGCTCTCCATCAAGAGCCGGAAAACCCCTCCCGCGTTCGTGCCGCCGTCGGCACCCCCCTGAACCAGGACCACGGCCACATAGCGGGGATTAGGCCAGGGAGCGAAACCGGCAAACCAGGCGTCGGTGGGCGCGCCAACAGCACCGGTCTGGGCCGTTCCCGTCTTGCCGGCGCTGCCCCAACCCGGCACGTCGGCATCCCGCCCCGTTCCCGACGCGGTAACCAACCGCATCATAGCCAAGAGCTCCTGGTCAGCCTGCTCTCCGATCACCCTGTGGCCGGGACCGCGGGCCGGGCTCTCCACCACCCGTCCGTCATCCTGCACCACCCCTTTGACCAGGCGCGGCTGAATGTATACCCCACCCCGCACGACCGCCTCCACCATGCCTGCAACCTGGACAGGGCTGACCAACACCGGTCCCTGGCCGATACTACTGTTGACCAGGTTGTCGGGACGCGCCACCAGGGACCAGTTCTGCCGCCCGTCCGCCTGAACCGGGTAACCGGCGAGCGACTGGTCGGCCAGGCCAAAGCGCCCGGCATAATCAATCAGCCTGGCCGCGCCCAGTTGTAGACCGACCTTGGCAAAGAAGGGGTTGACCGACTCGGCGAAACCATGGGCAAAATCGATGAGGCCGAATCCCGGCTTGTACCAGTCGGGCACCGGAGTGGCCAGAGCCCCCCGGTCATAAAAGGTGCTGTCCGGGCTTACCACCCCTTCATTGAGGGCCGCGGCAGCCACCACCACCTTGAATACCGAACCCGGCGGATACAGGGCCAGAGCGCGGTTCACAAACACGTTGCCGGACGTGGACGAACCCAGATACGCGGCTACGCGGTCCGGCTGGAAGGTCGGGCGGCTGGCCATGGCCAGCACGTCGCCGGTGGCCGCGTCGAGTACCACCACGGCCCCTTTCGGGACGTGTTCGTCCATGATCCTCTCCACGGCCGCCTGCACACCGGAGTCGATGGTCAAGACCAAGTTCTTGCGCTGCGGATCGGTATCCTGCGCATCGACAGAGACAATACCCAGAGGATGGCCGTCGGCATCCACAAATTCCCGGGCGGAGCGGCGGGCCGTGTTGTCGGTCAGGGCCTGGTTATAGGAACTCTCCAGGCCGGACAGTCCCACCAGGTCCGGCTCGCCCGGCCCGACCAGGGAGGCCTCCTGTTTATTTTCCGGCGGCCCCAGGTAACCGGTCAGGTGTACCGCATACGCGCCCGGACCGTCCCGGTAGGTCACACTGTCGACCGCGATGCCGGGGTCGGCCAACGCGGCAACCGCCTGCTTGGCCGCGCCATCCACAGGGTAGGCCAGCACATGCTGCTGCCCCGTGAGTTCCCTGGCCAGGGCGGCCTGGTCGACCTTCAGAAACGGGGCCAAAACGGCGGCATCCTGGGCGGGCCTGCTGATCAGGTCCGGAAATACCACCAGCCTGTCCGCCTGGTACTCGCCGGTGAGGGACACAAGGTTTCTGTCCAGGATGTCACCCCGGGTTACGGCTTCCAGCGGCACGCTGTGACTGACCTCCGCGAGTGCGGCGGCGGCCAGCTGCCGCCCCATGACCAACTGGAGAAAGCCCAGTCTGCCCACCAGCGCCAAGCAGGCCAAACAGACCATCGCGCGACTGAAGCTCAAGCGTTTTTCCCGTCGCCCCACCAAAAAACACCCTCCGCCATATTTTCCCTAGTATGGACGGATAGTGTAATTTCTAAACCGGTGCCGGCGGTTGGCTCAGGATTTAAGATAGAGTTTCTTGTTGGCGTTTTGTCCGGCCAGCGTAGAGGAAAATACCAACGTACCGTCTGGTTTCCCCAGGAAGTACAGGTCATGGTTGTGGGCCGGTTGCACAGCGGCCAGCAGGGAAGATTGCCCCGGCGAAGCGATGGGTCCGGGGGGCAGGCCGGTATGGAGGTAGGTGTTGTACGGGGAAGGCGTCTTGAAGTCGCCAGGGGTCAGATCGGCAGTGTGCCCGCCTACGGCATACTCCACCGTAGCGTCACTCTGGATCGGCATGTTCAGCTTCAGCCGGTTCATGATCACCCCGGCGACGTCCGGACGCTGATCATCCTTTTGGGCTTCCCTTTCCACGATGGAGGCGACCGTTACGGCTTGACGCACGGTAAGGTTCTCCGCCTTAGCCTTTTGGGCATAGTCCAACTGCGCGGCCTCCTGGTCAAATCGCCGCAGCATCATGTTGATGATGGTGTCCGGTTGGTTGTTGCCGGCCGCTATCCGGTAGGTATCCGGGTACAGGAAGCCCTCCAGCCGGCCCGGACCGTAGGGCACGCCGGCCAAAAAACTGTAGTTGAACTGCCCGTACGCGGTCTCGTGCAGGAAGTCATCGCTGTTTACCAGCCCTTTGGCCGCCAGGTAGACAGCAATCTGGTCCACGCTGAACCCGCCCGGAATGGTCACCATGACCGCCGGCGGTCCGGCCACCAGGGCGTTCGCCAACCCAGGCAGGGACACGGCTGTGCCGAACTGGTAGAGGCCGGGCTTGATGGACCCGTCGACGTGAAGCACACGGGCGTAAACATCAAACACCCAGGGGCTCGTAATCAGGCCCTGCCGGTAAAGCAAGCCGGCAACCTCCCTTGACGACGCACTGACCGGGATGGTAACGGTCACCGCACTGCTCAGCGGGCGCGGGGCCAACAGCGCATTTACGTAAAGGGCCGCCCATCCCAGGCCCAGCAGAAGGGCCAAAAGCACCCCGCCCACCACCCTCCGGGCCGGAGTGCCAAATTTAAACAAAACCGCCGGGAAGTCTCCTCCCTTTAGAAGAGAGGAGATGAGAGGCGCAAATTTCTTCCCTAGGAATACTTTGGACCATATTGACAAACCTCCCAGTACCTGTATATCATAGTATTAGCTCTTTGACAATCGGTATGGGGGTTGTGGCAGGTCTAATGGGCTGCCACGTAAAACCGATTCCCGAAAGACGGTCCCCGACCCGCCTGACGGCGGGTGCCCGAACGTTTTGCGTCCCACAAGGACCGCTCTCGACAGGGAGCGAACTTGCGGTGCAACATGGGGACCATGAAGCCATAATGTCACCTCTAGCCTAGCAGAGGTGCCTCGCAGTAGAGGGTGGAAGCTCCACCCTTCAGGGCGGGGAGGCTTCACACCGGGACAATGCCGCTAGTCTCAAAACCTACCCCTTACTCCCGGGAACCAAATTTTCTCCCATTATACTTGTTTGAGCACCTTTCGACAACCGGCGCCGGACACAAAAAAGGACAGGTCCCTTCCTGTCCCCTGTTAGCCCGGACTCGCTCCGGAGCTTTATTCGTCTTCCTCGTCGTCTTCGCACTCATCATCTTCCAGTTCGTCGTCGTCCTCGTCCTCGTCCTCATCCTCGTCGTTCAACTCTCCCCAGGCATCGGCGACTTTTTCCCATTCTTCGTCATCTTCGATGTCCACCAGGAGATCGTTGCCATCCTCGTCCTGAATAAACTTGAGAATAATGGCTTCGCCGGATTCTTCGCCGGCCGGTTCCAAAACCACGTACTCGCACTCATCCACTTCAATTACGTCAATTACGTTAAAATCGTGCTCGGCACCTTCTTCGTCGACCAGGGTAACGACATCATCCTGTCCGGGCATAAATTTACACATCCCTTCTCATGGTCCAACCCATTTTATCCTAAAGGGGAACGCCTGTCAAGAAAACCGGACCTTTACTTGCGACAGTCCAAGTATCCCTGCAGGATGAGGACAGCGGCCACCTTGTCAATCACTTTCCGCCGCTTCGCGCGCCTGACGTCGGCACCGATGAGGAGACGCTCCGCCTCCCGGGTGGTCAGACGTTCGTCCCAGGGCACCACCGGCAGCGCCAGGGACTCGCCCACCTCCCGGGCAAAGGCAATGGCTTTTTCGGCTGAAACACCCAGAGAGCCGTCGGTCCGCCGCGGCAAGCCGAAAACCACCTGCTCCGGCTGGTACTGCCCGGCCAACTCCTTCAAACGGCCCAATGGTTCAACCGTTAAACGATCGATAACTTCCAACCCCTGGGCCGTTATGCCCAGCGGGTCGCTGACTGCCACCCCTATACGCCGTTCTCCTATATCTATGCCTATGATGCGCAAATTCTTCTCTCCCGACCCGGTTATTAAACAATCCGCAGCAGAAACTCGGGGCAAGCGGCTCCGCAATAGCCGCAATGAAGACAGATCTCCTCTTCCACCACCGGCCCCCGCGGACCCAGGCGAAGGGCCTTCTGCGGACAGACCGCGACACAGGTTCCGCAGAGCGTGCACCCTTCGTCGGCGACCAGCCGTCGCTCTTGCCGGCCCACGGCCCGCAGGACGTCCTCCGGCACCGGTTGGTCCGCAAACAGGGCTACGTTGGCCCGCACTTCGGCCACGGTGCGCATGCCCACCGCCACGGAGGCAAACTCCTCGTGTCGGCGCACGAAAGAAAAGGCCTCGGCCACCGGACACCTCAGATTGCCGCCGCCAAGCGCCTTCATGGCATAGATGCCCTTGCCGGCCATGCAGGCCTCCCGCACCGCCGCCAGCATATCGTCGGGCGTGCCCCCGCGTATGCCCAGCCCGGCCGCATTGAACAGCGGGTGCAGGACGTCCAGTTCCGGGAGCCAGGCCGCGTCACGCACAGCCTGCACGTAGTGGGTGGAGATGCCCACCGCCCGAACCAGACCCGACCGTTTGGCCCCGGCAAGAAACTCCAAGGCCGCGGCATGGCCGCGGATTGTTAAACCGGACTCCTGTTCGTGCAATAAAAAAATATCTAGATAATCGCGGTCCAGTTCCCGGCGGGCCTTCTCCAGACTCTTTTCCATGTCCTGCCTGGTATAGGCATAGGACTTGGAGGCTATGACCACTTCACCGGACCGCCCCCGGATCGCCTCCCTGATGTAGGGGTACGTGCCGTAAAGCTCGGCCGTATCGATAAAATTTATGCCCAGGTCCAGGGCCTCCCGGATTACGTTCGCTCCCTGGGCCAGAGGCAGATTGCCCTGCAAAGGCCCAATGGTCAGGCTGCCAAAAGCCAGTCGCGAAACCCTCAGGCCGGTGTTTCCCAGTACTCGGTACTCCATACTGACTTACCTGCACCGTCAAACCCCATTCAACGCTCCAGGTAGGACCGGATCAACTCCTCTAACAGTTCATCCCTCTCCAGCCGCCTGATCAGGCCGCGGGCATTGCCATGGCTGGTAATGTAAGCCGGATCGCCGGATAGCAGGTAGCCCACCAACTGATTGATGGGGTTGTACCCTCTTTCCTTCAGTGCCTTATACACGGCCACCAAAACGTCCCGGGGTTTTTCGGCCTCCTCGCCCATCACCCTGAACATCATGGTTTCTTCCGGAACTTCCTTCGCCATGGCACTCACCCCTCAACAGATATCCTACCATATATTCCACCGGAGGCCGGGATTCTCCTGCCGGAAAAAACCAACCGCAACCCTCAATCAGGAAGTCGTTCCACCGGCCGGTATGAGGCGGCCGACCGCCTCGTAGACCAGGGCCAGAGCCTCCGGCAGGCGGCCGGGGTCGCGCCCGCCGGCCTGAGCCATCTCCGGACGCCCGCCGCCGCTGCCACCCAGCAACGTCGCCACTTCCTTGATCAGTTTGTTGGCCTGCACGCCGCGTTTGACCAGATCCGGGGCTACGAAAGCTACCAGGTTGACCCTGTCCCCGGCGGCGCTGCCCAGAACAATGACCGCGCCGCCCAGCCGGTCCCGCAAAAGGTCGCCCATAGCCCGCAGGCCGTCCATATCCCGCGCGGACACCCGCGCCGCCAGGACCTTGGCCCCGCCGACGTTCCGCACCCCCGCCAGCAGGCCGTCCACCTCGTGGCGCGCCAGCGTGGCTCGCAAGCTTTCCGACTCCTTCTCCAGATCCCGGGCGGACTGCATCACCGCCTCCACCCGGCTAAGCACATCCTGTGGCCTGGTGGAAAGAAGGCCGGCCAGACGGGCCAGAACATCCTCCTCTTCCTCCCATAGCTGCAGGGCGCCTTCTCCGGTCGCGGCTTCGATACGCCGGAGGCCCGACCCTACGCTGGCCTCGCCGATCAACTTGAAAGCGCCGGCTTCGGCCGTGTTGCGCAGGTGGGTACCGCCGCACAGCTCCATGCTGTAATCACCGATGCGAACCAGGCGTACCTTCTCGCCGTATTTTTCCCCGAAAAGGGCCTGTGCCCCCAGGGCCCGGGCCTCCTCCACCGTGGTCTCCACCGTTTCCACCGGCAGGCTGTCCAGAAGTGCCCGGTTGACCGTATTCTGAATAGCCGTCAGCTGTTCCCTTGACAGTTGGGTATGGTGCACGAAATCAAAGCGTAGCCGGGTTGGTTCCACCAGGGAGCCGGCCTGCCGGACGTGTTCGCCCAGCATGTCGCGCAGGGCACGATGCAACAGGTGGGTGGCCGTATGATTGCGGGCGATGTTGCGACGGCGGTGTTCATCCACCTGGATGGTGATAGTAGCGTCGGTCCGTAGAAAGCCGCTTTCCACCTTGCCCCGGTGCACGATAAAGTTCTCCACCGGCCGGAAGGCCCCGGTGACGGCCACGCTCACGCCGGGCCCGCAGGCCTGTGCCAGGTCGCTGACCTGCCCACCGCTTTCGGCGTAGCACGGTGTGGCATCAAGGACAAACTCAATTTCCTCGCCGGCTCCGGCCGCCTCGACCTCCGCTCCGTCCTTTAACACCGCCAGCACGAGGGCTTCCCCGTTCAGGGTGTCGTAGCCGGTGAAGGCGGTATCGCCCAGCCGCTCCTGGAGCCGGCGGTACCGGTCCTGTTCCTCGGACAGGTAGTCGGTGCGGTCCCGGGCGCCCCGGGAGCGTTCCCGTTGTGCGGCCAGTGCTGCCGCAAAACCCTCCTCGTCCAGCGTAAAGCCCTTTTCCTCCGCCATTTCCCTGGTCAATTCGAGGGGAAAGCCGTAGGTGTCGTAGAGTTTGAAAGTATCCGGCCCGGACAGGACCGTTTTCCTCCGGGTCCGCGCTTCCTCCATCATCTTCTCCAGAATCTCAGTGCCCTGGGCCAGGGTCTCGGAAAAACGCCTCTCCTCGTTGCCGATAACCTCCAGGATGTAGTTGCGCCGTTCCAACAGCTCCGAATACGCGTCGCCCATCTGCCGGATCACGGCCCCGGCCACCAGGTGCAGGAAAGGCGTCTTGCGTCCCAGCAGGCGCCCGTAGCGTACGGCCCGTCGGGCCAGGCGCCGCAGAACATAGTCCCTTCCTTCGTTTCCCGGAAACGCCCCGTCGGCTATGGCAAAGGTGACGGCCCGCCCGTGATCGGCTATGACCTTCAGGGCCACGTCGGTATCAGCGTCCACCCCGTAGCGGAGGCCCAACTCGGCGGCTGTATAATCCATGATTTCCCGGAACAGGTCGGTGTCGAAGTTGGAGGGCACGCCCTGTAAAACGGAAGTTACCCGTTCCAGACCCATGCCAGTGTCGATGCCCTTGGTCGCCAGGGGGGTGTAGTTGCCCTGTTCATCCCGAAAGAACTGGATGAATACCAGGTTCCAGATCTCCAGGTAGCGGTCGCAATCGCACCCTACGGCACACTCCGAGCTGCCGCAGCCCCGCTCCGCACCTAAGTCGACGTATATTTCCGAACAGGGACCGCAGGGCCCCACGCCGATCTCCCAGTAGTTAGTATCCTTGCCCATCCGCACGATGCGGTCCGCGGGCACCCCCACCACCCGGTGCCAGATGTCGTAGGCCTCATCGTCGTCCAGGTAGATGGTTATCCATAGGGTGGCCGGATCCAGCCCCAGTCGTTCGGTAACGAACTCCCAGGCCCAGGGGATGGCCTTCTCCTTGAAGTAGTCACCGAAGGAGAAGTTGCCCAGCATTTCAAAGAAAGTGTGGTGCCGGGCGGTGCGGCCTACCGCTTCAATATCGGGTGTGCGCAGGCATTTCTGGCAGGTGGTCACCCGCTTGACGGGCGGCGTCGCCGTGCCGGTGAAATAGGGCTTGAACGGCACCATGCCGGCAGCCGTCCAGAGAATACTGGGGTCGTTTTCCGGAATCAGGGAAGCACTGGGAAGAATCCGGTGCCCCTTCTCCGCGAAAAAATCTAAATACTTCTGTCTAATCTCCCTACCCTGCAATGCGTCTTTCCCCCAAACCGTATGTTGATCTCATTGTTGACTGATGACCCCGACCCGCCGAGTGAAGGGTGCCCGAAAAACGGGGGTTTGGGAAGTCGAACAATTTTAATAACCTCCGACTAGAGTCGGAGGCATGCCCCAACTTGACGCACCACCTGCTTCTGCAGATGGTCGGTTTAGTTTCCCCGCCATTCCTCACGGTATTGTCAACTTATTATACAGAATATGCCTTCGGGGGTCAAGCAGGACCGCGCTCCAAACGGGCGGCCAGAAAGCGGATTAGCGTGCTGGCGAAGGCCAGAACCGGCACGGCCAGCAAGAGCCCGGCCAGACCGAAGCGACCCCCGGCCACCAGGGCCACGATGATGGCCAGGGGGTGCAAGCCCAACTGGTCGCCCAAAAGCTTCGGGGAAATGACATTGCCCTCCAACTGTTGAATAAGGAAAAAGGCGGCAGCTACCTTTACGGCCAGCCATGGTCCGTCCAGGAGAGCTACTAACAGCGCCGGTCCCGCCCCAATGAGGGGGCCGAAATAGGGGATGAGTTCGGTCAGACCGGCGAACAGACCCAAGAGAACGGCCCACTCCACACCCAGCAGGAAGAGCGCCCCCCAGCTCAAGAAAGCCACGACAGCGCAGACCAGCATCTGACCCCGCAAGAAGGCGCTCACCAAGTGGTCCATGGTAGTCAAGAGCGATACCACTTCCCCTTGCAACGCCCCCGGAAGGAGTCCAACGGCCATCTGCTTCCAGCGGGTGCCGTCCCGCAGGAAATAGAAAGCGATGACCGGCGCCATAAAGAGCCACAGGGCCATCTTAACCAGTTGCAACAGTCCGTCGAGCAGATGATGGACGATCCCCAGCAAGGCCTCTTCCGAGGCAAAGATCCGTTGGTCAAGGTATTGGCCTAAAACCGCGGGGATCATGCGCAGGTAGGTGGATTCCAGGTAAGTCGCAGCTTTTTCGACTTGAGCGGCATAGACAGGGATGGAGCCCAAAAGACGGGTCAGTTGGGCCGCCAGATCCGGCAGGAGGGAAAGAAAGAGGGCCACGATCACAATAGTCATGGCCACGAAAGAGAACCAGATGGCCAAACTCCTGCCGTGTCCGCGCCTTTCCAGGGCGACCACCAGCGGATGGACCAGATAGGCCAGGGCCGCCGCCAGGACGACGGACAGGAACAGGGCCCGGGCCAAATAGGCGACGAAGAGGAACAAAGCCAGCAGGCCCACCCTGAATCCGGCCGGGTACCATTTCCCCCAGAGGTCTTCCGGCACTCAACGACCACCTTCTAAATTGGTTACCAAAACGAAAACGGCGCCGCCACCGGTTAAACCCGGTTGCACAGACGCCGGCTCAAACTGCCCGCCTTTCAGCCACGACCCCTTGCTAGCGCATCATGTCGTTGACGGTCCGGCTTACTCCCCTGATAACCCGTTGTGCCCTGGACTTTACCCGGCGACCGGACCATTGGCCGGCATCATGCCGCTGGTACATGGCCAGCCCGACCATGGTACCTATGACCCCTCCGGTAACCATTCCACGCCAGAATTCCGAACGCATCCCTATCACCTCCGCCGGTGCCTCTTACAGGATAAATTCGTTCTTGGGATCCAACGCTACCAGGCTGCCGTCTTCAGCCACCTCGTATATGCGCACGCCCTCTTTGTCAATTCGGTATTCCACGCAACAATCCCAGCAATAGTACTGATCCACACCCACTTTGCCGATGGCCTTACCCCCGCAAACAGGGCAGTTCAATAACTTCGCCTCCAACCGGGAAACATTCGAGTACGACACCGTCTCTCACCCTCATTATGCCCGGGGCGGCACTAAAAAATGCGTCGTCTCAGCCGATCCGGGCCTTTATGCGGCCCCCGCCCCAGACGTAGTCATCCCGGTAAAAAACTGCGGCCTGCCCGGGCGCAATCGACCGCTGGCCGGCGGCAAACTCCATCTTCAACTCTTCGCTCCCGTCCGGCCACAGCGTAGCCGGCGAGGGCACGCCCCGGTAGCGGACCTGGACCAAGGCGGCAGCCGGCCCGGGTGGCGGCGGGAAGGATACGAAATTCAGGCCGGCCGCTACCAGGAGCCGGCCCCAGATATCTTCTTCCGGGCCGACCAGCACAGCGTTCCTGGCCGGATCCAGCCCCGTCACATAAACTCTTTCGCCCCAAGCGATACCAAGTCCCCGCCGCTGCCCCACCGTATAATAGGGCAGGCCCCGGTGTTGGCCCAACACCCTGCCCTCCCGGTCCAAAAACGGCCCCGGCCGGACCGGACTCCCTGTCGCGGCGTCGTTCCCGACCCTTCCGGCCAGGAAATCGCGGTAGTCCCCACCGGGAACAAAACAGATGTCCTGGCTTTCCGCCTTGTCCGCCACCGGCAGGCCCCACTCCCGGGCCAGGCCCCGCACTTCTTCCTTGGTCAGGTCGCCTAGGGGGCACAAAAGGCGCGCCATTTGCTCCTGGGTCAGCGTGTAAAGAACGTAACTCTGGTCTTTGCCCCGGTCGAGCGCCCGGCGCAGGGTGTGCCGCCCACCGTCACAACCGAGGCGGACGTAATGCCCGGTAGCCAGGTAGTCAACCCCGGCCCCGGCGAGTCTCCCCCACAGGACGTCAAACTTGATGTGGCGGTTGCACTCCAGACACGGGTTGGGCGTACTGCCGGCCAGGTATTCGGCGACGAAGTAGTCGATAACGTACCGCTCGAATTCAGGCTGTAAATTCAACACATAGTGGGGTATGCCCAACTGGTGGCACACCCTCCGGGCATCATCGGCAGCTTCTACCGAGCAGCAGAGCGATCCCGCTTCTTCCTGCCCGTCCCACAGCCGCATGGTGACGCCGATGACCGAGTGGCCCTCCCGCACCAGCAAGGCGGCTGCTACCGAACTGTCCACCCCGCCGCTCATGGCCACCGCTACGCGCATTTTTCCTTCCCCATATGGACTCGGCCGCCCGCCGGACCGGGTCCTAACAGTGCCCCGCCAGAGGTGACATGGAACGAAGCCGGGCCACAATCGGTCCGATTTCCCGCAGGCAGTAATCGATTTCCGCTTCGGTATTTTCCATCCCCAGGGTAAAACGCATGCTGCCCCGGGCCACGGCTGTATCCAGGCCCATGGCCATGAGCACATACGAAGGGTCCATTGCCCCGGAGGTACAGGCCGAACCACTGGAGGCGGCGATACCCTTCACATCCAGACCGAGCAGAACGGCCTCGCCTTCCACGCCGGCAAAGCAAAAACTGGCGTGCATGGGCAGCCTTTTGTCCGGGTGGCCCGTCAAGACGACATCCTCCAGACCCGCCAACATGCCGTTGATCAAACGGTCGCGCAGGACCCTGCACCGCGCGGCCTCCCCGGCCATATCACGCCCGGCCAGTTCACTGGCCCGCCCCAAACCCACAATGCCCGCCACGTTTTCCGTCCCGGCCCGGCGGGCCCTTTCCTGGGCTCCCCCGTGCATCAGGGGCTGCCAGGGGGTCGCCTTGCGTACATACAGTGCGCCGGCGCCCTTGGGCCCGTTGAACTTATGGGCCGAGAGGGACAAGAGGTCGACGTTCAGACCGTTGACGTCCAGGGGCACCTTACCCGCGCTCTGTACGGCATCGCAGTGAAAAACGATACCTCTTTCCCGGGCCATGGCCCCTATTTCCTCCACCGGCATAATGGTACCCACTTCGTTGTTGGCGTGCATGATATTGATCAGGATGGTCCCGTCGGTTATGGCTTCCCGCAACTCGCCGGAATCCACCCGGCCGTGACGGTCCACCGGCAGCACCGTCACCTGAAAACCTTCTCCCGCCAGGGCCCGGCAGGTATCCAGGGACGCGTGGTGCTCCACGGCGCAGGTGATGATGTGCCGCCCCTGTGATGCCAGGGAACGGGCAACTCCGGTGATGGCCGTGTTAATGGCCTCGGTGCCGCCCGAAGTAAAGACGATTTCGGCCGGGGAGGCATTGATCAGTTGGGCCACCTTCTCCCGGGCTTCGTCCAACGCCTGCCGGGCCGTCCGGCCAAAAGCGTGAAAGCTGGACGGATTGCCGAAATGCTCCCGCAGGAACGGCTCCATGGCCTCGTAAACCTCCGGCCTTACCGGTGTGGTGGCGCTGTGGTCAAAATAGATGCCGGGCATCCGGTACAAACCCTCCCCGCACAAAAAGGCCGCAGGCGGCCCGTCTCTATCATTAGCATTTAAAAACTGTAGGCTTTGTATTCTTTGGCGCCCTTGGCCTTTTCCGCTTCCAGGCACATATCGGCCAGGCTGAGCGAATCGAGAACGCCGGCAATGGCGTCCCGCACCCTGGCCCACACCATGCGGCTGATGCAATAGTCCGCCTCGTCACACGCCGCCACGCGGCTGTCGTCGACGCACTGCAACGGAGCCAAAGGCCCCTCGAGAGCCCGGATAACGTCTCCGGCCTTGATCTCGCCCGGGGGCCGGGCCAAAACGTAGCCGCCCTGGGCGCCGCGGACGCCTTTTACCAGTTCCGCCCGCCGCAGGACGGCGATGAGTTGCTCCAGGTAGGGTTCGGAGATATGTTGACGTTCGGCCACACTGTTCAGGGGAATCGGGCCTTCGCCATAGCGCCAGGCCAGATCGAACATGGCCTTCAAGCCGTAATGACCCCTGGTGGAAAGCCGCACGATGCCTCAAACCTTCCTTTCACGCCACCTGACCCGCTTTTGGCAGGTACCCCGGTGACGCCCCATAAAGTCCGCCGCCACACCCGCCTTGACCCGCCGAGTAAAGGGTGTCCCGGTATGCGCCAGCGTACCCCGGAAGGAGTCTCAGGGGAATTATAACACTGGAAGATGGACAATTCAATCGACAACTACGCGCCAAAACGGGGGAAAAGAGCCACTCCGGCTATCTGTAACCCTGTGCGCCCCCGGTACTCCTTTAGGCCGGGACGGACAAA
>DATKUX010000166.1:0-5493 GCA_035530395.1 Spirochaetia bacterium
GCGCACCTGCGTGGAGAAACTGCGCGCGGGCATGCGGGTGGAGAGGCAAAAGGGAAAGGGGTCCCTCATTGCAAGAGATATTAAGAAAAGCTGACCTGGCCGTGGTGGGCGGCGGCCCCGCAGGGCTGGCGGCGGCGGTGACGGCGGCCGAAGCCGGGGTGAAAACCGTCCTCGTAGACCGAAGCGAGAGACTCGGCGGTCAACTTATCAAGCAAACGCACCGTTTCTTCGGCTCCGGCGACCATTATTCCGGCGAGAGGGGCTTTTCGATTGCCGCAAGACTCTCCCAGTCCGTATTAGACAATGGGCTGACCGAGGTGCTCACCGGGTCGACCGCCTTCGGCTTTTATGACGACGGCATTATTGGAGTGGTCAAGGACCGGACCACCTTCTATATCCAACCGGCCGTGACCATCCTGGCCTGCGGCGCCGCGGAAAAGACGCTTCTCTTCCCGAACAACGACCTGCCCGGCATCTACGGAGCCGGGGCGGTTCAGACCATGGTCAACGTGTACGGAGTACTCCCCGGACGCCGGGTTCTCATGGTGGGTACCGGCAATATCGGGGTGATCGTCAGTTACCAGTTGCTCCAGGCCGGTATGGAAGTGGTGGCGTGTATAGACGCCGCACCCACCATCGGTGCCTACTGGGTGCACGCCGCCAAAATCGCCCGGCTCGGCGTCCCCATCCTGACATCCTGCACCGTCAAGGAGGCTGTCGGCCGGGAAAGGCTGGAGAGCGCCGTCACCTGGCAACTGGATGCCGGCGGACGGCCGGTGGCCGGTACGGAAAAGGAATACGCGGTAGACGTCATGTGCCTGGCGGTAGGACTCTCGCCGCTCACCGAACTGGTCCGCCAGGCCGGCTGCCAACTGGCCTGGATACCGGAACTGGGGGGGCACCTGCCCCTCCGGGACGAAAACATGGAGACAACCATTAGCAATATCTTCGTCGCCGGGGACTCGGCCGGCGTCGAAGAGGCTACCACAGCCATGCTGGAAGGTTCGCTGGCAGCTCTGTCCGCCTGTGCCCGCCTGGGTAGCCCCCACCCTGACCACGCCCAGCGGCGGACGGCCGTGCTGGCCCAACTGCGGGCGCTCCGGTCCGGCCCGGGCGCCGGCCGGATCCGCGCCGGTCTGGCCCGGCTTATAGGTAACTGCGAAGGGGGTCATCAGTATGCTGGCCGTTGACGGGGTTGCCGAGGCAGCCGATGTGGCGGCCCGAATACCTCCGCCGGAAAGACTGGCCGCGGGTCCGGTGGTTATGGCGGAATGTTTTCAGGCCATTCCTTGTGACCCCTGCTACCATGCTTGCCCTCAAAAGGCTTTCCTGCCCTTTGAGGACCTGAACAGCTTGCCCCGGGTGGATTATGCCCGGTGCAACGGGTGCGGGGTCTGTGTCACCCGCTGCCCGGGCCTGGCGCTCTTCATCGTCGACTGCAGTGACCCGGCCGGTGAAGCCTTGATCACCCTGCCCTACGAGTTCCTGCCCCTGCCCGCCGCCGGCGAGACGGTTACCGGAGTCGACCGCGCCGGACAGGCTGTATGCGCGGCCCGGGTGGTAAAGGTGGTACCGGGGGGGCCCAGGAGCAAAACCTCCCTGATCCGCCTGGCGGTCCCGAAGGATTATGCCATGACAGTGCGCCACTGGAGGCGATTTTGACGATGGACAAGGACAGCATCCTCTGCCGCTGCGAGGATATCGACTTGGCCGGCATGAAAGAGCTTCTGGCCGCTGGAGCCCGGACCCTGGATGAAATTAAACGGCTGGGCCGCCTGGGCATGGGGCCCTGCCAGGGCCGCACCTGTCTGCCCCTGGCGGCCCGGCTATTGGCAGAGCACCTGGGCTGCCCGTTGGAGGAGATCGAGCTGCCGGCGGCCCGCCCGCCCTTTGAGCCGATCCCGCTGGGGGCCCTGGCCGGGGAGGTAGACACCGTTGATTAACAAGGATGCCGTCATTATCGGCGGCGGGATAACGGGGTGCTCAACGGCCTATCACCTGGCCCGCCTCGGGCTGAAAAACGTGGCCGTAGTGGAGCGGGGCCACCTGACCAGCGGCGCCACCGGGCGCTGCGGTGCCGGCTTTCGCCACCAGTGGAGCACCGAGGCTAACTGCCTGCTGGCGAAGCATGCTATTGCCAGGCTGATGACCCTGGCCGATGAGCTCGATTTTCCAGGCGGTTTGGAAATTAAACTGGGCGGATACCTGATCCTGGCAGCTACCGCCGACCTGGCCGTCCAACTCCGGGAGAATGTCGCCCTGCAAAACCGGCTGGGCATCGATTCCCGCTGGGTAAGCCCGGAGGAAGCGCGTGAGATCGCCCCCCTCCTGAACACCCGGGGCATTGTGGGGGCCGCCTTCTGCGCGCGCGACGGTCACGCCAACCCCTTTTTGACCACGCTCGCTTACGCCCGCGCCGCCGAAAGGCTGGGAGGGGAGATCTATCCCCATACCGTAGTGCGGGACATCAAGGTGGCCGGTCGTTTAAAAACCGTCTCCACCAGCCGCGAGACCTTCCAGACCCCTGTGGTGGTGGACGCCGCCGGCGGCGAGGCCGCCTCCATCACCGCCATGGTAGGCGCCGGGCTGCCGGTCTACCCCTATCGCCACCAGATCCTGGTCACCGAACCGCTGGAAGCCGCCCTTACGCCCATGATCCTCTCCTTCCACCACCACCTGTACTGTCAGCAGACCCCGCACGGCAGCTTCATCATGGGTCTAGGCGACCCCAACGAGCCGCCCGGCTTGAACATCAATCCGGGCTGGCGTTTTCTGCGGGAGATGGCCCAGAAGGTAACCTCGCTTCTGCCCGCCCTGGCCCAGGTGCACGTGGTGCGCCAGTGGGCCGGGCTGTACGACATGAGTCCGGACAGCCAGCCCGTCCTGGATGAGCTGCCGCAGGTGGAAGGCTTTTACGTAGCCGCCGGGTTCTCCGGACACGGTTTCATGATCGCCCCGCTCACTGGGGAATTGATGGCCCAACTCATTCTGGGATGTCCGTCCACACTGCCCATGGACATGTTCCGCCTCTCCCGCTTTGCCGGGGGGCACCTGCAGTTGGAGGCCTCCGTCGTCTAAACCACCGAGGAAAAGTATACGAGGAGATGATAAAATGCTGACCCCCTTTGTCAACGAGGCACTGGTCAACTTCCGGGACCCGGCCAACCAGGAGAACATGGCGGCGGCCCTCAGCCGCGTCCGTTCTCTCCTGGGGCGCACCTACCCGCTGGTGATAGGCGGCGAGAAAACGGATGCCGGACAAATGGCTGCCTCTCTGAACCCTTCCTGCCACCGGGAGGTGGTGGGCTATGCCGGACTGGCCGACCGGGCCGCCGCGGAAAAAGCCCTGCAGAGCGCCAAAGAAGCCTTTCCGGCCTGGCGGGCCACCCCGCCCGAAGTGCGGTCCCGCTACCTCTTCAAGGCCGCCGCCCTGATGAGGAAACGCAAATTCGAACTGTCCGCCTGGATGGTGCTGGAGGCCGGCAAGACCTGGGTGGAGGCTGACGCCGACACCGCCGAAGCCATCGACTTCCTGGAATACTACGGCCGGGAGATGCTCCGTCTTACCACGCCGCGCCCGGTCACTCCCTATCCCGGGGAGGAAAACAGCCTCCTGTGGCTACCCCTGGGGGTGGGTGTGGTGATCCCCCCCTGGAACTTCCCCCTGGCCATCCTCACCGGTACGGTTGCCGGCCCCCTGGTCGCCGGCAACACCGTGGTTTTAAAGCCTTCCAGCAAGACCCCGGTGATCGCCTCTCTCTTCCTGGACATCATGGACGAGGCCGGATGTCCGCCCGGCGTAATTAACCTCGTGCCCGGAGCCAGCGAGGAAATCGGTGATTTTTTGGTAGGCCACCCCCAAACAAGGTTTATCAATTTTACCGGCTCCAAGGCGGTGGGCCTGCACATCAACCAACTGGCCGCCCGGACAGTCCCTAGCCAGGGGTGGATCAAAAGAGTGGCCGCCGAAATGGGGGGCAAGGACGCCATAATCATCGACGACGGCGTCGACCTGGACAACGCCGTCGCGGGGGTAATCGCCTCGGCCTTCGGCTTCCAGGGACAGAAGTGTTCGGCGTGCTCCCGCCTGATCGTGGTGAGCCCGGCTTACCAGCCCGTGCTGGACCGGCTGGCGGCCGGCGTGGCCGCCCTGAAAGTAGGTCCCAGTCAGGAACCGGACGTGGCGGTCGGTCCGGTGATCGACAGGGAGTCCTTCGACAAGGTCATGGGTTCCATCGCCCAGGGGAAAAAGGAAGCCCGGCTCCTGGCCGGCGGAAGCAGCAACAGTGACGAAGGCTGGTTCGTCCAGCCCACCGCTTTCTACGACGTGCCGCCGGAATCGGCCCTGGCCCGGGATGAGATTTTCGGCCCCGTCCTGTCGGTAATGCGGGCGGCCAGTTTCGCCGATGCCCTGCGGCTGGCCAACGACACGGAATACGCCCTCACCGGGGGCGTGTATTCGAACAACCGGGCCCACCTGGAGACAGCCCGGGAGAAGTTCCATGTGGGCAACCTGTACTTTAACCGGAAATGCACCGGCGCCCTGGTAGGGGTACAGCCCTTCGGCGGCTTCAACATGTCCGGAACCAACTCCAAGGCGGGCGGACCAGATTACCTGAGCCTGTTCCTCCAGAGCAAATCGGTCTGCGAGCGGTTCTAACCGGGGCTACGCTGATGTTCAGCTTCCCGGCACCGTACAGCAGGTAAAAGTTGTTCATGGGAGCCGGTTGAACCGTCAGCCGGCTCCTTTCTTCATCCCGGACCGCGGCAACTCCTTCCCGCCAAAAGACATAATTTACCGCCCAACGGCATTGCTTGACGAAGGCTTTTGGAATACAATGGTTGTACTTACCCGTCGAAGGGAGCTTGGCTATGGATAACGGTAAATTCCAGGAATTGGTCCTCGAACGGTTTGACTCTATGGATAGATTCCAGGAAAAGGCCCTTGAGCGGTTTGACTCTATGGATAGATTCCAGGAAAAGGCCCTTGAGCGGTTGGACTCCATGGATAAATTCCAGGAAAAGGCCCTTGAGCGGTTGGACTCCATGGATAAATTCCAGGAAAAGGCCCTCGAACGCTTTGCCTCCATGGACAAATTCCAGGAAAACGCCGTCAAATTCCAGGAAGAGACCCTCAAATTTCAGGAAGAGACCGTCAAATTCCAGGAAAATACACTCGCATTCCAGGAAAAGACCGTCAAATTCCAGGACTTGGTCATGGAGTATTTCGGCAAGGTTTTCGACGAGCTTGGATCGGTCAAGAAGGACCAACAAAAACTCGCTATGCGCGTTGAGGATAAGGCCGCCGCATCCTCCCCATTTTAATAGGGAGTCAAGGCGGGCCAAAATATTGGGTGCACGACAAAAATGTGAGCCGACCTTGACACGGCTATTTTTTTGTGCTAATCTGACAGCGTATAACGCTGTCAGAGGGAGGGCTACCATGGAAGGCCAATTAGATGCTGAGCGATTAACCAATCGACGACATGAGCT
>DATKUX010000167.1:0-24448 GCA_035530395.1 Spirochaetia bacterium
AGGACCGGTTGCCGTCGACGGACTGGATCAGGACGCGCACCACCGAACTGGTACCCCCCTTGCCGTCCAGCACCCGCACTTTGTAGTCTACCAGTTGAACAGAAGTGATGTTCGGATAAACGTGCTCCAAAGCCTTGCGCAGGGCGTTGTCCAGGGCGGCGACCGGACCGTTGCCTTCGGCGGCGGTGTGCACCACCTGCCCCTGCACCCTCATCTTGATGACCGCCTCGGTCTGGACCGGCTGGTCTTCTCTTTTTTCCACCATGATGCGCAGGCTCTCCAGTTGGAAAGGTTCCCGGTAACCCTCGTACACCCGGCGCACCATCAGCTCGAAGGAGCCCTCCGCCCCCTCGAACTGGTAGCCCTGATTTTCCAGTTCCTTGATCTCCTCGACGACCCGCCTCTTGTCGGCATCGTTCCAGTCCGGACTGTACTTGAGCTCGTTCAACTTATAGAGGAGGTTGGACATGCCGGACAACTCCGAGACCAGAACCCGCCGGTGGTTGCCTACCAGTTCAGGCGGGATGTGCTCGTAGGTCCGGGCGTTTTTCAAAAGAGCGCTGACGTGGACGCCGCCCTTGTGGGCAAAGGCACTGGCCCCCACGAACGGCTGGTGACTGTCCGGCGGCAGGTTGGCCAGCTCGCTCACATAGTGGGATAACTCGGTAAGACGCACCAGGTTGGCCCGGGGAATGGTCTCCATCTCCATTTTCAGGCTCAAGTTGGCGACGACCGAGCACAGGTTGGCGTTGCCGCAACGCTCCCCGTAGCCGTTGACCGTACCCTGCACCTGCACCGCCCCGGCCCGTACCCCGGAAAGCGAGTTGGCCACGGCCAGTTCGCCGTCATTGTGGGCGTGGATACCGACAGGTACGGCTACTTTCGCCGCCACGGCCCGGGTGATCTCGGCCACCTCGTGGGGCAGCCTGCCCCCGTTGGTGTCGCACAGCACCAGGATTTCCGCCCCGGCGGCGGCCGCCGCCGCGAGGCAGGCCAGGGCATAGTCCGGATTGGCCCGGTAACCGTCGAAGAAATGCTCGGCGTCGAAGAAAACCCGGATACCTTTTTGCCTTAAATAGGCCACCGATTCACCGGTCATCTTCAGGTTCTCTTCCAGGGTGGTGTTCAGGGCTTCGGTGACGTGAAAATCCCAGGTCTTGCCCACCAGCGTGTTAACCGGAACCCCGGCCGCCACCAGGGCCGCCAGGTTGGCGTCGGCCTCGCAGGTGATGCCCGGCCGCCGGGTGGATCCGAAGGCCGCCACGGTGGTCTGTTTGAGGCGTACGTCCCCGATACGGCGGAAATACTCGGCATCCTTGGGATTGGAGCCGGGCCAGCCGCCCTCCACGAAGTGGAAGCCCATTTCGTCCAGACGCCGCGTGATCCTGATCTTGTCCTCGACGGAAAAGGACACGCCCTCGCTCTGGCTGCCATCCCGCAGCGTGGTGTCGTAAATCTGGACCTGGCTCAAGGGGACCACCTCCTGTGGGTTTACAGTGCCTCCACCGCGGCCGCGATCAGTTCGCCCATAGCCTGGGTGCCCACCTGCTGCAAGCCGGGCTGCATGATGTCGTACGTCCGGTAGCCCCCGTCCAGCACTGCGGCGACCGCCCCCTCGATGGCAGCCGCCGCTTCTTCCTGCTCCAGGGAGTGGCGCAGGACAAGGGCCACCGACATGATGGTGGCGATGGGGTTGGCTTTGTCCTGGCCGGCGTGCCGGGGAGCCGAACCGTGGCTGGGCTCGTAAAGTCCCACCTTGCCGCCCAGGCTGGCCGAGGGCAGCATGCCCAGTGATCCGGCTAAAACCGACGCCTCGTCGCTCAGGATGTCGCCGAACATGTTCTCGGTGAGGATGACGTCGAACTGGCCCGGGTTCTTGACCAGTTGCATGGCGCAGTTGTCCACAAACATATGCTCGACAGTTACCCCCGGGTACTCGGCCGCAATGTTGCTGACTATTTCCCGCCAGAGGATTGAACTCTCCAGGACGTTGGCCTTGTCGACCGAGGTAAGTTTGCCCCGCCGGCGCGAGGCCATGGCAAAAGCCAGCCGGGTGACCCGTTCGATCTCCTGGCTCGTATATTCCAGGGTGTCCACTACACGAAAGCCACCGGGAATGCGCTCCCGCTTCTTCTCGCCGAAGTAGAGGCCGCCGGTCAGTTCCCGCACCACCAGGAGGTCCAGCCCCGCCACCAGGTCCGGCTTCAGGCTGGAGGCGCCGGCCAGGGGCGGGAACACCCGCACCGGCCGCAGGTTGGCGTAGAGGCCCAGCAGTTTGCGCAGGGGCAAGAGCGCCCCCCGCTCCGGCCGTAGGTCCGGGGGCAGGTTATCCCACTTGGGACCGCCTACCGCCCCCAGCAGGACGGCGTGGCTCTCCCGGCAAAGGGCCACGGTCTCGGCCGGCAAAGGCGAACCGGTGGCGTCGTAAGCCGCCCCGCCGATGAGGCCCTCTTTGAGCTCCAGTTGCAGATCGAACTTGCGGGCTGTCGCCTTGAGCACCTTTACCGCCTCAAGGGTAATTTCCAGCCCGATGCCGTCACCAGGCAAAACAGCAATTTTTTTCAAGATAGTTTCCGGCGCGGATTCCTTCGACTTTAGTCGAGGGAGGAACGCCGATGCCCCCTTTCACTGGTCCAACCCTATCACAAGATAACCCATGTTTGACTGCTAGTCTTTTGTAAAATGGTTAGGGTGTCTGGCTTATACATACTGAAGTTAGCTTTACGTCCTGCCCGTTTCTTCGTAAACTCCACTTTGACAGTGCAGTTACTCATAATCGAAGTCACGATACCGATGTCGCCCTTACTCGTCCTTACTAGGTCGTAACGTTCGATAACCTTGTTGCGGGCGGGCCAAGAGCCATTGTATTTCCATTGGCCGATCTGCTGGTTCTTCACCAGCACTGGGCCGTCTTTCGTCAGCAGGATGGCCCGATTTGCCGTAAAGACCTCGTTGAGACCCCTCTTGCCCGGCAGTAGGTCGCCGTTGAATCGGCCCGTGTTACGAAGGAGCTTGTAGTACCTGTTCCTGACGTGACGGCGGTAGCTGCGGTTCTTTTTATTCTCGGCTTGGTCGTGCTCATCGACCCCCATCCGGGATTGGTCAACCCCAGGTTGACACCTGGCATCACTCCGATACTTGCCTACGCCGGGGTTCGCGTCAAACAGTTTTCGGCCGCCGTGCCTGGCGTGGAGCTTTACCCGGTAGGCGGTTGCCTCATCAACCAGTGGTTTGTCGGGATTGCAACCAGCGGCAACAGCGTCATTGGCATGGGACTTCGACAACCCGAAAGTGTCACGGAGTGCCTTCGTCTCGTAACCGTACCTTATGGTCACCGGGACTCCCAGCTTACCTAACTCGCGTTCCAGGAGGAAACGTCCATGCATAGACCGACCGACAGCTCTTATACTGGGGTAGCTGTCCAGATCAAAAGCCAGGGCCAGATCCCCCGTTGACACCGAAGTGTGGCAGGTCTCGCACAGCGTCCCCTGGATATCGTACCGTTTCGAGCCGCCGTCTTTGCGCTGTACGAAGTGGTGGATCCGGGCGGTTTCGTCCGTTACTGAGTGCCCACAGCACAGGCACCGATACCCGTCACGTTTCAGGATCGCCAGTCGGCGCTTCTCGTTTGACGACCCGGCCTCAATGCCCCTGCCGGGGCCGGTTTGATAGTCCGTGCCCTGCGCGCCAGGGTTGATCGTCCCGAAGATGTCCAGCTTAACCGGTTCCAGAACTATCTCCGTTACAGGATACATCTTCATCAACCGCCTTACGGCGTTGACCTTGGCATCTACGTCCGCCCGTATGCTCGGGGGATACTCCTGGCCGTGGCGGTATTGGATCTTTACCTGCCCCTCATGGTCTTTTTGCCTGTTCCGGTGTTTGCGCCGAGCACCACGAAGGGCTTTGCGGGCTTCCAAGTTGCCGCTGATCTCTTCACCACGGGTCTTCATCTCAACCTTACAGACGGCCACGTTAGCCACACCGGTCTCTTTGACTACGCCTAAGCCGACCGTTTTCCCCTCGTCCATGGTGATCCTTGAAGGCGGAAACGCAGGGTTTTCTACTTGAAAGGTCAGTCGGATGACGAAGGGGTAGACCGTAACTAGGGTCGCTTTCTCTTGCTTCAGCAGTATCCTGGCCCGGGCCGGATGGCACGGAGATAGCGGGCTGCCATCATTGTTTTGGACCGGCACCACCATGAAAACAGCCCCTTCCATGGGTTCTCCGCCGGGGCACCCACCCGAAGGGTGGGTCGGGGTAGTTTGGCGGAACGTCCGCCAGCCCTGTGCTCCTCCACCGAGAAACGGTCGCCAATCCGAAAACTGACGGGCTATCTTGACCGCGAACCGGCTAGGGCCAGCACCGCCCTTGTAGGTCAGATTGCCTTCCCGGCTTCTCAGGAAGCGTGTCAACACCGCCCTGCCTGAAAATCAAAAGCTTATGGGCGAACCAACAAGCATCTGACTTCAGTCAGGGGTTAGTTGACGCCTTCCCCATCCTCTCCCGGACGTAATTGATCAGCCCGCCACACTCGATGATTTTGCCCATGAAGGGCGGGATAGGTTGGGCCACGTATTCCCGGCCCGTGGTCAGGTCGGTGATGAGCCCCCGCTCAAAGTCCACCCGCACCTTGTTCCCCGGCTGAATGCCGGCCGCGGCCTCCGGGCATTCCAGGATGGGCAGGCCAATGTTGAAGGAGTTGCGGAAAAAGATACGGGCAAATGACGGGGCGATCACCGCCCCCACCCCGGCCGCCTTCAGGGCCAGCGGGGCATGCTCCCTCGAGGACCCGCAGCCACAGTTCCTCCCCGCCACCACCACGTCGCCGGGGGCCACGCGGGAGGCGAAGGTAGCGTCGGCGTCCTCCATACAGTGGGCGGCCAGTTCTTTAGGATCGGAAGTATTGAGGTAACGGGCCGGAATGATTCGATCGGTGTCCAGGTTGTCCCCGAAGCACCAGGCTTGGCCTTCAATCTGCATCTTGGACCACCTCCCGGGGATCGGCCAGCCGGCCCAGGACGGCCGACGCCGCCGCCACGGCCGGATTGGCCAGGTAAACCTCGCTCTGCGGGTGACCCATGCGGCCCACGAAGTTGCGGTTGGTGGTGGCCACCGACCGCTCGCCCCGGGCCAGGATACCCATGTGTCCGCCCAGGCAGGGCCCGCAGGTGGGCGTGCTCACCGCCGCCCCGGCGTCCAGAAAGACCGTGATCAGGCCCTCGTCCATAGCCTGGCGGTAAATCGCCTGGGTGCCGGGAATGACGATCAGGCGCACATCGCGATGGGCTTTATGCCCGGCCAGCACCCGCGCCGCCAGGCGCAGGTCCTCGATACGGCCGTTGGTACAGGAGCCGATCACCGCCTGGTCGATCAGAACCTCGCCGGCCTGTGCAACGGGCCGCACGTTGGAGGGCAGGTGGGGAAAGGCCACCTGGGGTTCCAGGTCCGTCACGTCGAACTCATAGACCCGGGCATAGACGGCGTCGGGGTCACTGGCCAGGAAGGTGACGGGTCTCTGGTTTCGTCCCTCCACCCAGCGCCGGGTCTTTTTGTCCGGTGCCACGATGCCGTTTTTGGCCCCCGCCTCGACGGCCATGTTGGCCATGGTCAGGCGACCTTCCACCGAGAGATCGGCGATGGCCTCGCCGGTGAACTCCATGGCCTGGTAGAGCGCCCCGTCCACCCCGATGACGCCGATGGTGTGGAGGATGAGGTCCTTACCCCCCGTCCAGGGACCCAGCCGGCCGTGAAACACAAACTTGATTGATTCGGGCACTTTGAGCCAGGTTTCCCCCAGGGCCATGGCCGCCGCCAGGTCGGTGGAACCGACCCCGGTGGCAAAGGCGCCGATGCCGCCGTAGGTGCAGGTGTGGGAGTCGGCCCCGATGACCAGGTCGCCCGGCCCCACCAGGCCCTGCTCCGGCAAGAGACAGTGCTCCACACCCATGGTCCCCACATCCCAGCGGTGGGTCAACTCCTGCTGCCGGGCAAAATCCCGCAGAATCTTGGCCTGTTCGGCCGACTTGATGTCCTTGTTGGGCACGAAGTGATCGGGTACCAGCAGCACCCGCGACTTGTCGAAGACCCGCCCGGCCCCGGTGCGCTCAAACTCGGCGATGGCCAGGGGAGCCGTGATGTCGTTGCCCAGGACCACGTCGCAACGCACGTTGACCAACTCGCCGGGACATACCTCGTCCTTTCCGGTGTGCCGGGCCAGAATCTTTTCGGTTACCGTCATCGGCAAGAGAAACCACCCGTCCTTCCGCTATTCCCTACTTTTCAGCCTACCGCCTCGTCGATGGCGCTGCCGGCCAGGACGATGGGTAAGACGTCCTCCTCCGGATTGATCATACAGTTCAGCAAAACAGATTCGCCCGACGTCAGGGCCCCCGGCAGGACGCGTTCCAGATCCTTGTCGGAAGACACGGTGTGGGCGGCAATGCCGTACACCCCGGCCAGAGCGGTGAAATCCAGGTCGAAGGAAAAATCCACCGCTACTTTACGCCCGTCGTGGTAGAAGTCCTGCAGCTGGCGCACCATGCCCAGGCGGCGGTTGTTGAAGAGGAGGATCTTTAAATTCACACCCTGTTCCACCAGGGTGCCCAGTTCGTTCATGGTCATCTGGAAGCCGCCGTCGCCCACCACCAGCACCACGGTTTTGTCCGGCGCCCCCAGCTTCACCCCGATGGCCGCCGGCAGACCGTAACCCATGGTGCCCAGGCCCCCGGAGGTGATGAAGCCGCCGGGCAGGGCGCAACGGTAGTACTGAGCCGCCCACATCTGGTGCTGGCCCACGTCGGTGACCACGATAGCCTCCCCGCCGGTCAGTTCACAGATGCGCTGGATGATGTACTGCGGCTGCAGGGTGTCTTCATCCCGGACATAGGTCAGGGAATGGGTCTCCTTCAATTCGTTTATCCTCTGCAGCCAGACCGGGTTGTCCTTCTTCTTCAGACCCTCGATGAGAGCCCGCATGACCTGCCGGACATCGCCCACGATGGGCAGGTTCACCCGCACGTTCTTGCCGATCTCGGCCGGGTCCACGTCCACGTGGATCACCCGGGCGTCCGGCGCAAAGCCGGCCACCTTGCCGGTCACCCGGTCGTCGAAACGCGCCCCCAGGGCGATCAGAAGGTCGCACTCGGTCACCGCCAGGTTGGCGGCCCGGGAACCGTGCAGGCCCAGCATGCCCAAAAACAGGGGGTGCTGACCGGGAAAGCCGGACAGTCCCATCAGGGTGTTGGTAACCGGGGCGTTGACCAGTTCGGCCAGGGTCAGCAGTTCCGCAGAGGCGCGGGCGCTGACGATGCCGCCGCCGGCGTATATGACCGGCCGCTCCGCTTCCATGATCAGCCGCACCGCCTGCTTAATCTGGGCTGGGTGGCCCTGATAGGTGGGTTTGTAGCCCCGGAGTTGCACCGGACCTGAATAGTCAAACTTCAGGTGGGCGGTGGAAACGTCCTTGGGCAGGTCGATCAATACGGGACCCGGCCGGCCCGTGGAAGCGATATGGAAGGCGCTTTTGAGCACCCTGGACAACTGCTCGACGTCCTTGACCAAATAGTTGTGCTTGGTCACCGGCAGGGTAATGCCGGTTATGTCCACCTCCTGGAACGCGTCGGTGCCGACCTGGCTGGTGGGCACCTGGCCGGTGATCACCACCACCGGGACCGAATCCATGTAGGCGTTGGCTATACCGGTGACCGCGTTGGTGGCCCCGGGGCCGGAAGTGACTATGACCACGCCCACCCGGCCGGTGGCCCGGGCGTAGCCGTTGGCCATGTGCACCGCCCCCTGCTCCTGCCGGACCAGGACGTGCTTGATGGAGGAGTTGCGCAGTTCATCGTAGACGGGCAGGATGGCCCCTCCGGGATAGCCGAAGACTACCTCCACGCCCTCCTGCTCCAGACAGCGAACCAGGGCTTTGGCACCCGTTATTTCCACGCTGTACCCCCCTTTGCGTAGACATCGGCTCTTAGTGTTTTTTCAACCAGGGCATCATCTTGCGCAAGCTCTCGCCCACTTTTTCCATGAGATGCTCTTTTTCCCGGCGGGCTACGGCCTGGAACACCGGAGTGCCGGCCTGGTTCTCCAGGATCCATTTCCGGGCAAACTCACCGTTTTGGATCTCGCCCAGGACCTTTTTCATTTCCGCCCGGGTAGCTTCATTGACGATGCGGGGCCCGGTCATGTAGTCCCCGTATTCGGCCGTGTTGCTGATGGAGTAGCGCATCCAGGAAAGCCCGCCCTCGTTGATCAGATCCACGATCAGCTTCATCTCGTGCAGGCATTCGAAGTAGGCCATTTCGGGGGCGTACCCCGCTTCCACCAGCGTGTCGAAGCCGGCCTTGATCAGCTCGCTGACGCCGCCGCACAGCACGGCCTGCTCACCGAAGAGATCGGTCTCGGTCTCCTCCTTGAAAGTCGTCTCGAAGACCCCGGCCCGGGTGCCCCCGATGCCGCGGGCGTAAGCCAGGCCGATGTCCCGGGCCCGGCCGGTGGCATCCACGTGCACCGCCAACAGGCTGGGCACGCCGGCCCCCTCCTCGTACATGCGCCGTACCATGTGGCCCGGGCCCTTGGGCGCCACCATCAGGACGTCCACCCCGGCAGGCGGACTTATCTGCCCGAAGTGAATGTTGAAACCGTGGGAAAACATCAGGGCCTTGCCCTCCGTAAGGTGGGAGGCGATCTCCTCCCGGTACAGGCGGGCCTGGATCTCGTCCGGCACCAGGATCTGGATCACCTGGGCGGCAGCCGCCGCCTCGCTCACACTCATCACGGCCAGGCCGTCGGCCTTAACCTTCTCCCGGCTGCGGCTACCCGCGTGCAGGCCCACCACCACATCCAGTCCGCTGTCCTTGAGGTTGCAGGCCTGGGCCCGTCCCTGGCTCCCGTACCCCATGACCGCTATTTTGCGTCCGTTAAGTACCGCGAGGTCGGCGTCGGAATCATAATATACCTTTACCATTTAATCCTCTTCTCCCTTCCGGCTGTTCTTTCCGTTGCTGTCCAACGAGGTGGTCTTGGAGCCCCGCAGCACCGCCACCTTGCCGGTGCGCACCAGTTCCTTGATCCCGAACGGGCGCAGGGATTCCTCGAAGGCCCTCACCTTGCGCTCGTCCCCGGTACATTCGATGGTGACGCTCCGGCGTCCCAGGTCGACGATGCGGGCCCGGAAGATATCGGCGATCTGCATGATCTCCCCGCGCTCGGCCGCACCGGCGTTGACCTTGATCAGCACCAACTCCCTTCCTACGTATTCGTCCGAGGTCAGGTCGTTGATCTTGATCACGTCCACCAGCTTGTGCAGTTGCTTTTCAACCTGCTCCAGGGTAAGGTCGTCACCCTCGACCACTATGGTCATCCGGGAGATGGTGGGGTTTTCGGTGGTCCCCACCGCCAGGCTGTCAATGTTGAAGCCGCGCCGCGAAAAAAGCCCGGCTACCCTGGTCAGCACACCCGGGTTGTTCTCCACCAGGACCGCCAGCGTATGACGCACTGGTTCATTCCCCCCTATCCGATCATTTCCGAAAGCGAAAGACCCGGCGGCACGATGGGCACCACGTTCTCCTCCCGGTCCACCACGAAGTCCATCATCACCGGTCCCGAAGCCGCCACGGCCTGCTCCAGCACTTGGGCCACGTCGGCGGCCTTAGATACCCGCACTCCCTCGGCCCCATACGCCTCGGCCAGTTTCACGAAGTCCGGATTGGTAAGCTCGGTATGGGAATAGCGGCGGTCGTAGAAGAGTTCCTGCCACTGCCGGACCATACCCAGGTAGCCGTTGTTGATGATGGCCACGTTGACCGGCAGGCCGTAGTTGACCGCCGTGGTCATCTCCTGGATATTCATCTGGATGCTGCCGTCCCCCGCGATATCGAAAACAGTTTCGTCCGGGCAGGCCGCTTGGACGCCGATGGCCGCCGGCAGGCCGAAGCCCATGGTACCCAGGCCCCCGGAAGTGATGAAGGAGCGCGGCCGGGTAAAGGTGAAATACTGGGCGGCCCACATCTGGTTCTGACCCACCTCGGTGGTGATGCGCGCCTTTCCCCCGGTGACCCGGTAGATCTCCCGGATCACGGTCTGGGGTTTGAGCTTGCCGCCGTTAGCATACTCCAGCGGGTACTCCTGTTTCCACAGCTCTATCTTTTCCTGCCAGGCCCCGCTCACCCGGGCCGCCAAAAGCGGCAACAGTCCGGTCAGGGCCCGTTTGACGTCCCCCACCACGGCCGCGTCCACCCGCACGTTCTTGCCGATCTCCGCCGGATCGATGTCGATGTGCACGACTTTCGCCTCTGGGGCGAAGGTTTCCACCTTGCCGGTCACCCGGTCGTCGAAGCGGGCTCCCACGGCGATGAGCAAGTCGCACTCGCAGACGGCGTAGTTGGCGTACCGGGTGCCGTGCATACCCAGCATACCCAGACAGAGGGGGTGGTCGCCGGGAAAGCCGCCTATCCCCATCAGGGTGGTGGTAACCGGAGCGCACAAAAGCTCGGCCAGGGCCACCAGTTCCCGGTCGGCCCCGGAGATAACAACGCCCCCGCCGGCGTAGATGACCGGCCGCTCGGCGGCCAGGATAAGACGGGCCGCAGCGTTAAGTTCCTCTTGCCGGGGTTCCGGATTCAGCCGGTAGCCGGGCAGGTAGAGCTCGCCGGGATCGGCGTATTCTCCCAGTCCCGCCGAAATGTCCTTGGGAATGTCCACCAGCACCGGCCCCGGCCGGCCGGTGGAAGCGATGTAAAAGGCCTCCTTGATGGTGCGGGCGATGTCCCGCACGTCCTTGACCAGGTAGTTGTGCTTGGTGATGGGCAGGGTGATGCCGGTAATGTCGGCCTCCTGGAAGGAGTCCCGTCCCAACAGCTTTGTTCCCACCTGCCCGGTTACGGCCACCAGCGGCACCGAATCCATATGGGCGTTGGCCAGGCCGGTCACCAGGTTCGTGGCCCCCGGGCCGGACGTGGCCAGGCACACCCCGGTGCGGCCGCTGGCCCGGGCATACCCGTCGGCCGCATGGGCGGCCCCCTGCTCGTGCCGGCATAGGATATGGCGGATGTCAGCGTCGTAGAGGGCGTCGTAAATGGGCAAAACGGCCCCGCCGGGATAGCCGAAGATGGTATCCACCCCGGCCTCTTTCAGCGCTCTAACCAGGATGTCCGCACCAGTCACTGCTTTTCCCCCCTTAGTCGCCGAAAGTCGCCCCTTGGCAAGCCGGACCCACCAAGCGGGCGTAACGGGCCAGGTACCCGGTCAGCTTGCGCTCGGGCGGCTGCCATTGGGCCAACCGCCGCGCTATTTCCTCGTCGGCTAGTTGGACGTCCACCCGGTTGTTTTCGATGTCGATCACAATGGTATCCCCTTCGCGAACGGCGGCCAGCGGCCCGCCCACAAAGGCCTCCGGACCGGCGTGCCCGATCGCCGCCCCCCGGGTGGCACCGGAAAAGCGCCCGTCGGTGATCAGGGCGACATCGTGGTCCAGGCCCATACCGGCCAGGGTAGCCGTAGGCGTGAGCATCTCCCGCATGCCGGGACCTCCCTTGGGACCCTCGTACCGGATCACCACCACGTCCCCCTTGTTGATCCGACCGGCGGAGATGGCGGCGTACGCTTCTTCCTCAGAATCGAAGACCCGGGCCGGACCCTGGTGGTAAAGCATTTCGGGGGCCACGGCCGACTTTTTGACCACCGCCCCGTCGGGAGCCAGGTTGCCCCGCAGGATGGCGATGCCCCCGCTTGTGCTGTGCGGGTCATCCACCGGGCGGATAACCTCAGGCAGCCTCACCCGGCAGTTGGCTATGTTCTCCCCGACGGAGCGACCGGTGACCGTGGGCAGGCTGGTGTCCACCAGGCCCTTTTGGGCCAGCTCACGCATGACCGCCCCGATACCGCCGGCCTCGTCTAAGTCCTCCATGAAAAAGGGCCCGGCCGGGTTGAGCTTGCACAGGTTGGGCGTAGACGCACTGACCTGGTTAAACAAATCCAGGTCGATGGTCACGCCGGCTTCTTTGGCGATGGCCGGCAGGTGCAATACGGTGTTGGTGGAGCAACCCAGAGCCATATCCACGGCCAGGCCGTTCAAAAAGCCCGCCCGGGTCAGGATGTCCCGGGGCCGCAGGTTGTTCAAAACCGCCCGTACGGCCATAAGCCCGGCCTCCTTGGCCAGCCGCCGCCGGGCGGCCATAACCGCCGGGACGGTGCCGTTGCCCGGCGGGGCCATCCCCAGGGCCTCGGTCAGGCAGTTCATGGAGTTGGCCGTAAACATACCGGCGCAGGAGCCGCAGCCCGGACAGGCGCACTCCTCCAGCCGGTGCAGGTCCTCCTCGCTCATATTACCGGCCTGGCAGGCGCCGACCCCTTCGAAGACGTTGGTCAGGGCCACCCTCTTCCCGTCGAACCGGCCGGCCAGCATGGGCCCGCCGCTCACCATCACGGAAGGGATGTTGAGCCGGGCGCAGGCCATCAGCATACCCGGCACCACCTTGTCGCAGTTGGTCACCAGCACCAGACCGTCAAACGGGTGGGCCCGGGCCATGACTTCTACGGAATCGGCGATCAGTTCCCGGCTGGCCAGGGAATACTTCATCCCCATGTGGTTCATGGCAATACCGTCGCAGACGCCGATCACCCCGAATTCCACCGGGGTGCCCCCGGCTATGCGGATGCCGTCCTTTACCGCCGCGGTAATATCGTCCAGGTGCTGGTGCCCGGGTATGATCTCGCTCTGCGCGTTGGCCACCCCGATGAGGGGGCGCTCCAACTCCGCATCCAGAAAGCCCAGGGCCTTGAAGAGAGATCGGTGCGGGGCCCGGGAAAGGCCCTTTTTCATCTCGTCGCTGAGCATTGGTCCTAAAACCTCCCCTGTCTCCCCCTAAAATCAGTTACAGTCTGGCGGGTGGGTCAAATCGGCTGCCCCTGAGCCCGGGTCAGGTCGCGGTAACGGGTCATCAGGTCCCTGGTCACCGGTCCCGGCCGGCCATCCCCGATGGTGCGGCCGTCCACCGCGGTCACCGGGATCAGTTCGGCCGCCGTGCCGGTCAAAAAGCACTCGTCGGCGATGAATATGTCGTGGCGGGTGAAGAGGCTTTCGGAAACGGTAAGCCCCTTTTCGCCGCTCAACTCCATCACGGTAGCCCGGGTGATGCCCTCCAGGATACCGATGGAAGCGGGCGGCGTGTAAAGAACGCCCTTTTTCACGATGAAGATGTTGTCCCCGGTGGCTTCCGCCACATACCCGTCCGCGCTCAGCATGACCGCCTCGGCCACCCCGGCCAGGTTGGCCTCAATCTTGGCCATGATGTTGTTCAGGTAGTTCAAAGACTTCACCCGGGGGTTGCACGCCTCGGGGATGTTGCGCCGGGTGGGCACCGTAACGATGGCCATCCCTTTCTCGTAGAGCTCCGCCGGATACAGCTGGATGGAGGCGGCAATGCAGAATACAGTAGCCTGAGGACATTTACGGGGATCCAACCCCAGGTCGCCGCGCCCGCGGGTGGCCACCAGCCTGATATAGCCGTCCAGGATGCCGTTGGCCCGGCAGGTATCCACCACGACCTTGGTCATTTCCTCCCGGGTCAAGCCAAGGTTCAACATGATGGAATGCGCCGACTGGTAGAAGCGGTCAATGTGTTCGGCCAGTTTGAAGACGCGGCCCGCATAGGCCCGGATCCCCTCAAAGACGCCGTCCCCATACAGGAGACCGTGGTCGAAGACCGACACTACGGCTGCCTCTTCCGGCACCAGGGAACCGTTAAGATAGATGATGAGACCCATTTTACTCCCCCTTCCCCAATAATTACCCTCGGCCTGGAATCCGGTAACCCCAGACCCCCGACACCCGATACGGCTTTCCGCCTGACCATGTGCGAAAAAAACTAAAACCTCTCCCCCGGCAGCATGTTCCAACTGCCAGGGACGAGAGGTTAATAACACCTTCCGCGGTACCACCCTGCTTCTTCACTAGGAAGCGCCTTCGTGTCAGGGTAAGACACTTATTTGATAACGGGTTAGACACCCGGACACGCCTACTGGGAAGGATCCGTTCGGCCTGCCGACTCCGGGGCGATCCGTTCACCCGCCGTTTCCGCGCCGGCTTGCACCTAACCCGGCTCTCTAAAGCGTGCCCGGCGGGGCCGCTCCCCTTCATGGTCCTTAACGGTATGTAATTAACACACAGTATATCCAGCCTGGTTTCCATTGTCAAGCATTTTCGCGCGTTAGATCAGGCTTCCCGCACCCTTCTTACGCTTTCCGGCACTTCCAGCCGGCGGTCGATGAAGGTCTGGTGCCATAATTCCAGCATGACCAGGGCAAAGAGCTGCCGGCCGAAGGAACGCCGGCCGGTGCCAGCCCGTTGCAGCAGGGCATCCAGGCCGCGCCGGCTGTAGTATCCCCTCTCGAGGGCCCGGCGGCCGGTGAGCAGGCCGGTGGCAAAGCGGTAGAAGGGTCCGGCCATGAGGTCGGTGATGGGCACTGGGAAGCTGATCTTGGGACGGGCCGCGAAACGCTCCGGCAGGAGAGGAGCCACGGCCTGCCGCAGGGCATACTTAGCGATCGCTCCCCGCATCTTCAGTTCCGGCGGCAGGGAAAAAGCAAACTCCACTAAACGGTGGTCCAGGTAGGGCACCCTCAGTTCCAGGGCGTGGGCCATCCCCACCTTGTCCACTTTCAGGAGGACGTCGTCGGGCAGCCAGAGCATGGTGTCCAGGTAGAGCATCTGGTCCAGGCTGGACAGGTGGGGCACCCGGGCGGTCAGTTCCCCGGTCAGCCGGCGGGCATCCTCCAGATCGAGCCCCCTGATCAGATCCTGGTCCAAAAGGAGCAGCTTCTCCCGGTCGTCGAAGAGCTGACCGGCACAACAATAGCGTTCTCCCACCGGGCCGGTGACCCGCCAGAGGAAGTTCTTGCCCCGTACGCCGTCCGGCAGGGCCTGACCCAGGGGGGCCAGGACGCGCTGGCGAAAGCCGGCCGGCAGGACGTGAAAGTAGTCGGCCAGGTGACTGGCGCGGTACAGGTCATAGCCGGCAAACAGTTCGTCGGCCCCTTCTCCGAGAAGGGCCACCTTCACCTGCCGCCGGGCCTCCCGGGCCAGGAAAAACAGGGGGATGGCCGTGGGGTCGCCGAGCGGTTCGTCCAGATGCCAGGCCAACCGCGGTAACACCCCGATGATTCCGTCGACCGGGATCCGGACCTCGTGGTGGTCCGTACCGAAGTAACGGGCCACCTCGGCCGCTTCAGCAAATTCCCCGTAGTTATAGTCGGCCCCCTTTAGACGGCTGGCAAAACCCGTGGCGAAGGTAGTCAGGGGCCGGTCCGAGAGGCCGGCGGCTTGCGCCACAATGGCGCTGGAATCCAGGCCCCCGCTCAGGAAATAGCCGACGGGCACCTCGCTGACCATGTGGCTGGCCACACACTCGCGCAAGAGGGTCTGCAGGGTGTCCAGGTATTCCTCGCCGTCCATCGCGGTCGACCGGCGGGCGTCTTCCAGCCGCCAGTACCGCCGCACGGTGGTCTTGCCCCCCGCGTAGTGGTAGGTAAGGGAGTGGCCGGGCAACAGCTTGACGACATGTTCAAACATGGTCTGGGGACCGGGCACGTAACGGAAGCTGAGATAACGGGAGATCGCCTGGTTGTTGACCTGGTTGGGCACTCCCGGCCCGGCCAGGAGAGCCTTGATCTCCGAAGCGAACCGCAACTCGCCGCCGTAAAGGGTGTAATAGAGGGGTTTGATGCCCAGGCGGTCCCGCGCCAGGAAGAGTTTTTTGGCTTCCCGGTCCCAGATGGCAAAGGCGAACATGCCCCGCATATGCAAAGGGGCATCTTCACCATACTCCTCGTACAGGTGCAGGATGGTCTCACTGTCGGAAACGGTCCGGAACCGGTGACCGGCCTTTTCCAGTTGGGAACGCAGTTCCCGGTAGTTGTAGAGTTCCCCGTTGAATATGAGCACCAGGCTGCCATCCTCGTTGTACATGGGCTGGCGGCCTTCGGCGCAGTCGATGATGGCCAGCCGCCGATAACCGAGCCCGACGGCATGGTCCTGGTAATAACCGCTGTCGTCCGGCCCCCGGTGGGCCAAAAGGGCTGTCATGTCCTTCAGCCATGCCGCCTTCGTCTCCGGACCGGCCGCCGGCGCGGTAAACCCGCAAATGCCGCACATAACTTTCTTCAAACTCCTCCACTGGGAAAAGTTATCCAATGGGGTCGTTATACCATAGGGAAAACCGGTTAAACAAAACCTTGCCAGCGGCGAAACGGAGCCGGCTCTTCCCCGGAAACCCGGCAGACCTTTAAAAAAGACCCCCCGGTCGCGGGGAAACTGTCGTCCTCCCCGGTGCATCCGCACCCGACCAGATGTTCAAGCAGGCCGGGAAAACTATGCTCCTCCCCGGCGGCAAAGCCCGCCGGCCCGAAAAACGCCGCTGTGCGGCCGCAAATCCAACCATGACCCTGCCAGTCCGGATCCTGCACCCGGCAATCCGGGCGACGGTCGTCAATAACCCGTCGTCGGCACCTTTCGAAAACCACCTGACTCATGCGACTTGTCCAGCCACAACGGCAACCTGGCCCATTGTGCTCATCCGGCTCGCGCGAAGAAGAACACGCTCCGGCAATCCCGCTAGACCGCCCCGGATGGGCAAGGGAAAAATTACCATGCTGTCGTTCGAGTAGGTATTCTCTACGGTACCCAATAAATCCTGTAATCATACCCAAATATTTCTAAATTGTTGAGAGGAGGCTTGGCCCCTGCCGTGACGACCCCGGCCATCCGCTTCCGGATGTCCGGGCGCTTGAACCGACATGGACAGAATAAGCGGGAAAGATTAAACAAGGATTGGAGTCTCATTGGAATTAGATTAGAGTGGTTCTCAGGGGTTTTTCAACTCTATGGTATATAATGAGACTGGGGTGAGTTGATATGGATGACGAGCCGAACAGACCAAGCATCCTGGTCGTGGAAGACGAAACCAGTCTGGCCCGTTTCCTCCAGTTGGAACTGGAGCACCAGGGTTACCACGTGGAAGTGGTCACCAACGGATACGAGGCGGTGGTACGGATTGCCGAGGGCAAATGGGATCTGGTCCTTCTGGATGTCATGCTGCCCGGTCTCGACGGTTTCGAAATCTGCCGCCGTATCAGGGCGTCCTCAGACGTTCCGGTGATCATGCTCACCGCCCGGGACACCACGCCGGACAAAATCAAAGGACTTGACGCGGGCGCGGACGACTACCTGACCAAGCCCTTCGCGGCCGAAGAACTGGCGGCCCGCATCCGGGCACGCCTGCGCCGGGCCCCGGCTGGAATTAAGAGCAAGAACAAGCTCCTGATCGGCGGCATTACCATTCACTACGACACCCGCCAGGTGGAACGCGGCGGCCGGAACATCCCGCTTACCAAACGGGAGTTTGATCTGTTGGCCTGCCTGGCTGAAAACGCGGGCATCGTTCTCTCCAGGGAAGCCATCTTAAACCACGTCTGGGGTTACGATTACTACGGTGATACCAACATAGTGGACGTTTACATCCGCTACCTCCGCAGTCGATGAACCGTTCCCCGCCAGGTTGCTGCACACGGTCCGGGGAGTCGGCTACATCCTGAGAGGGGAAGAGTAACGTGCGCTCCATCACCTGGCGCCTGACCATCTGGTACGCCGGGATCCTGGTTGTTATCCTGACCATCTCCGGCCTGGCAGCCTTCTGGGGCATGCGCTACATTTTGTTCAACAATGCAGCCCAGGAAGCGCACCGTGCCGTCTCAACGGTCCAGAACATGGCGGCCCCCGACGAAGATAACGATACGGGAGGCTTCAGCCACCTCGACCTGGACGACCCGGCCCTGGTCAACGCTGCGGGAAACAGCATTCTCTGGCTCCAGGTCACCTCTCCGGCCGGAACCGTCCTCACCAGTTCCCTGAACTTGAAAAACCGCCCGCTTGACCCTGGCTACTCCGGTCCTCCCAAGTTGCTTTCCCTTGACGGCCGGGACGTGTACCTGGCCGGCGGCCGGTTGCCGGGTGGTGCGACGGTCCAGGTGGCCCGCCCCCTGGCCGGGGAGGAGGACTTTCTGAAGGAACTGGCCCGGGTTTTCGTGTTTTTGGTCCTGGGAGGCCTTTTGCTCGCCCTCGCCGGCGGCTGGGTAATCACCCGCGCGGCGATGAGTCCGGTGCAGCGACTGACCCTCACCGCCCAAAAGATCGGCACCAGCGACCTGCGCCGCCGTCTGAGCCTGCGGGGAGCCCGCGACGAACTATATGTGTTGGGCGAAACTTTCAACCAAATGCTCGACCGGCTGGAGAAGGGCTTCCGCAGCCAGCAGGAATTCGTGGCCGCCGCCTCGCACGACCTGCGCACCCCCCTGACGGTAATCAAGAGTTACGCCGATTTGCTGAGCAGGTGGGGGAAAAACGAACCGGCCGTAGTGGATGAGTCCGTCCAAGCCATAAACCGGGCCGCCGGGTTGATGGAAAGGCTGGTCAACGACCTCCTCCTGCTGACCCAGGTTGACGCCGGGATGCCTTTCCAACCGGTCACCCTCGACCTCACGGAAATGGCGGTGGAAACCCTGCAGATGGCCCGCGCGATGGCCGGCGACATAACTGTGGAAATGCCGTCTGTACCGCCGGTCGCGGTGGATGCCGACGACCATTATCTGCGGCGGGCCCTGTGGGCCCTGGTGGATAACGCCTTGAAATACAACCGCCCGGGCGGGAAGGTAGTCCTGCTGGTGGGCGTTGACCAGGGTCAGGCCTTTTTCAGCGTGACCGATACGGGGCCGGGAATTGCCGAAGAAAGCATCTCCCGCATTTTTGAACGTTTTTACCGGGCCGACGACGCGCGCACCCAGGGCAAAGGGTTCGGCCTGGGACTGGCCCTGGCCAAGAGCATCGTCGAAGCCCACGGAGGCCGGATAACGGTGCAAAGCCGGCCCGGTGAAGGTAGTTGCTTTACCATCCTGCTACCGGTGAGCGGAGCACGGCAGGGAAGTTCGTGAGTCTTTTCGGCCCCATGCCGGAAACCTTCAACCAAATGCGAACCCACGCCGCAGGCCCGCCTTCCTTCCGTCCGGCTTCACCGGTCGTCACAAAGGGCCCTACGGGCGTAGTCCAAGCTCCGGCCCACGCCCTTTCCGTGCCGGAACGCGGTCTTTCTTGTTTGTTGGGACCACGGTTAGACGCAAAAATACCAAAGCAAAAACAATACCCCCGGTTAAAACGTAGAGGAGCTTTATCCCTGGATACAGGGAATCTGTCCCTAAAGACACCCCATGATAGAGCGCAAACAGGTAACCGGGAAACGAAAGAAAATGGATCGCTCTCCAAAACTTTCTTCCTATACGTTTCATTACCCAAGAACTGAGGACCAGTAAGGACATGATATAAAAGGCGACTATGCCAAAGGCAGTCTGCAACGGCATGTAGTGTGCCGTAAACGGTATTAATATGTCG
Source organism: Spirochaetia bacterium (assembly GCA_035530395.1). Lineage (GTDB taxonomy): Bacteria > Bacillota > Desulfotomaculia > Desulfotomaculales > JAJYZD01 > JAJYZD01. The sequence goes on from DATKUX010000167.1 coordinate 19,445, forward strand.
GTTAAGGTGTAATTAACTTTGTTATCAAGCAGTAAAAGAACTCCGTGAGCCATTCCAAACATCCATCCATACCAGCAGGTAGCACAATGAAAGGCGTAAAGCACCCCGCGCGCCCGCCCCCTTATCAGCGGCAAGGATTGCAAAACACCGGACACGACCGACATGAACAGCAAAACATAAGAGGTCAAACCTGCCGCACGGATTACATACCAAACAGGAAATATGTCATTTGACCATTGCACCAGGTGATTCAGTTTTGAACACTCCATTCCAGACAGTATGGATACAAAGACGGCCCGGTTACCACGGAGCCATCCGATCTTACCCCGATGATTCCCAGATCCGGTTTTCTTTCTCTAAGCCAGGCCATTCCCTTTTCAGAACCTAAAATCAACAGACATTTAGCATACACCTCGGCCACCGTTAAATCGTCTGCCAGTATTGTCGCCTGTACCAAATCAGATTGACTTGGTTGCCGGGTAGCCGGGTCGATAATATGATGACAAAGCCGGTTATACCGGTCGGTCCAGCGGCGTTTCAGCGTACTGCTTGTGGCTATGGCAGCTTCCCTCTTAAGTTTCAGGATGACGATATTCTGTTCGGGGTAAAACGGGTCGGCAATTACCAGGTCCCACCCGGATTGACCCGCTTCCCCCCAGACAACGATATCTCCTCCGGCATCAATCAATCCGGACATGACTCCGTCATCTCTTAACCAACTTCGCATCATCTGGGCGCTCCAACCCTTGGCAATTCCGCCCAGGTCGACGGACACCCCGGGTAACAGGGTGATACAGGGCATGAAAGGGTTCATAGCCATGGGCTCAATAATCTGTTCTCTTAGTTTTGATGGTGCCGGTTCATTGACAGACATGCACTCCTTAACGGTTGAAAGCTGGTCAAAACTTCTATCATACCCCAATCCACTGAGAGTGGTTCCCAAATAAGGGTTAAATAAGCCATCAGTTTCTTTGTAAAGGCTAGAAGCACTGGCAAGAACTTGGCTAAGCAGGGCCGATGAACTAAAAGAAAGCCCATTTGAATGGTTCAATCTCGAAAGTTCACTATCAGGCAGGAAGCGACTGAGTTTCCCTTCCACATAACTGAACCAGGATTCCACCTGTCTCTCAACGTGACCCGGCAAGCCAACGGTACCAATAGTAGTATTCATCGCCTGAAAAGTAGTCGTAATGATTCATTCCCTTCCTAGGAAGCCCGTGAGCGAGCCACAAAGGAACTACTGCTTTGCGTTTCGCTGTTATATATATGATTGCTATTTTGTTGAACTTGTCCATTGGTAATCAGAGTGGACCCCTTGGTTGCCGTATTATCAGTTCCACCCTGGTTTTCTGGCGCATTCCACTCGTTCCTTATATCATTGCTTACACTGTTCTGAGTATTATTTTGAACTAACCGCGGCCCCGGAGCAGCAAGATTATTGTTATCTAAATGTTGGGACAGGCCTAAAAAATAGGTGAACATGCCCACACTGAACAAGCCAATCGCCCATTTAGAAATATACCTATTGGCCATTTAGAAGAAACTTCCTTTCCCGACCAATATTCTGATCTGCTTTTCTCTTGCCTTAATTATAGCCACATGATTATTAGTTGATCGTGAAAAAATGATTGGAATTGCATTAAAATGATTGGCCGGCCCATCAGGTTATTCATGCCTGGCCGCTGGGGGCAGCCGGGCATAGGGTCCCGGCGATTGTCCTGACCGGTGGTCCGTTTTGTCTTTGGTCCGGATCCTCCCGGCCGGTTGTTCCGGCTTTCAGCAATGAGCCTGACGGTGCTGACCACGGAGCGTGCCGTTGGTTTCCCGTCAGCGCCGGTAATGAGATCCCCTTATTCTCCGGTTTTGGTCATAAATGAAACTTAGCGCGTTGTTTAATTCAATTCCAATCTAAATCTAATGCAATTCTAATCTAAATACTCATTAAGCATCCGGATTTCCTGACGATGTGATAAATAAGGATACCACTATTATTGGTACTTCTCACCTGATACGTGGGCTAATTTGTTTGTGATGTTGAAAAGGGGGTGATAAGTGTGGTATCTGCAATAGCAGCCTCAACAGGCATGAATGTTACCAGTCTGATTCAAGCAACTCAAAAAAGCGGTCTGCAAGGCGGTTCTGTCGAGGAAAAGACGGAAAGTTCCGCCGAACGAATCAGGGAAGCCCAAAAAGGCGAAGGTCCTCAGACTTCCGGAAACGTTGGAACCATTGTCAATAAGCTGGCTTAGCTGAGGCCATGCGCCAGGAAGGTTAACTTGAACTCAGCGAACCCGGGGCAAGAGGGGCCGTAAAACCGGCCCCTCTTGCCCGCTGATATGCCCGCTACCGGGCACAGAGATCTGGCACAAGCCCGGAAGCAGTCTCAAACCCGCAAGGTAAATACCTGGTCGTCATTCATCAAACAAGGAACGAAAAAACCTTTCCCGGTTGTTCAAGAATTCCCTGGTCAGCACATAATGTTCCGTATTTTCGTATTCGACCGGTTGTAGCGGTGAAACATCAAGGTCATAGATCAACGCGCCGGGATAGGCCAACAAGATGGGCGAATGAGTGGCTATGAGAAACTGGGTCTGGCTTTCCCCGACCATTTGCCGGATCAGGCGCAGGAACGCCAGTTGCCGGCCCGGAGACAGGGCTGCCTCCGGCTCGTCGAGCAGGTAGATTCCCTTGCGGCCGAAGCGGTGCTGGAAAAGGGCAAAAAAAGCTTCACCATGGGACTGGCAGAGTAAAGACCGGCCCCCGTAAGCATCCAATATTCCCCGATCCTCCCTGGCCAGGTCGTCGACATAGGTGGAAAGATGGTAAAACGTCTCCGCCCTCAGGAAAAAGCCGTCCGTGGCCTTGGGTCGCCAGGATAGGCGCATATGTTCTTTCAGTTCCGATTCACTGTTCTGCATTTGGAACATATGGCTTTTCCCCCCGCCACCGGCATGGAAGCCACAGTTGGCAGCCACCGCCTCTATCAGGGTTGACTTGCCCGAACCGTTTTCGCCCACGAAAAAGGTAACCGGGTGGGAAATGGGAATGGTTTCCACGCCGCGAAAAGCGGCGATGTTAAAAGGGTAAGCCTCCTGGCCGGCGTCGAACCGGTCGAGAAACTGGATCGCCCGCAAGAACACCCTCATCACCCCCTCCCCCGGTTTCCCGGACTGCGATGCCCGGCCAAGCCGGCAACCAACCAGAGTTGTGGTTCCCCCCTCAGACGACCGGCTGTTCTACGGACCGGCAACCGATCACTTCATGTTGTTGAGGTTGTCCGGGAAAGAGAGAGGGTTTTGCGCCTCGCCAGCCCCCGGGGAGAGCCGTTTGGGCCATGTTCCTGAGGTAGCGCAAAAACTATATAACTTGACGGGTTTGGGGGCAGGCTAGGCCAACCGGCCTGCCCCTCCGGACGCCGCACTTCTACGACCAGTTGCGGTTGCTCTTGCCTGCCGGCCGCACCAGCAGAAGTTCCAAATTCCCTCGTAAGTGTAGAGATTATTTCTCTTCTAGAGAATCGACTAAATATTTCTTAAACCTAGCCAAATCGCGATTGACCATATGCAATACGCCAGACGCAGAAGTTACCAACTTCTTCATGCTATCCCAATCGTATCTAATTGCAAAGTCTTTGTATGATTTATGCCGAAAATCTTTGTATTCCTTAACCGCACGATATGTTTCCATGGATAAAACGGGTATTCTAGTTTGCATAAAATCAGATAGCAACTGCTGCAATAATTCATCATGCCAAGAACCCCCAGAGGGCATGTTGCCGTCCACTATCTTTGCAATTCTAGAAAACATGGACTCTAAGGATTCGTAAAAATGACACAGATTTACAGCCAGAGACTCCAGTGCCATATTATTATCATCTTCATTTTCAAAGGACCCTACACGATTTACACGCCGATTAATGATATCTACAATTTGACTACTTGATACTTGAGTAACATCTATGCCGCTTATCAGACTCTGAATTTTTTTCTTATCTATCAACTAACTTACCCTCCGTTAAAACAGCCTTATTAAAGAATTCGTTATAATCCTCTAATCGTATAAGATCAACCTTATGCGGTGACCCCAAAATATGCAATTTCTCGCGTAATTCGCCAATAAGATTATTATCTAAACCTGAAACTGCTATGTCAATATCCGAATCCAGCCTAAAGCTATTCTTGTCCAGTATCGAGCCAAATATATATACGCTATTCACCGCATAATTTAAATATATAAACCTTGACAGTTTCATAGCTAAGTTCTTGGCTTCTTTAAATTTCTGCTTTCTTAGTTTTTCTGTTTGGCTAACTCTATTACGCATAATATTTACATATTCATCATATGACAAACTATTACTCAAAACCCACTCACTCCCTTATCAGTATTCCTACGAAGCGAAGTGGCGTAGTCATTCAGCCGTAGTCGCGGGCAAGACGGGGGCGTAGACGGCTGACCCGAAAGGCTGACTCCCCAGACATCGGGAGCGACTCGTGGCACCAATTCAGGGAACAGGTACATGTCCCCCTATCCGGCACCAAAAGTATCATAATCACCCCCACGCCCATTATACTACGGCGATGAGTCAGGTTAACTCATAAGTTATAGTTTTCCGGTCGTCGCTCCGGTCATGCTCCGTTAGCTACGCCGGACCAGGTTTCATCACAAACCTTAAGCCTCCCCGGGTGCCGCCCCCCGAAGAGGATAATCGACACTTCCCCTTCCACTATGTGCTGGAATATTCTGTGCAAAGGCCACCGTTTCCTGCTCCCTTCACGACCCGTAACGCCCTCGTCAAGATTTCGCACAAAAAAACTCTTGGCCCTCACGCCGCGTCAGGCTGTATATTGGATTTGCCGGCAAGACTCTCTAGGAGAGTGTTGCAAAACACCCGCGGAAAATGGTAGATATTTACTTAGCGCTGTCCATGACACAAGCCTAAGCCAATTTTGGTGGTTTTATCCAGGCCGAGACCCTATTCGCAAGGGCATCCAGAGAGGGGTTCGG